>NZ_JACVVM010000010.1 GCF_016751895.1 Candidatus Sarmatiella mevalonica | reverse complement strand
GACAACAACTTGGGTTTTTAATAGACCTCTTTCGAAACTCGCTCAATTAAGAGCAAATGCGAGGAGTATACGAAGCACAGAGCCGCAGCGTACATGAAGTACGTGAGGACTTGCGCATCGACAGCGTCGCCACAGTTGCCATCAGGAGTAGAGTTAGGAAAGAGGTCTAATGAAGCATTAGCGGCATAAACACATCAGCTCTACACCTAACATACTCTGTGTTTTTTCAAGTTCATAACTTACTTTCTTACTTACGCAACAGGTCTATGATAACGAAAAATTATATCTCATTCAACCTAAATTACTATATATGCTGAACAGTTATTGAATAGGTTGTAATTCGTTGTAATGAAAGTTTATGTTAATTGTAACATTCTAGTAACAATTTATCCTATAGTTGATAAAATTTATATCAATAAAATATTAATGTACAATGCGTGTATTGTATTTTCAAACAATGTGATAGCAGAATCTAATATGCAGGGCATTAGCGGTGAGCGATGGAAGTTTGCCTGCGTGTGTTTTGTGTTGAACTGTTAAATAAATTAATTATTAATAAAGATATAGGTAACAAGTTATGCAAGGTATAAGTGGCGGAAATGGAGGTGGAAGATCAAACCAACCTAATAGACCTGAGAAAAATCAGCCTGATAAGCCTGATAAGTCTAAGTCTGATAAGCCGGATAATAAGAATATTTGTCCGAAGGGAGATAAACCATATAACCCAAAGATATAGCATATTTTAGCTAAGAGTTGTGTCAGAACCATGGGTTGTTGCAAGCTTGTGGTTTTGGCGCTTTTTTTACGTTCTATGCCCACATTATACTATTTCTCTCCTAGAACGCTCGTTTATACATCATCTTCTAATCGCGCTCTATTACTTCTGTCTTCTAATCGCCATCTATTCTTCCCTAGATTCTAATTTTTAATTATGCTATAATTGCGAGCATGCGAATGCGCGCATGCAAATTCTTCTGCTCAGTAGATGGTGTGCGATAGACTATAGCTTATTATGAATTCAGATAGATGGTAAAAATAAAGTGAGTTATTTCAGGCGCAAAACATACGAAGAAGCAGTGGTAAAACAGGGCGCTGCAATGCCCAGAACATTAGGTCCGCTCGATTTAGTGTTATTTGGCTCGGGTTCGATCATCGGTAGCGGAGTGTTTGTGCTCACTGGTATAGTAGCAGCAACATGCGCCGGCCCTGCTGTGAGCTTATCTTATTTAATAGCTGGGTTAGTGTGTATTTTTGTAGGACTGAGTTACATAGAGTTGGCCACCGCCATTCCAACCTCTGGTAGTATCTACACCTATAGCTGTATGGCTTTTGGCGAATTATTCGGTTGGATGATTGGGAGCGTAATTGTGTTAGAACTCGGCTTTGCCTCTGCTACTGTAGCGGCTGGTTGGTCTGGATATGCGCGCTCTATTCTTTTTTCTGCCACTGGCATGGAGCTACCCGAAGCATTATGCTTAAGCCCGATGGAAGGAGGAGTGGTGAATATTATAGGATTGATTATCCCTATAATACTTGGATATGTTCTGTACTTAGGTACTCAGAATAGCAAAAAACTCACCACTATCCTTTCTTGCGTAACAATCTTAGTAATATTGTTGTTTGTGTTTTTTGCCTATCCTAATATTGACTACGCAAACTACACGCCATTCATGCCCTTTGGGTTTGATAAAGTAATCTTTGGCTCCTCTATTTTATTTTTTGCATACACCGGCTTTGGTAATATCGCTACTACTGTAGATGAATGTAAAAACCCTAAAAGAGATATAGTAGTTGGCCTTATAGGAGCATTATTAGTAGCCGCTGTTTTGTTTATTGCTGTAGCATTTGCATTAACGGGTATAGATAATTATCAGAATTTAAACGCAGTGAGTTCTTTAGCTAATGCATTGGCAAAGCACGGTAATAATGCTGGCGCTGCCGTTGTGGCTATAGGTGCTGTGTGTGGTATGACGACCGTGTTAATGAGTCAGATTTATGCGCAGTCTCGTATATGTTATGTTGTGGCGAAGGATGGGCTGTTGCCACAGGGTGTAACAAAAATTCATCCAAAACACAAAAGTCCTTATGTGAGCATTCTGATATTCACTCTACTTGCTGCCGTTGGCGGTGGGTTTTGCCAGCCTAAATTGCTGGCACAAATGTCTAGCATGGGCTCTTTGATAGATTACATGACTATTTCTTTGATAGTTGTGTTGTTTCGAAAAAGAATGCCAAATATAGAAAGGCCGTTTAAATGCCCGGCAGTTTATTTAGTTTCTGTTTTAGCTTACTTTGCCTGTGGATATCTGCTGTATACACAAATGTTCGATGAAACTGGTTTAAGCTTTGCTGGCCTTTGCTTACTTGCTTGGTTTGCTTTTGTTTTGTTGGTTTATTTTATTACCAAGTCGCGCGTTCGTAAAGCAGCGTGACATTCCATGTAAATTGCTTTTTCACACAACATATGAATAAATCATTACGCATCTATAAACGTTTCGTCACTTGCTGTGGTATTGGCTGCATTCCCTGGGCCCCTGGTACTTTTGGTTCGCTGCTTGGAGCTTGCATCTACTTCGCTCTATATTCCTTGTCAGTAGATAATAGGATTATTGATGTTGTAATGTTTTTATTGTTTATTGCAAGCATTCCCGCTATTTCACGTTACATTAGAGTTCTTGTAAAACTCGCTTATGATGAGCAAATGCAAGGAGCATACGAAGCGCAGAACTTTGGGCGCGCTGAGATATGTGAGGATTTGAGTATTGGAGCAACGCAAGTCACGCCCAAAAAGTCTATGGTAGTAGCAGATATCTTTGATCCTACTGAAGTGGTGATAGATGAAGTATTTGGGCAAATGCTTACTTTAGATATAATATATCACTATGATATTAATCTATTGCGTAGTGGCTATCTTTGGTGGATAATTGCCTTTGTTACGTTTCGTTTATTTGATATATTGAAGCCATTCCCAGTTGGTTGGATAGATAGAAGGATTAAAAATGCTTGGGGGGTTATGTTAGATGATACCTTCGCTGGTATTTTGGCTGCAATTGTTGTGTGTATGATGAGCGACGCTTATGTTATATAGCCTCTATATAGCATCTGTATTGCAGTAACAATGAAAATAGTTCGGAAATTAAAAAATAATTTAAAACTCAAGCTAAGGTTATGCAAAAAAAACAAATTACTCCTGGTGAGATTCGGCAGTGTATTAGCAATATTTTGCAATTTATAGGAGAAGATGTTAATAGAGAAGGGTTGCAAGATACGCCGGATAGAGTGCTAAGAAGTTATACTGAGCTTTTTAGTGGTTATAATATAGATTTAGAAGAAATTTTCCGTGCGAAGTTTGCTGATGTACAATCTTTTAGTGATGTTATATTGTTACGAGATATAGAGTTTACTTCGATGTGCGAACATCACATGCTGCCATTTGAGGGTAGTGTAGATATAGCTTATTTACCTAATTCGTTGGTGTTAGGTGTGAGCAAACTGGCGCGTATTGTGGATTGCTTTAGCAAACGCTTACAAATTCAAGAAAAAATGACCAGCCAAATTGGTAATGCTATTCAAGACTTTTTATCTCCGCAAGGAGTGGCTGTGCGTGTGCGGGCGAAGCACTATTGCATGGTAATGCGTGGCGTGCAAAAGAAGAGAAGCGTGATGGAGACCTACCATTATACAGGTTCTTTCTTGCAAGATAAGGCGAGTTTTTTAAATTTGTTATTTTAATTTTAATGAATAATAAAATAATAACTTATAACACTATACCTCAAATCAATAATATTTTTTATGTTGCTTTCTAAATATTTTTTACCAACCTCTAAAGAAAAGCCTCTGGAGGCTCATGTTACTTCTCATTCGTTAATGCTTAGGGCTGGCATGATTACTCAGCAATCGGCTGGCATATACAGCTGGCTGCCTATGGGTTTGCGGGTATTACAAAAAATTTCTAATATAGTTCGAGATAACATGAATCAATGTTCTTTAGAAATATTAATGCCATGCATCCAATCTGCCGATTTATGGATAGAATCTGGTAGATATGACGATTATGGCAAGGAGATGCTACGTATTCAAGACAGGCACGAGCACGCCATGTTGTTTGGGCCAACGCATGAAGAAATGGTAACTGATATATTTAGAAAATACGTTAAGTCTTATAAAGAATTACCGAAGAATTTTTATCAAATCCAATGGAAATTTCGAGATGAGATACGTCCGCGCTTTGGGTTAATGAGAGGCAGAGAGTTTTGTATGAAAGACGCTTATTCTTTTGATCTTACTCCAGACGATGCTCGCGCTACTTATAACCAAATGCTTGTAGCATATCTCAAAACTTTTGCAGATCTTGGGGTGTATGCCATACCCGTGATGGCTGATAGTGGCCCTATAGGAGGAGATTTGAGCCATGAGTTTCATATAGTCTCTAATTCGGGTGAGTCAGATTTATTTTATGATGAGCGCTTCGATGAGCTCATGCAAAATCCGGTTATGAATTTAGAGCTATTAAAGAGTTTGTATGCTGCAGCAGATGAAAGGCATGAGAGTAGTAAGGTGCCAGCGGGCGTGAAACTTAAAAATACTAAGGGGATAGAAGTAGGGCATATTTTTTATTTTGGAGACAAATACTCTAAAAGCATGCATGCTGCTGTGCAAAACCAGAGTGGAGAGCTTGTGAATGTGTATATGGGTTCTTATGGCATAGGCGTGTCGAGATTAGTGGCTGCCATTATTGAGTCCAGCCATGACCAGCATGGCATAGTTTGGCCTATGTCTGTGGCGCCATTTCATGTGTCGTTGATTAATTTAGATCCTGAGGACGAAGCTACTTCTCGTGAGGCGGATAATCTATATCAAGATATGCTACATCTTGGCCTGGAAGTGTTATATGACGATACTCATAAGAGCGTTGGGGCGAAGTTGGCTACTCATGATCTCATTGGTATACCTTATCATGTAATAATTGGCAAGAGAGGATTGCAGCAAGGAGTGATGGAGCTTAAGGTGCGTGCTAGCGGTAAAAGGGATGAGTTAAAATGCGAAAGGCATCTTGCCCAGGAGATTAAGAGAGTGATTGATGAGGGCGCGAGATAGCTTATCGTGCGTTTATTAAGTTGAGAATTCATTAAGTTTGGATATACGTTAGATGTGAGGCTAAAAAAGAAGAAAAGTTTATATTTGATAGAATTTCTGTTGCCACTGGTCTTATTTTTATCTGGTGCGCTCTATCCTATTTCCCTTGAATCTAAGCCAGATGAGTTAGAGGTGATGGCTAATAATGGACCTCTTCTAAAATTTGCTCATAATGAGCAAATGCAAGAGGTGCATGGAGTGCAGAACCGGAGTGTTGAGGATGCGAGCGTTAGAGCGACGACGCAGTTGGTGCCAGGAGTAGAGTTTGAAAAGAGGTTTAATGTCGACAGAGATGAGTTAGCTGGCGAAGTGTTTGATCTATATCATCAAGTGAATGAACCTGATTTTTTAGAACTATTTCGATATTTATTTAATTTAGAGTTCGTTATCAATGCTAATTCTTTTGTTTTAGATGGTAAAGTTTCTAATGATAAATTATTTCAAAGATATCATGGGCGGAATGTTTTTTCTGTAGATTTAAATGAAATTCGCGCCGCTTTAGAGCAATATAATTTATATAGCATGGTGAAGGTGCGCAGAGTTTTGCCGTGTAGTATTGTGATAGAAACCACAAAGCGCGAACCGATTGCTCTATTTTATTATGATGGTAAGAGGTATTTGATAGATCGTTATGGCGTATTGATATCTGAAGATTACAGAGATATTGAATATTTTCTACCAAAAGTAAAGCTAGAAGTGTTTGGACAAGGAGCGAATATACATCTGTCTGCGCTTCTAGACCAGTTTCAAAAATTTCCTGATTTAGCAGAGAAAGTGCGAATGGTACGTAGAGTAGGAAATAGGAGATGGGATGTGTGTTTTGTTCAAGAAATTGTTGTAAAAATGCCAGAAGAACATGCGGAGTTTTTAGAACGTCTAGAATATTTAGATGCGCTGTATAAGCAAAATAAATTATTTGATTCCGGTTATTCTATTTTAGATTTTAGGGATAGTAAATGTTACGCAAGTAAAAAACGATAACGAATAAAAGACAAGAATGAATAACAAGAAAAAAAAGTTTTATACCATCGTTAATTGGAAAATGCATTTCTCCATAGATCAAGCTGAAGATTTCCTACATCATTTATCTAGTCTTATTCAGCGTGATTATGAAGAATTAGTTATTGCGCCCCTTATGCCTTATTTATTGTATCTGATGAGAAAATTCCCGGATATTAATTTTGCTTCGCAAGATTTGAGCGAAATACAATGCGAGCAGGGTGCTTATACTGGAGAGTGTGGAGCCCATCTGATGGCGCAATCTGGTGTGAGATATGCTATAGTAGGCCATAGCGAGCGCAGATTTAAAATGCGTGAGACTAATGAAATAACGCTTGAAAAACTCAATGCAGCTTTAGAGTTTAATATTCAACCTATTTTGTGCGTGAGTGAGCCAACGGAAGTGCGCAGTTGTGGGAAGTATTTAGCTTATGTGATAGAACAAATAAATTATTTTTTAGATGAGATGAAAAGAAAGCGTGGAGGTTTAAGCGACCATCTTATCATAGCTTATGAGCCTTATTGTTTTATTGGTAATAAATGCACCTTGCCCATTGATAGAATTAGCGAAGATTTGTATTTATTGAATAAACATTTGTCTAATGCGCTTGATAATTATGAATTGATTTATGGTGGTTCTGTAAATCCGAGCAATATATCAGACATACGTGGCATTTCTTTTATTAGTGGCGTGTTAATAGGTAGTAGCGGCCTTGAAGTGGATAGTTTATTAAGTATTTTGCAAAAAACTGTGGCTAGGTTAGATGTGTGTATGTAGCTTAAAATTTATTCTGTAATTTTTCTTCAATAATTCAAAACAGTTGCGCCGTGAAATTTGTTGCCTCTGCCCCAGCTAGCTTAATGTTATGCGGAGAATATAGCGTTTTGGAAGATGGTTATAGTTTAGTGCTAGCTGCGAATAAAAGAATTAAGATTACTATCGCACATCGCCCACAGCTCGCACTTGTCATTACTGATGCAAAACATTTAATGAATGGTGGCGTTATCATGCAAGAAGGGCGCGAGTTTCTATCTAACAATTCATTAGTCTCGTTTATATTAAGGGATTTTCAAATTTTGGAATCTACCCCACTACTATTGTCCATTGAATCGCAAATTCCCATTATGGGCCTAGGCTCTTCTGGTGCATTGATTGCATGCATGACAGCTTTGTTGTTACTGTACACAGAACGCATCTCATTACCTTTATCTTATAGTCATTTAGAATTAATTTATCAAAGGGGTTGGGAGATTGCTAGGGCTTTTCAGAGTTCGTATTCATCTGGCTCGGATATTGCTTGCAGTATACTAGGCGGGATGATTCTGCATCGTAAACATGGTTTATGCGTTAATAAGAGTAATAGCGTGCCTTATGAGATATGCCTGATATATTGTGGCTATAAGCGCAAAACGGCAGATATAATATGGCTCACGCAAAGGCTGGATGACGCATCAAGAATTAGATTGTTTAAAGAGATGGATTTTAATTCTTTAATGTTGTTTGATGGTATAAATAATAGAGATAACGCCCTTATTAGAAACAGCATGAATAGCGCACACAGAATTTTGCAAAATCTTGGTATGAGCGATTTTCTACTCGATAGTATAGTGCAAAAGATGAATGCGCAGTCTAGATATGGCGCAAAAATTTCTGGATCAGGGTTGGGCGATTGCGCTCTTACTTTTAGCGCATGGGATGATCCTGACGCTGTTTATGCTAAAACTCCCTTGCCTTTCGCTCCTGCTTTTGATGATGCGAGTGACGCGATGAGAGCGGGTGCTATTTGCGAGCTGAGGTGTGGGTGCGATAGTGTTGGTTTATGTGTGAAGAAAGATGTGATAAAAAGAATTAATTAGAGTAGGGGATTTGTTGATTTCTGAGAGATGCAATAAAATTATTCATATCATTTGGTAGGTCTACCTCGAATGTTATCCGTTTCTTGCTTATTGGGTGCGAGAATGAAATGCAATATGCGTGCAGGGCTTGGCGCTTCATTGCGTGCATTATGAATTGTTTGTATGGCAATGATATGTTCTTGGGTATATTACGACCCAGTGCTCCATAGGTCATATCTCCCACGATAGAGTGGCCGGCGTGGCTAGCATGTACTCTAATTTGATGAGTTCTGCCAGTATCTAAAGTAAACTCCACTAGGCTTGCTATTCCATAAAATAACTCTAAAGTGCGATAATGAGTTATGGCGATTTTTCCTTTGCTTTCATCCATAGCAATGGCCTGCATTTTTAATCTGTCCCGCATACTGCGAGCGATTTTTGTTTCAAACTTGCCGGAGGAAGGTTTAAACTCTCCCCATACTAACGCCTTATATTTGCGATGCACTAGCCTTTCTTCTATTTGTTTTGATAGAGAGTAGTGCGTGGTGTTATCTTTTGCTACAAGCATCAATCCGGAGGTGTCTTTATCTAGTCTATGCACTATACCTACTCTATGAGGGTCACCTAAATTAGACAGTTTAGAGTATCGATAGAGTAGAGCATTTACTAACGTATTATCTTTATTGCCGGCGCCAGGATGCACTGTTAAGTTAGCTGGTTTATTGATTACAATCAAATATTGATCTTCATATACTACGTTAAAATCGATATCTACCGCTTTTAGTTCAGTGGTATAAGAATTATGCGATTCGTGTTGTGTTATATCTATTTGCACTACATCTTCTTCTAGAAGTTTCCTACTAGCTTTTACGCAATTGTTGTTTAGTAACACTTTGCCATTTTCAATCAAATTTTGAATATATACTCTAGAGTAATGAGAAAAAGATTTAGCTAAAAAAACATCTAATCTCACTCCAGAATCACTACATGTCACAATCAAAGTCTGCATACTTTTGAATTTCGTATATTAAGAGAGAACCATAATTTGCAAAAATTAAACTGATATCTTCTATATCGCATAATTGCAGTATAAAATGCTCTAAAACATTATATAGCGTTATTGTCTCTTGCGTTACTTGCTGCATCATTGTTTGATACTTAGATTCATGAAATTTAAAAGATTGCGCTTTTACTTCTAGGCGGATTTTATAGATGTTGCGCTTGCGATTTGTAAAAAAGCTAATACAGATGAGAGCAGAAGTAGGACGTGTAGAAGAAATGTGCAAAGCCAAGCCGATTAAAATTCTCTTTAACGTTTCGGGAATTTCGTGTATTTGACAATCTACATAGACGGTTGCATGCTCTATGCTTAACCTTAAGTAATGAATAACTATTTCATTGATTTCTCTAGTGGCGCTTTTGTTGTATTCTATAGCTGGTGACACAAGATGATTAAATGCAGTTATCTTGTAAAAGAAGGTGGATATAGAGGATTCTAGCAATTCCGCCGGTTTAGTGCTTTGGTGATTTGCGCCAGATTGTATAATATCGAAACTCGATTTAATTACTGAGAAATTACTGGATAAATCGTGTAGAATTTTCGTCATTAACACTTTTTGCACTTCTAACAAGTAATCATCTGTACTACTATTATCAAAATAGTCTGCAATTTTTGGATAATACATCTGGGAAACTAAAGATAAGAGTTATATGATTAATTTTGCACTTAACAAATTACATGATACTCTATGTGCAAGACATTTAATAGACTTGTTGTAATTTAAGTTGTACTGTGGGCGATGAGGCGTTAGTTACGTGGGAAATAGAGAATTTGTAGGTTTATTGAGGTGTGCGTATATATAATTTATAGAGCTATAGTATGGAACAAGTTGTGGTATTAGGGGCGGGATTAAGTGGTATGATAACGGCATTGCACCTTCTTTCTGAGGGTATCAAGCCTATTTTACTAGATAAAATAAACCTTGCTCAGGCGGAGTTTTGTTTAGATAATAGAACGACGGCCTTAACTAATCGCTCTATATTGTTATTACGTAAGATTGGAGTTTTTGAAAAATTACAGCAATATTTAACGCCAGTGAAAGAAGTGTATATTGTTGATAATCATTCTGCTTCTGAATTGCTGCAACTATCTAGCGATGGGCTTGGTGGTGAAATTGGATATATTATCAAAAACAAGGATTTTAAATCAGTTTTGGCTCAGGTGGTTTTAGAGGAGATTGATTTTAATCTCGCCAATTATGTTAATCTTATAGCTCATGAGGATCATACTACCGTAGTATTAGACGAAAAAAGCGAAGTGCACGCTCAGCTGGCAATATTATGTGATGCTGATTTTAATAGAGCAATTAAGGATCAATATTTTTGTTATCGTGTAGAAAAGCAATATCATCAGAAAAGTGTGGTGTTTGATGTGTGCCATGAAAAACCTCATAGCAATGCTGCCTTAGAGCATTTTTTACCTTCGGGTCCCTTGGCACTTCTACCGCTATGCAGCGAGCATCAGTCTAACGTGGTGTGGAGCATGGACGACCAGAGCTTTGGATTATTCGAGCGCTTGAATAATGATGAACGTGCTAGCATGTTAGAAGAGTATACCGGTTATTTTTTAGGTGCGATGCGTGTTATAGAACCTCATATGCCTGATATTCATGCTAGTGATGATTGGGTGAGGCATCACTCATATAATTTGATTGCAAAAATAGCAGAGAATTACTTTTATAATAGAGTAGTGTTGGTATCTGATTCTGCGCATATACTACATCCAATTGCTGGACAGGGATTTAATCAGGGTATGAAAGATATTGAGAGCTTATGCTGGAATTTACATATTTCTGGTATTAATACCGATGCTCTCATTGCATATGAACAACAAAGAAAGATGAATAATTTGTTTATGTATCATCTTACTAATAGTATTAATGGAATATTTTTAAATCAGTCTTTAGTTTTGAGTGCGATAAGAAAGAAAGGGTTAAAGTTGCTGTCTACATGTTCTTATGGTAAGAGATGGTTTGTGCAGTATGTTAACAGTTTGTAGAGTTGACGTTGGCTTTGAGAGATGAAAAAAATTTACACTTTATCAAACTCCCCCCCTCTTTTAATTGTTAATTAATTTATTTATATTTATTTTTTTATGTATCGGTCATTTTTATCTTCAGTATTTATGGTAGTTATTTATACTCTCAGCACTTGCCCATATTGCCTTAAGGCGAAAAATTTGTTGGATTCTAAAAATGTTAAATATCAAGAAATAATCGTTGATAACTACACTAAAGAACAAAGAGATGAGTTAATTAAAAAACATGGCATGCGCACCTTTCCTCAAATTTTTATTAATGATGAGTTGATAGGTGGATGTAAGGAATTGCATGATCTAGAACAAAGCGGCAAGCTAGACAAGATGTTGATCTAGCGTAGCCAGAGCTGAAAACTCGCAACTGATACTTAGATTGCATGCTGCATGATCTATTATCCAGTCATCAACTGATTATAAGAGATCTGCGCGCCGCGCTTTCTGCTCTGCGGCCTGGGATAGTTGGTATTATGGCTGCAACAGAGGAGGGTGTGGTGGGGTTAGGATCGTCTATCCCATGGCGATATCCACTAGAATTAGATTATTTTTTGCAAATTACCCATGGTGCAAGGGTTATTATGGGACGCAAGACTTTTGAATCTATGCCGTCCTCGTTTTTTCCTGCTCGTCGCACGATAGTGCTTTCTATGCGTAGTAATTTGGGCGTGGGTAAGCTTAGGTTGAAGCAGGATGATAAAAGCACGATTGTTTTTTGCAGAGATATCGCTAGTTGTATTGCTTTAACGCAAAATCGCCATGAGAGCGTCTTGCGGGCACATCTGCCTGAACAGGTTTTTATGATAGGTGGGGCGGAGGTATGTAATATGTTTCTTCAAAAAAATTTATTATCCGCGTTTCTTCTCACAAAAATACATAAGCATTATAATGGTGATGCGCTGCTAGATCTTGAGCATTTGTATGGCTGGCATTTGGCTAGCAACTATGTATTTGATGAATATACTATTTCCCTTCTATTGAATCCCCTTGCGAAGTAAAGGAATAGGTATACTATGGTAGTGTGTTATTCGACTATTACTTGCATATTCTGGAATTGAAGCGAAATATTCATAATGCGCTGCGTTTTTTGGTGGCATGTATTTTGTTGTTAGCGCGCAGGTATCGCGTGTCTTGTATATGCGCTATGTGTTTTTGCTCATCATACTTGATTCAGTTATTATCTTTCAATTTTGGAAAAATGAATTTATTAGTAATGAATTTTATCGCCATTTATTTTATTTCTTTGTGTTTAGGCTATTGATAAATTATATGATACATAATATACTCCTTGTACCTTAAGGAATATGATGATCAGTCTATTTTTTATAAAGAGTATTAGCGGTATAGTATGCTGTGCATGTAGGGCTTTGTTGACCTAAAGATGCAAAATAGGAGTGTAGCTCAACTGGTAGAGTACTGGTCTCCAAAACCAGGTGTTGCGGGTTCGATTCCTGTCACTCCTGCCATTTTTTATTGGCTCCGCTATGCTGTGTCTTATATTATTGGCGTGATGTTGTTGCATTTTTTCTATCTTGCATCCGTCTACTCTAATATCCTTTAAATTATTATCTCTTTTTATATATCCCTGCGCCTATAACAAAATCGATAGCTTTGATTATGAAAACTTTGCATCAAATTCGCAAGACTTTTACTAATTATTTTGTACAGCAGGGTCATAGCCTGGTGCAGTCGAGCTCTTTATTGCCTCACAATGATCCAACATTGATGTTTGTGAATTCTGGCATGGTGCAGTTTAAAAATGTATTTACTGGTAAGGAGGTGCGAGCATATAGCAAGGCTACTTCTAGCCAGAAATGTATTAGGGCAGGAGGTAAGCACAACGATCTAGAAAATGTTGGCTACACCGCCCGTCATCACACTTTTTTCGAAATGCTTGGTAATTTTTCTTTTGGCAATTATTTTAAAGAAGAGGCTATATACTATGCCTGGGATTTAGTGACGAAACATTTTGCTATTCCAGGGGAAAAATTATATGTAACGGTATATCATACCGATGAAGAAGCTATCAATTTTTGGAAAAAGATAGCTGGTCTTGGCGATGATAGAATTATTAAAATCACTACTAATGATAACTTTTGGTCAATGGGTGATTTAGGCCCATGCGGCCCTTGTTCTGAGATATTTTATGATTATGGCGACTCGGTGGCCGGCGGTTTGCCGGGAACCCCTGAGGGTGATGGAGATAGATATGTAGAAATTTGGAATATGGTGTTTATGCAATTTGAGCAAGTTGCAAAGGACCAGAGGGTTAACCTACCGAAACCATGTATTGATACTGGCATGGGTCTTGAGCGTATCGCCTCTGTGCTACAGGGTATGCGAAATAATTATGATATCGATTTATTTCAATCTATAATATGCGCGGCTCAAGATTTATTCAAGATTAAAGCTACAGCAGATAATATCACGTCTTATAGGGTAATTGCTGATCATATTCGCGCTTGCACCTTTCTGATTAGCGATGGTGTGATTCCTGCAAATGAGGGGAGGGGTTATGTGTTGCGGCGTATTTTGAGGCGTAGCATTAGACATGCATATAATATAGGAGTAAAAGATTCTTTGTTAACAAAAATTGTGCCGTGTTTAGTAGATCTTATGCATGATGTGTATCCTGAAATTAAACGCGCTCAAGAGTTTGTGCAGGATGTGATATATCACGAAGAGATGAGATTTAGGCGAACTTTAGCTAAAGGTATGGAGTTGCTTGAGCAGGAGATGAGTGATGGGCAGACGTTTTCTGGAGAGACGGCTTTTAAACTATATGACACCTACGGTTTTCCGTTAGATTTGACGCAAGATGTTTTAAAGCAACGTGGTGTTAGTGTTGATCTGGCTCAATTTGAAGAGCAGATGCAGCAGCAAAGAGAGCGCGCTCGAAAGGCGTGGGTTGGTTCTGGCGATTCTGTGGATGATAAAATTTGGTTTGATTTGCGTAGTGCGCACGGAGTGACAGAGTTTGTTGGATATAGTTTTAATAAAATTCAAGGGCAAGTATTGGCGCTAATTAATAAACAACAAGTGCAAGAGATATCTGAGGCGGGTCAGAGTTTTTTTTTAGTGAGTAACCAGAGTGTATTTTATGGCGAATCTGGCGGACAACTTGGGGATAAAGGATGGATTATTAGCGAAGATTGCAAGCTTCAAGTGGTCGAGACCAAAAAGCATTTAGGTATACATGTGCATCATTGTATTCTGGAGTCTGGCAGAGTGAAGGTTGGAGATTGTATACAGTTAGAAATTGATGTAGAATATCGGCAAAATCTTCGAGTGCATCACACGGCAACGCATTTATTGCATGCAGCAATACATAAGATTTTAGGGAAGCATGTTGTGCAGAAGGGCTCGTTGGTGAGTAGTGATAGATTAAGATTTGATGTGTCTTATAATGGAAGCATCACTGTGGAACAGATCTTGCAAATAGAGCATCATGTTAATGATGTTGTGAGACGCGATTTAAAAGTGCAAACAGTACTCATGCCACTTGAAGACGCGATAGGGCAGGGAGCGATGGCGCTATTTGGTGAGAAATATGATGCAGACGTGCGAGTTGTGAGTATATTTTGCGAAGAGACTGATGGCGATTCTAAGATGGATAGTCGTGCTAAGATCGATGGCGGTTCTAAGACGAATGAGGCTTTAGAGAGAAGCTATGGCGTTGAATCTGTTGAATTGTGTGGTGGCACGCACATTAAACGTACTGGTGAAGTGGGTTTGTTTAAAATAGTGAGTGAAGCGTCAATCGCGACGGGTGTGCGTAGGATTGAAGCTGTAGCTGGAGCTTCCGCATTAGATTATGTGCAGGAACAAGAAAGTTATTTACGCAGTATTGCGCAAATTTTGCTTGTTTCGCCAAAAGATGCGAAGGATAAGTTAGAAGTCTTGATGAAGGATAGGAAAGAGCTGGCTAGTCGTTTAGAAAGTGTGCAGATGCAATATATTGCTCAGAAGTTGACTGGAGCGGTTGTAAAAAAGGGGAAGGAGGATTATTCTGTTTATTGGGTGGTGCTTGAAGAAATGGAAAGTAGGGTTGCAAGAAACTTTGCAGACAAGTATAATCAACCAGGAGTAATCTTTGGCTATGTGAATAAGTGTGAAGGGCAGCTCTTTTTAACCGTTCATGTTGCTACTGATCTACAAACAAGGTATTCTGCTAAAGATGTTTTATTGCGCGTTGCTAATGCCATGAATGTAGGGCTAAAAGGAGGTGGGAGTGTAGCGACGGCGCAGGGTTCCTTTGGTTGCGCTTTGAATGATTTGCAAAATGCATGGGATAGAACTCTATGATAGGTAGCGTAAGTGTTGGAATTGATGTTGCGTTGTGTGGTTTTTATCGAGAAAATATAAAAATATAATTTATAAAAATGGTATATTATGTCTTTTTCTAGTTTAAATAAAGTAACCCTTTTGGGTAATGTTGGTCAGGTGCCTGAAATTAGGGCTATGAATGGCGGTAATGAGATGGCCTCTTTTAGTTTGGCTACCTCTGAGTCTTGGAAGGACAAGGCTACTGGCGAGAGAAAGGAGAAAACCGAGTGGCATAGGGTTGCGGTTTTTAACCCAATTTTTGTTCAAATGACAAAAGAATCTGTTGATAAAGGCACTAAACTATATGTGGAGGGCACTTTGCAAACCAGAAAGTGGACTGATGCCAGCGGCCAGGAGAGGTATACTACAGAAGTAGTGCTGCAGGGTTATGGGTCTACATTAATCGTATTAAATGGAAAAGGTGAGAAGAGAGAGTTTGATGCTATGAATCATAATGATGGTGAGGCATCTCAATTGATGGAAAATGAAGATGAATTGCCATTTTAGCGAGAAGTATATTAGTATTGTTTGGCATTGCGCTTTGCTAAGTTAAGTTGAAAAGATTGGCAATTAAACTTGTGATGTTGAGTTGAAGGTGTTGAAAGAGTAAAATGACGCTTGCACATTGAGTTGTTCCGTGATAGAATTACCGTTGACTTTGCATCAAATTTATCCATGATCTACATTATCTATTTCAATATATGAGATGCGTGATGAGATGCGTGAGAATGTCGCATAGCGAGTGATGTTTCGATTGTCATAACGCCAGGGCGCGAGGGTTTGAAACTAAGGGATGTATTGAGCTTTGAGACATTGAGTTTAGAGATTTTGGCTTTTAAATGAGCGGATACGAGACTTTGTATTCATCATTATATTTATTAGGCCTTTTTGAAACTCGTGCTAGGTCAATAGCAAATGTAAGGAGCGAGCGCATGGAGCAAAAGGGGCGCGTGACAGTGCAGATCTTCGATTGTGCATGGTAAGTTAGGCGAAGATTCGAGCGGTGACTGTGCGGTTGCTATTAGCGGCGTTTAGAAGGAGAGTTATTGCATTGGACAGCCGCGATTGTTCCTGGATGCGTGTTTTTATGTGAGTGTGTTTTTATATGAGTGCGTGAGCGTTTGTATTTGCTGTGTGTTTTTATTTTGTGAGTTTGTGATTTTCACTGATTTATTTGTATAGAGTATAAAATAGGGTTATTTAGTTATGCGTAATGCCAAAAGAAGAGCTGGAGTGCGAAAATTAAGAGTAAGAAGTAGGATAGCAAGGGTATCTGACAGATGCAGATTGTCTATTTTTAAGTCTTGTAGGCATGTGCATGCTCAGTTGATAGATTTAAATGGAAATCCATTACTTTCCGCTTCTACTTTAGAAAGGGCTGTGTCTGGCGAAAAAACGGCTGACGCTTCAGGCGCTCAGAATACTGCCCGCAAGTCTTATAGCAACAAGGAGTTTGCGAAGAAGATAGGTGCGTTGATTGCTGAGAGGGCTAGTAAAATTGGCGTAGTAGAAGTGGTGCTAGATCGTGGCCCTTATAAGTATCATGGTGTAGTTGAAGCATTTGCTAATGCCGCGAGAGAAAAGGGGCTGAAGTTTTAGTATACCCGTCAGTGTCTGTTTAACGGGCTTGATGTTTTGTGTTTTATTAGTCCAAAAGAATAAGAGGACCTGGGAAAGGCTATAAATTGACTTGGGTACAGGAAGAGCTGGTAATTTGTGCTGAGTAGATAGTTTGTGGTTGACTGATAGAAGGGATAGGTATTACGCATCTAAAGCGTGATGTAAGTAGACGGAAGCGATGTGCAGTAAAAATGAGTAATAACAGTAAATAGCAATAAGTAATATAATAGTATTAGTTAATCGATGAAAAAGAAAAATAGTAATGACACTTTAGTTGAGCATATAGCGTCCATTAAAAGAGTTTCTAAAACCACCACAGGTGGCCGTAAATTTTCTGTGTCTGCGTACATGATTGTTGGAGACAAAAGTGGAAGAGTTGGATATGGCAAAGGTAAAGCAAAGGAAGTGAACGAAGCTAAGACCAAGGCGTCTGCAAAAGCCAGAAAGAGTATTATTAGAGTGCCCTTAGATCGTGGTCGCACTATACATCATGACGTGATAGGTCGCAGTGGTGCTGCAACTGTGATTTTGAAGCGTGCAAAGTCTGGTAAAGGCATCATCGCTGGTGGACCGTTACGTGGAGTGTTTGAATGTTTGGGGATACATGATATCGTAGCTAAGTCTTTAGGTTCTCGTAACTCTTATGCTATGGTGGAGGCTGTTTTTGATGCTCTCTCTCAACTCTCTTCTCGTCGCGCAGTGGCGAATAAAAGAGGTAAGAAAGTTGGGGAGATTATGACTCTTAATTCTGCTCGTCTTGCTAGGGAAAAGGAGAAGTGAGCTAGCGTCCTCCGTTATTTCTGTTGGCTCTACTGACTCTCTATAGCAGCTTCAAAAGTGTGAGAGTATAGAAGTAAGACTTTTGCATTATATTTTTTTAGCTACTTCGTCTTTATGTAGAGCTAGCGGTTGGTGTATGCAACATTAAATATGACCTATAGAGTGAGGTCTCTTGCAAAAATCCACTCCCGATGGTGGTGGTTGTGTTGTTTCTGCTCCTGAATCCTCACGTACTGCATGTGCGTCAGAGGTTTCTGCACTTCTGCTCTTCTTTATATATCGCTTATGACTGGTGTGGTATTATTTTGTGGTTTGTGTGAGTTTGGGAAGGAGTTTTTTGCAGGAGATCTGGGTTTTGTAAAAGGTCTCATGCGACGCGACTTGATATTGCAAGTGGCGGTTTAGTTGTATATATTTCGTTATATATGGGCGTGAGGTTTTAGCAGAAGTTTTGTTAGGACTGTTGTTCATTAGACCCTCTTGTTCATTAGATCTATTGATATATACTTACTTGTGAGCAGTGAGTGCAGAAGTGCGTTCTTGCGCAAAGCGTCAGGTGCATGAAGGAATGGTGGCTTTGCATCGAGCGGTGTGGCGGTTGCTATTGGCATTATGGCTTTATGAGAGTGTTGTGAGAGTAGTAGTGTTATTAGATTTCTTTCGAAACTTACACTAGGTCAGGAGCAAATGCGAAAAGCGAATGGAAGGAGTGTACGAAGTCTAGAACTTCCAGTGTATATAGTAGTTAAGTAAGGGTTTTGAATCGATAGCTACAGCGTAAGTCGCTATAAAGGAGTAGAGTTTGAAAAAGAGGTCTATTGTGGCAAACGCAAGTTAAGCGCGAGAAATATAGTGGTGCATGAAATCCAAAGTGTTAGATATATGGACTCTCAAGCGGCTTTTGAATTATGTTATAGAATTGTTGATGTATGTGTGCATCTAGCGCGATCTATTTGCAATTTGTAGATATTGTCTATTATATAGATGTAATAATGCAAAAAGATGTCAGGATGCGTTAAAGGAGTTTAAAAGAGTATTAAAAAGAAAGGTGTAAAATGACAAAAGATCAAAAACAACAGTTAAAAGTTAGACAGATTGGTAGTGCAATTGGTACCAAACCGTTTCAGCGTGCTACCTTAAGGGCGCTTGGATTGCGTAAGGTAGGTGACGAGAATGTGTTGCCGAATTCTCAGTCTGTTTTGGGTATGCTGAATGCTGTGCACCATCTTGTGTCTCACGAAACGATATAAAAATTATTTTTGTCATTATTTGTCTATTAGTTTGTTATTAGTTTTGATACTAGAGTTGCTGGCTTGAATGTTTATGCGATTGGTTTAAATTATTTATTTGATTATTTAATCCGAGCGCCTTGTCGTAGGTGTGCTGAAGGTAGTACAATAGATTCCACACTCCTGTTTATGGAGTGAGTCTGAGATGCGTGAATGTTTAGGTCTGTCTCAAGCAAGCAGGGGTTTAGTTTTAGAAGGTTGGGTAGTAGTTGCAGTGATGAGTTAGAGTTTTGCAAGAAACCTAGTGGCGCTATACGGCGGTAGATGCGCAGATTTGGCTGCAAGTCGCCTAAGCACTGAGTAGTAGCTGTGGTGTGTGCGAAACTCGAGAAGTATAGGGAGACCTCTTTCTGAACTCTATTTCTGATAGTGGTTGCTTTGTCTCTGCCGATTCAAAATCATTGCTTAACTCTCATGCGCACTGGGAGTCCTGCTCTTGCGCATGCTCCTTATATTTGCACTCAGGGGGCGAGTTGTGGAAGAGGGGTTAGTGTATGTATATAGTCATGGTTGTTGTAGGCACGAGATGTTTGAGTAAGGGGCTTACAAGGCAGTTGCGGTAAAGAAATAAAATGCTTTATAAGAAATTTTATAAATAATCCGTTACCGCTTAGCTTTTTGTGACAACGCTCTCGTTAGCAAGAATGTTATTGCTTGGGTATTACCCTGCTCGCAACGACTTGATTGCTTGCAGATTTATCGTGGGATTTAGACAAAATGCAAAAATTTCATTAGGTCTCTTTCCAAACTCGCTCAATTAAGAGCAAATGCGAGGAGCATACGAAGCGCAGAACTCCTAAGCATACATGAAGTTAAGCGAGGCTTTTGAAGCGGCTGACGAAGCAGTCGCCATCGGAAGTAGAGTTGTGAAAGAAGTTTAGTCGTTAGCATTAGAGCGCATCTCTTCTCGTGATATGGTTGATGCATTTGCTAGGTACCGTTAGTGTTCGTGTTGCAGTATCCAGATGCTCTAGGCCGTTGTTGGTGGTGCTTGTGTTTAAGCGAAGTTTGTTTTTATTTAGGTCAAGTTAGATAGTAATTAGATCAAGTTAGATCGAGTTTATTGGGTCACCTTTTGTTGGGATCACCTTTTGTTGTCCGCGCAATTGGTTGCGAAGTTTGTTAAAAGAAAAAAGAAAAAGAAAGGAGCAGTAGTTATGAAATTAAATGAATTAAAAAACAATCCAGGTTCTAAAAAGAAAAGGATGCGCGTTGGACGTGGTATAGGTAGTGGCAAGGGTAAAACATGCGGGAGAGGTGTGAAAGGGCAGAAATCTCGCTCTGGGGTATCTATTAAGGCTTTTGAAGGTGGGCAAACTCCATTGATCAAAAGATTGCCTAAAAGAGGATTTAATCCTCTGTCTCGCAAGTCGTTCCGAGTGTTTGCGTTGGATCAATTAGCCTTATTGCATATTCCTTCTGCCACTATCACCAAAACTACTCTCGTGAATGCCGGTTGGATTAAAAGTGCAAAGGTGTTGGTGAAGGTTTTAGCTCCTAAAGATGTGAGTGCTGTTTTGCCTCAAGACATGAGTGTGCAGCTAGATGCTTATTCAGGTGCGGTAAAAAGGATATTAAAAATTTCTTAGAACGGGTAGTAAGACAAGTAATTTTCAGATCTAGTTATAAAAAATCTATCTATTAGACTTGCGTGCCAGCTTTATCTTAGGTTTATGATTTTTTTATACACCTGAAAGCTACGGATAAGACCCTATGGCATACAAAATTGTATGAATATGTATGAGATGGAAGAGGTTTTTGCCCGACGTGTCTTGTACATTTGTCATCTATGTCAACCTATAAATTTATGATGGTTTTTGCATTAGATTTCCTTGAAAGCTCGCCTAAGTCACGAGTAAATGCAAGGAGCATACGAACGGAACGCTTGGTGTATATGGGTTTTAAGTGAGTGTTGTAAATTGATAGTGACGGGTTTAGCTGTCATCAGAAGTAAGGTTTTCAAAGCAGTCTGATTTGGCGCATTGTGATTTGGCGCATTGTGTTTTAAATTAGTAGATTTCTTTTCGCAACTCGCTCGCGATGAGCGAATAGACCTCTTGCATAACCTAAAATGAAGGAGAAATTTTTAAAAAAAATGGTGTTGAGCACCGTAGCATACTCTAGTATGCGAGGAGCGCAAGGGAGTTTTAACAACAAATTACCATTCAGAATGGTTATGCAAGGAGGTCTATGCAAAGGAGTGTACAAAGCGCAGAATTCCTGGCGTATATGGACTTAAGTGAGGGTTTCGAATCGACAGCGCCGCCACAGTTGGTATGAAGGAGTAGAGTTTTCCGAAGAAATATAGCCCTAATCAAGTTTCAGTAAATACATTCAGTGAGATATGAGCAAAAACTCTGTTGATATAAATTCCATGTTTAGTCATGATTTAATAAAAAAAATAGCGGTGACTTTGGGTCTGCTGTTGGTTTGTAGATTTGGTTCGTTTATTCCCGTGCCTGGCATTGATTCTATCGCTCTTGAATCTGTAATGGAGCGTAGTAATGCGGGTGTTTTGGGAATGTTTAACGTGCTTTCAGGTGGATCTTTGGGCAGGATGTCTATTTTTGCACTTGCGATTGTGCCATACATCACTTCTTCTATCATGGTGCAGTTATTGACGATGATTTATAAGCCGTTGGAAAATCTCAAGAAAGATGGTGAAGCAGGGCGTCGTAGAGTGAATCAGATTACTCGTATGTTTACTGTTTTTTTAGCTGCTTTTCAGGCTTATGGTGTGGCGGTGACTTTGCAAGCATTAAGTAATGGTGCTACTCCGATAGTTGTTTTGCCCCCTGTTTTATTTAAAATGACTACCGTGCTCACTTTGGTTGTTGGTACAATTCTTTTGATGTGGATAGGGGAGCAGATTACTGCATTTGGTATAGGCAACGGGTCTTCTCTCATTATATTTGTTGGTATAGTTTCAACAGTACCCGGCGCAGCTCTTAATACTCTAGAATTAGTGCGTAAGGGGGTTGTTTCTTATCCTTCAATTTTGTTACTGCTTTCGCTGATAGGTGTAATGGTGTGGATTATTATATTTTGCGAAAGGGCGCAACGCAGACTGACAGTGCATTACCCCAAAGGTAACTTTGGCCCACAGAAACTTGCGCAACCTGATACCAATTACATTCCATTTAAAATTAATACTGCAGGCGTTATTCCTCCAATGTTTGCTAGCTCAGTTTTGCTTTTTCCTACCACTATATTAAATTTTATTTCTACTCAAGATGATGGTGCTTTGAGTTTTCTGTCTTATCATTTAGGTCATGGTAAACCTTTATATATTCTGCTTTATGTTCTGTTGATAGTCTTTTTTAGCTTTTTCTATACCGCATCTGTATTTAATGCCGATGAAACAGCCGATAATTTACGCAAACATGGAGCATATATTTTAGGCAAAAAACCTGGCCAAGACACAGCCTTTTATTTTGATTATTTACTAACTAGGCTTGGGGTGATAGGTTCTGTTTATCTAGTGTTCATATGTCTGATACCCGAGATGGTGATGAGCTATTACTCTCTTTCATTCGCTTTATCCGGCACCAGTTTTTTGATAGTTATTAATGTGATTCTAGATACTGTGACGCAGATTCAATCGCATCTTTTTAATCAAAGATATCAGAAGTTAGTCAAAAAAATGAGAATTGTTGGTCGCAATAATAAGCTCTAAGTGATGCAATATCTGATAGATCTTGACCCAGTTATATTTTCCATTGGCATTTTTAGTGTTTCTTACTATTCATTATCTTATGTTATTGGTATAATGTTTGGTTGGTCATATTCTCTTTATCTTATTAAGCGTTTTCAGTTATCATGCACAAAAGATCAGTTTGATGCATATATATCATGGTTAGTGTTAGCCGTGATTTGTGGTGGTCGGCTGGGTTATGTGCTTTTTTACGATTTGCAAGCATCTCTCCATTCTCCATTGAATATTTTAAAAACCTATGAGGGGGGTATGTCTTTTCATGGGGCTCTGCTTGGAATAGGCGTGGCGACTTATTTTTTTGCTAAAAAACATTCTCTGTCATGTTTGGTTATTTCTGATTTAGTTTCCGTTTCTGCGCCAATTGGTATTTTTTTAGGTAGGATTGCGAATTTTATTAATAAAGAATTACTTGGTAGACAGTGCGGAGAGGGTTTGGTGTGGAAGGTGCAATTCCATCCTAATGATGTTTTTCGGCATCCAAGCCAGA
Source organism: Candidatus Sarmatiella mevalonica (assembly GCF_016751895.1). GTDB lineage: Bacteria > Pseudomonadota > Alphaproteobacteria > Rickettsiales > Rickettsiaceae > Sarmatiella > Sarmatiella mevalonica. The sequence continues at coordinate 437 of NZ_JACVVM010000010.1, read as the reverse complement.
TATACGAGGCATTATTAGAAGGAGCATTGAACTTTATCATTCTATATTATTTTATTGTGTGTAGACAAGGGATGCGATGTAGAGGTAAGGCTACTGCAATTTTTTTAATTAATTATGCGGTCTTTCGTATTTTTGGAGAATTATTTCGAGAATCCGTGCGCTCTTTTATACCCGGCGTGAGCCAGGGGCAAATACTCTCTCTACCTATGTTATTACTGGGGTTATTATGCTTATTACGTAGCACTTCGAGAGTGCCTGATAGGTAAATTTTTCGTTATAATGAAAGGAAAATGACAAAAAGCTATAGCAATGATTTAAGAGAAAAAGTAGTAGAATATTTAGAAGCTGGGAATAGTTATGACCAAGCATCTAAATTATTTAAAATAAGTGTATCAGCAATAGGAAGGTGGTATCGAAAATATAAAAAAGAAGGTAAT
>NZ_JACVVM010000009.1 GCF_016751895.1 Candidatus Sarmatiella mevalonica | reverse complement strand
AAATCAATAGCACCTATGGTATTTAATGGTTCATGCAATACACTATTATTTGAAAGCTGAGTGGACAATGCTTCTTTTCATAAATCTAAGAAGACAAGAAAATTGATTGCATTAGTAAATTACAGGATCGCTTTTTTGCCTCCATATTCACCAGATCTGAATCCAATAGGGAAATTTTGGGCTAATATGAAATGTTGGATTAAAAATCAAATTACTGAATTTGATCAATTATATGAAGCTATTTCTTTAAAATACCTAATTCAATCTAAATTACTATATAGGATGATGGCATTTTCTTTTTATTTTATCGCATTATATACTCAAATTTCAACTTAATTTACTATATATGAAGTACGTGGGAGTTCGAGCATTGGAGTAACGCGATACGGGCTGCTAAGAGTAGAGTTTCGAAAGGAAGATTCGTGAGGCGCTGTCCAGAACGGTGAGAAGTTCGAGTCTTCTCGACCGCACCACTCCTTAATTATTCACTGGAGCAATTATTCTCGCTTCTAATTCCTTGTTGTCGTAATATTTGGTTTTCTTAGATATAATAAGTGGTTGTTGATCTGCTAACACTATTTGCTCATCTTGAGGTAGTGCCATAATTTGCTGCCAAGACAGCAACTCTCTTGGCTCAGTATGATCTATACATAAAGATGATATATACTGCGCTGTCTCGCGATCATGCGGTGCAAAAAATACTTTAAAATGACAATTAGATACGATATCAAAAGTCTCCTTTGTGCCATAAAGCCCTTCGATTTGATGAATATCTGAAGCAATCAGGCATAGTCTAACTTTATAGCCTCTTAAATATGAAAAAGTATATTTTTCTAATTTACCTATTGTGCAAAATTCATCCAACATCACAGTCACGCCGCCATTTTCTTCTTCGGTAACGCAAGATTCAGCTGATTTGACTAACTCCGCAAGGGCGTGATTATAGAAAAGACGCATGAGAGGTTTTAGTCTTTCTATATCTGTAGGCTGCAGACCAACATATAATGTAGTTTTATTATTTTTAAATGAGGCGATATCAAAGTCCGAGGCGGATGTAGCGTAGTCTATAAATGGGTTGAGCCATAAGTATAGCGCTGTTTTTAAATGATCAATCGCTTTTCTTTTTGAATTACTAGACTGACTTAAAAATCCGTTCAACATTTTAATACAATCTGCGCGCTTCGAAGAATCCAAAGTTTTTAGACCGCGGGATAACTCCTGCTCTAAGTCATCATTAACCATCCTGGCAATCTCGCCTATTGTCTGTTTTGCATTGATGGCAGAAGAATACAGCGCCAAACCAACGAATAATATCTTGCTGGCGGCATTTTCTCCAATTAATAAATCTGCTATTTTATATAGATCATTTATTTTTTTCTTTATATCAGCACTCACATAATCAAGCGGATTGTATCTGTGAGTTTTATATTCTGAATTCAATGGATTGAAAACCAGGATCTTATGACCAATAGATTCCCGATATCCACTTGTACAGCGAAAGTTTTCTAGCTTGATGTCATGCACAATGCATGATTCTTCTAGCGTTAATAAGGTAGGAAGAACAAACGTCACTCCTTTACCGCGGCCAGTAGGAGCGAGTAATAATATGTGTTGATATCCCCGAGCTTGTTGTAGTTTTTCGTCTAAACCTCACGCGAGTATTATTGAGTTTGTGTATTGTGTGGACATTGGCGTGAGAAATTAAAGAAAATTGAACAACTCATTGATATTTATAATAATAACATTAAATTATGAGATATTCAACTAAAAATTACTACATCTGCTATTACCCACAAGATTTTCTTCGTTTTAGATATTTGGCATTAGACTTCTTTTTTGTATCAAAATACACTAGACCTCTTTCGAAACTCTACTCCTGATTGCAACTGCGTCGTGGCTGTCGACGCTCGAATCCTCACGTACTTCATATACGCTGCGGTTCTGCGCTTCGTATACTCCTCGCATTCGCTCGTCATGAGCGAGTTTGGAGAGAGGTCTACTTATTACTTATAAATTATTTACAAAAATATTATATTAATAATTACTTACATTAACTATTATGCTCTCTCCTCTTGCTTCATTTCGAGCATTCATTGCTATCTCTAATCTCTAATAAGTGTATAAGCAAAGATTGCAGCTCTCTAAAACGCGTACACGATAACATTAAAAAAGCAGAGTAAAAGGAGCAATTCAACTCCTAATCACACCCCAACTTCGCCTTCAAATCCTGCGCGCGCTTTACAGATGGTGCCGGCCTATTTGGAAACTCTAAATCTAACTTCTTCAATATAGCGCACGCCTCACTCTTCTTGTTCAAAGAAGAAAGGCACGAGGCAAGCTTTAATAAAGAATCAGCTGCCTTTCCACCCTTAGGAAACATCTTGTAACCCTTTAAATAATAAACAGCAGCCTTTTCGAATGCGTTACGCTTAAAGAAAGACTCTGCGTACCAAAAGTAAGCATTGCTCTGTAAATTACTCTTAGGGTATTTGTTAATAAAACTCTGAAACCTCCTCTCCGCCTCCTGCAGTTTATTTTCTTTGAGCGCAGCCAATGCTTCGTCATACTCTACCTTCTCTGCGCTAGGTCGACCTCCTCGATCTTTTGCCCCGCCGCCCTCTGCAGGTGCTTGCTGATGCGATTGTGGCGCCTCAGACCTCTGCGCCGCAGCCCTTTGCTGTCTTTCATATGCATCCTCTAGAGTTTGCGCATCACGTTGGACTTTATCTTGCCCCTGTTCCTGCCCTTGTCCTTGTCCTTGCGCACGTCCTTGTTCCGCCCTTTGCCCTCTAGACCGTTCTTGCGCTAAATCCTCACGCGCATTCACTTGTCGCCGATCCTCTTGCCGCGCATCGCTCACCTCTCCTTGCAACTTATTCCTCTGAGACTCCCAAAGATCCTTGGCAGATTTATTCATTCTCTGTGCTTCCTCATAACCATCAGCGTCTTGACGGCTATTCCTCGCGCTCCTACTAACTATTCCAGCATCCTGCAATTGTTCTGGCGGTAGGGGATGCGCGCCTGTTTTTAATAATTGATTCACTAGATGCTCCAAAATCTCTACCTTATTCGTAAGGTCTGTAATCTGATCTTTTAAATCATTAATCTCATTACTCTTATCTTTACCATCATCAAAATTTATTGATTTAGAGCGTAATGAAGCATGGGCATTCATCGAGCACAAAAAAGTGAGTGCCACTAATGCTAACAAGAAGGTGCGGGCAACAACTCTAACAAAGCATTCTCCGCCGATGCAATGCCCCTGCGATTGCCACTGCCTAGTTGCGGTGGAAGCGGAGCTTTTACGGAACTCTACTTCCGACGCCAACTGTGGCCTTGCTCCAATGCCTGGATCCTCTAACTCCATGTATGCTTGGGCGTTCTGGGCTTTCATTCGTCTTTTGCATTCGCTCATAACTTGAGCGAGTTTGGCAGGAGATTTAGCGTTTATTAAAATTGATCGCAAATACAACATACTCTTCATATATTCTTCATGATATTCAAAAATTATTTATTAATAGCGACGTCAAAGCAGTTTCATAAAATGCAACTGCAATACACCTCAGAGACGGGCCATTGCAGAGGCGATGCGCTTTTAAAGGCAGTACACTAAAGCATATGTCCCACTCTTCATGCTAGCACTCAACTCCCTCTCCTGCAAAGCTATAAAACATAACCCGCAAAGTAGAAGTAAGAACAAAAACAACAATAAATTCAATGTCAAAAAAAATTTTTTCAAAACCACCTCCTCGTCTTTATTAGATATCTTTCTAAACTCGCGCTAGGTCAAAACAAATGTAAGGAGCATAAGAAGCGCAGAACGACTAAGTATACATAAATTACCTTGAGGATTCGAGCATCGACAGCGACGACGCATTTGTCATCAAGAATCGAGCGTAAAAACAGTCTATTGATTCGCACGTCCTCTTTCTAGAATCAATGCAGACAGGATATCAAAAGCCTTAGAGAACTGATAATCTTTGTTGTATAAATCTGCATACTCGTTACTCTTGTTCTTCTTGCCATCCTCCGCTTTCTTCTTCTCCTCGCCAACTTCATTCGAAGTATGCCCAACACTCTTAGGAGCGGTTTGTTCTACATCCGAAGATTTCATATCTTTTTCTTTATCTTTCTCTTTATCTTTTTTGTCTTCATCCTTATCATTCTTGATATGATTTCTATACGAAGCTTCAGAAAACTTTTTGCTATTATCGATATAATCAATTTTAGCTTGAGCCACAACAATATCCGGCTCAATCCCTTCGCCTTGTATAGAGCGACCGCTAGGAGTATAATATTTTGCCGTGGTAATTTTAATGGCCGACCTATTATCTACAGGCACGATAGTTTGAACAGACCCTTTGCCGAAAGTTTTTTCACCCACCAACACCGCTTTTTTATGATCTTGTAAACATCCGGCCACTATCTCTGATGCTGAAGCTGAACCGGCATTCACTAACACAACTATCGGAATAGTTTGCGGTATTTTATCTACAAATCTACTAGCTAAAAACACCTTTTGGCTAAATTCTAATCTACCTTTAGTACTTACTATCGTGCCATGATCTATAAAATATTCGCACATCTTAACAGCCTGATCCAGTAGCCCACCAGGATTATTGCGCAGATCCAAAATCATCCCCTTAATCATGCCACCTTTTGTTGCACCATTCAGTTTTTTTATGCCTTTCTTAAAATCATCATAAGTATGCTCATTAAAAGCGCTCACACGCACATAAGCCACATCGTTTGACATTAAATGCGTTTTAACTGGCTTTGTTTGCACAGTAGTTCTTTTTAACTCTACTTCAAATGGTTTAGGTTCACTATCTCGACTAATTAAAAGCTTCACTTTAGTGCCAGGATCTCCTCTCATAGCCTTTACAGCTTTTTGAAAACCAAGATTAGATACTGGCTCGTCATCTACAGCAATCACATAATCACCTGATTGAATGCCGGCCTTATCTGCAGATAATCCGTCAATTGGTGATACTACTTTCACCGCTCCATTTTCATATACCACTTCCACGCCAATACCACCAAATTCTCCCTTGCTATAACTTAGCAACTCTTCTAGGTCATCATCAACATAATAACCAGAATGAGGATCCAGCCCCATAAGCATGCCATTTATTGCTTCATCTAGCATTTTTTGTTTATCTGGCTCTTGCACATAATCTTTGTTAACTCTTTCAAAGATCTGATGAAACTGCTTATAGTAGTATTGATCGCTCTTATTGTTGGTTTGTTTCTCTTCCTTTGCCTCCTCAGCACCAAATATGCTGCAAGGAGTGAGTAGCAAAAATATTAGGCATAGTAATTTGGAGCGCGTGAACAATTTATTACCAACAACATATTTTATAAGTGTTATAGACATATTCAAATTTTAAATATTCAAACTTTATTTAGTTTTTTAGAAGCTGCATAAGGCATCAGAAAATAATGTAAGAAATAAAATTACTCTTTATTTTCTTCTTTATCGTCCATCGCTTTTTTAAAAGCTCTCACCCCCTTTCCTAATTCCTGCATCACGCTAGGCAATTTACCGGCGCCAAATAAAATAAACACCACTAAAACTATCACTAGAAGATGAGTAATACTCATGCCCATAATACACAACCTCTCATTATATGTAAACGTTAATTCTCTATCTTTTGAATTTCTTCTTGTATCAAAACTTCCAAATTCTCCAGGTCTTGATGATTTTCATGTTTATTCATTTCTTCATCTCCGCCCTCCTTCACTTTATCTTCAATCACTTTATCTTCAGTCTTATTATACATTTTATATACATTTTGTTCGTTTTGTAAGCTAATATTTTGCAAAAACTTCCTTGGCAAGACGTTTTCGCACATATTGTTATGCAAAGCTTGCAAGGTATGAAATGTTTTGGCGGATTTTAGCCAACAAGGATATTTATCTACATCTAAATCCTCTACCACCTCTAGGGCATTTGAAGCGTTAGAATATTGGTCTGAAGAGACGACGGCTATAAACAAAAAGATTGTCCAACAAAAAAACGCCCCTCTAAACAAGCCAAGCATCATACCCGCTAACATATTACCAGCACCTGTATGGCTAAAATAACTATTACACTTACCGCTCATCAAACTTACGCCAAAAAGTGATAAGAAATAGGAGCAAATGATTGATAGGCAAGAAGAGATGAGTCCACTACTTACATACATTTTAATAACAAGAAAAAATGGGAAATATAAGCAGTAAGCGCAAACGATCGAAAGTACAAAAGCAACAAAACCTATCACCAACCTAATCATGCCTCTGTATGTGCCAAAAACAGCGGAAAGCGTAAGGATAGATAGCATTATTACATCAAACGCATTAAGTTGCATAATAAAATAAGAATAGGTTTTTATATTTGATGTTAGCAGCGCATTATGATTTTTTCACTTCCTTTGCTATAAATTGTTCATGCATCTTTAGCTCTGCGTCGCTTGGTGCAACAGTAGCAAAAGTTCTAGCAACTCTCTTACGCTCATGGGATTTGTTTAACTCCTGCACCTGGCCTTCATCAAACAACTTACTCTGTCTACCACCAGTAAGCTCTATATATACTTCTGCCAACAAGGAGGCGTCGAGTAGTGCGCCGTGTAGCTGGCGTGCGGAGTTGTCAATTTTAAACATTTTACATAACGCATCGAGGCTATTTCTGTTGCCGGAAAACATTTGGCGTGCAAGTAATAAGGTGTCTATAGTATTCAAAATATCTAACTTCCCCCTATTAACTAAACTGAGTTCGTGGTTTAAAAATTTGATATCAAAGGGAGCGTTGTGTATTACAAGCACCGAATCACCAATAAAAGACAGAAAGTCATCTACAATATCAGCAAAAAGAGGTTTATTTTTAAGGAACGCTTCAGAAATGCCATGTATTCTATAAGCCTCTGTGGGCATGTCACGTTGTGGGTTGATGTATGTATGAAATTTGCGACCAGTCACAAATTTGTTTATCATTTCTATCGCTCCTATCTCAACAACGCGATGGTTTGTCTCTGGGTCTAACCCGGTGGTTTCGGTATCTAGAATTATCTCTCTCATTACTTTATGATGTGTGTTATAAGTATCAGTAGCGACATCTGACAAAGAATCATGTACTAGCCAATCCTATTGTGGCATATTTTATTCTTTTAAGCAATTTGAGCATTTGCAGAGTATGTATTTCAGCCTCATTGATGGTAAATCAAAATACATAAAAACAAACACTAGACCTGTTGCGTAAGTGAGAATATATCGCCTAATGATAGAAAGAGGTCTTGATTTTTCAAGACAGAAGGTATATATGGAGTTTATTTCAACACAAAACTACTCCATATATGGCAATATCATATACAAAAATCAGGAAACATCCAAGAATCTTTTTAAGATTATTTGGCATTAGTTGCGAAGAATTTGATATTTTAGTGAAGAAACTTGAAGTATCATGGGCAAAGAAAGTCGTTGGCAAATGTTGATGATGCTGCTTATACTATCGTACTTACAGCATTCAAATGCAGATAGGTTTTATGCTTGGGATCGATGTTTCAAGGGTATGCAGAATAATTAAAACTTTGGAACGATTGGTCGCGAAGTTGGTTGCGATAGAAAAAATCGCACTCTAAGCCATAAAGAGACTGAGCAGTTAATATCTTACTTACGCAACAGCTCTAATGCATAAAAAACAAACAACATATGCCCCAGATTAATGATCAAGCATTCCTACTCAATGCACAAGATTTTGAAGAGCAGAGAAGTGTTATCACGGTTTTTACTAAAGATCATGGCGTATGTCGCGCACTCATAAAGCGTGACAAAATACAGTCTGGCGATTTGATACAGTTTACTTGGAAATCGAGAAAAGTTGATGGTTTAGGATTTGCTAAGTGTGAGTTAATACAGTCTTATGCTATACATTTTTTATTTTCTTATTTTAGACTAAAGGCTGTGCATGCTATATTGCAGCTCATTAGCACTGCGTTTGCAGCGCATAGCGCGGATATGGTGCTTTTCTATAAACTAATGAATTTCATGGATCGCCTAGCAAAGCAAAATATGTTAGATCCAAAACTTTATATTCAGTTTGAACTTTTATTACTATCGAGAGCTGGTTATGGTTTGAGTTTGGATCGCTGCGCAGTGACTAAAGATAAAAAAAATCTGTATTACCTTTCGCCGAAATCTGGTTGTGCAATAAGTAGAGATATTGGATTAGCTTACCATGATAAACTTTTCGTTTTGCCTCAATGTTTTATTCATGATGTGGCGCCTGACTCGCCGGAAGAGTTTGCATTATGTATGACGATATTAGATTATTTTTGGAATAAATGCTGCGCATTATCTGATGTCAGCAAAATTTGTGCCAGACAGGATATTTGGCAATTAATGCAAAAACTTAGCGTGGGGTAAGGGGTAACACTTACCAGGGAAAAGTTCATGACTGTGAAATTAGAACTGTCCTTGCATGTATTAGTTTGAATTTGATCTGACATTATGCTATAAAAGAAGGAGATTAGCGGACTGGAGCGCGTAACCCGTTATAGCGCTGTAGCAACAGAGCTAATCTCCGTTAACACAGTAAGAATAGAGATTGAAATGCGCAATTTACAACAAAAAAATTAAGTCTAAATTAGGATTGTTAGATTTAGCAAGACATCTGGGTAATAGACCTGTTGCGTAAGTAAGAAAGTAAGTTATGAACTTAAAAAACACAGAGTATGTTGGGTGTAGAGCTGATGTGTTTTATGCTGCTAATGTTTTATTATAAAATATAATAAGATAATTGTTAAAAGACGTATAAAAACTTCCGCATTTTATCGAATCGTTACCGTGATAAACGCAAGGCGTATAACTTAAATCTTAACTTATCTGACTATCACTTGTAAAAAAAATACCGTCCGTCAGATGAAGTTTCAATTGATACACGAAAGTTTTATTTTTTAATCACAGCACATAGAATCAAGTTTAGGGGCTATTACACTCCTCAAATTCACTTCTGCTGGATGTACATCTAAAAAAATCTTACCATCCTTCAATCCTATCACTCTGTTGGCTATCAGCTGCAAAAAGTGTAAGTCATGCGAGGCGATAAGCATCCCAATCTTATCTTGCTTATGAATTGTTTGTAATAAGTGTATGATGTTATATGTGCTATCCCCATCTAACCCAGAAGTCGGTTCATCACACAGCAATAAATCAGGTTTAGTTACAAGACTCCTCGCAAGCGCCACCCTCTGTTTTTGCCCACCGGAAAGTTGGTGTGGCATATGATGCATCTTATCTTGTAGTCCTAATTTATGCAGTAACTCCTGCGCATATTGAGTGTAATTAGGTTGGTTGTGCAATTTGGGCGCGTATGTAATATTTTCTATTACATTCATGTGCGGAAACAACTGGAAGTCTTGAAACATAAAGCCTATATGCGGGTTAGAAATGATAATCTCACCTTGCTGCACCTTCTCTAAGCCTATAATTAATCTTAGCAGGCTAGACTTGCCGCCCCCCGAAGGGCCGGTCAATCCGATGATGCCATAGTCTATGGTGGTGTCGATTTGATTTAAAACGAGATGATTATTTAATGTTAGGGAGAGTTTTTTGATGTTGATCATAACTGCATTTTTTTTCTATTCTTTTACCTAAAAATTCAATGAGAGTAACTAAAAAATAATAATAAAAACCAGCTATACACAAAGGCGTGAAGTAATTAAAATTATACGCCCCCAAAATTTGCGAGCGGCGCATAATATCCAGCCCACCTATCACCCCCACTATTGCCGTTTCTTTAAGTAAAGAGATCACTTCATTTATTAATGCTGGCAGAATGTTTTTTAATACTTGCGGTAGAATGATGTCCTTCCAGGTGTAAAACAATGGAATGCGTAGAGTTTTAGCCGCCTCAAACTGCCCTGATGGTACCACCTCCATTCCGGCCCTAAAAATTTCGGCTATATATGCAGAGCTATTTATGCCACAAGCCGCAACAGCCGCCCAAAACACCGAAAGTTTAATATTGAATAAGGTTGGGGCACTAAAATATACTAGATTTAATTGCAGAATAAGAGGGGTGCCTCTGATGATGGAGATGAGAAATTTGGCAATCAAACGAGAAAGGCGGTGATACCTTAGCAATACTAACAACAGCCCACCAATAGCGCCAAATAGTAAACTTGAGCATAGTATACGAGCGGTGTCTAATATCCCATGTCCTATAAATAACAAAGAATCTAGTAACTGGATATTCATGCTCTCATTTTGCTTATTATTTATTGCTTATTGCTATTTTCTTGCTGCGCGTTCAACCATTTTGCTTTTAATTTTTCTATCTCCCCTGATGCCTGTAAATTCTTGATGATTTGGTTAATTTTTGCTGTTAATGGCGAATTCTTGGCCAGCGCAATACGATAGCCAGCACCATCATCTACTTTCATGTAAGTTAAGCCAGTATTAACTGCGCAAAAAGCTTGTGCCTGGGGCTGGTCTAGTAGTAAGGCATTAATATATCCCGCTTTTAAAGCCTCTATAGCTTGGTTGTTATTATCAAATAAAGACACCCGCACATCTTCATGCTTGCTTAGCCACTGCTCCATCGCACTACCTATCTGAGCCCCCACTACATAATTCTTAAAATCATCAATAGAAGTAGGTTGTAGAGTTTTATTATACACTAATACTAGGTCTTGGATGTAATACGAATCTGAGAAATCAAAATTCTTACTCCTTTGAGGCGTTGCGCTAATGCTGGAGATTGCCACGTCTGCAGACCCATTCTGTATTGCCATTAGAATGTTGCTAAATTGCATGGAAGCAATTGCAAGATCAACGCCGAGCTCTTGGGCGATGAGTTTTGCTAAATCAGCGTCAAACCCTACAATCTGGTCGTTTTCATAATATTCAAATGGCGGATAATCGGCGGAAGTAACCACCTTTAACACATCGCTTTTCTCTTTCTCACAACCGCAACATAGCAAGAGCGCGAAGATGAGTGGAAGTGCTGAAATGAACTGACGTAAATGTGAGCCCAGAGAGTGTAATTGCAAAGCCATGACGAACGCGTTTGGGAAGAAGTCTATTGTAGTTTCCTTGATATTATTATGATTTCGAGATAGTGTCAAACTGCCAGACATCTACCATGAAAGCGTCACTAGGATGAGCGAGCCTAGGAAGAAGTGGGTATAGGTTATCCTGCTGCATGTACTAAATTTTCAAATTTTTTATTGATTAAAATCATAGTATCGATATCTATCTGTTTATCACGTTTAATGCGATGAATGAAATCTAGAGCATCTTGCACCATATCAACATTTCTGTCCATCCAAGCTTGCACCATGTCTTTGGATTTTTTATGTATTTTCAGAATATTTATTGTCAATGATTTCTGTGATTGATATAAACTTCTTTTAAGAGCACTGATCGAAAGTTGTTGCCAATAAGAACTAGTGGAGATTTTGGAGTACTGCTCTATTAATTCGCTTAAACCCATCTTAGAAGAGAGTCCAAAATATGTGCTAGCAATCACTTGAGTGTCGAGCTTCGTGATGGCGTGTATTTGTAGTATGTCTAATATTTCAATGATGTAGTGGTAATTGGCGATAAATCTGGCTATATCATCAGTAAGACCGATTTCTCTATAGCGCGCATAGTGCCTAGTATATTCTTCCGAGATTTTGTTAGAACAGAGTATAGCTTTTTCATTTTCCACCATCGCTCTAATGTTCATGTCTTGAATATATTGATATATATGAGACTGATATATATCTGTGTTAGCACTAAACCACTGTAACGCCCTGCCAGTGAGCGTGCCTACATCATTAAGCACAGTTAGTTCGTCATTAAATTTTAAATTTAGTGCAATTATTTTGTGCCATATCTCCTCTAATCCTAAATTATCTTCTAAAATCAAATAAGTTTTAATAGTGTTTGCGAATGCCTTTTCGTTTTCTATACCAAGCAAACGGGGTATTTTATATACCGAACGGTTCACCACTAGGTTTGCCAGGGCGTTTGCGCTAATTTCTTTACTTAGTGGGCTGTTTAATATTTCATCCTGAAATTTTTCGCGCATTTGTTGAGGAAAATAATTTATTAAATATTTCTTCACTATCTCCTCCTCAAGAATTTGTGAATGCATTAATTTGTTTTTTAAGGCGGTTTTAGTGCGCGATAAGATCATTGCGAGTTCTGGGCGATACATCGAGTCTTTGCGCATAATACGCTCTTTGATTTCTTCCTTAGAGGGCAAATGATCGACCTTTCTATCTAACTCCCCATTATACTCTAGGATGTCAATTAAATTGCCCATACCATCCACGCCATGCGATTGATTAAAATTAAGCAATGAGATTGCCAATATCTGATCCGTGTTATTATTCAGCACAGCTCGCTCGACACTCGCTTCCATCTGCCTTAATAAATCATTACGCTCGGCAAGAGAAATCTTTCCATTTGCAACCGCTTTGTTTAAGACAATTTTGATATTTACTTCATGATCAGAGCAATCCACTCCACCAGAATTATCGATAAAATCGGCGTTTACTAACCCATTACGTGTTTTTGCAAACTCTATCCTTGCTTCCTGAGAAAGTCCTAAGTTACCTCCTTCGCATATTGCCTTTGCTCTAATATCCTTTGCATCACAGCGCACGTTATCGTTAATTTTATCTTTGACTTGAGAATTGCTTTGCGTGGAAGCCTTAATGTAATTACCTATCCCACCATTCCAAATTAAATCTACGGGCGCTTGCAAAATAGCTTTAATGAGGTTTGCTGGTGTAATAAAAAATTGATATTGAGCTAGCTCTTTATTGCCTACTACATCAATCTTTGCTTTTATTTCATCTTGATTCATAAAATGCATTGCATTGATGTCCAGTATATCAATGATTTCGTATGTTAGCGGTATAAACCTCGCATCTCTCAGAAATACTCCGCCCCCATGGGATATAGTAGATGGGCTATAATCTTGCCATGAAGAATTAGGGAGATTAAACAATCTACTCCTTTCTTGAAAAGATGCGATTGGATCTGGATGTGGGTCTAAAAAAATATGTTTGTGGTTAAAAGCGGCGATGAGCTTAATTTTATTTGAAAGTAATAGACCATTACCAAACACATCGCCAGACATGTCGCCAATCCCAACCATGGTAATTTCATCTATACCTAATTGCCTGCAATGCTCTTGAGCGCTAATCCAGGCACCTTTTGCTGTAATGCCAATGGCCTTGTGGTTATATCCTTGCTCGCCACCCGAAGCAAAAGCGTCTCCTAGCCAAAAATCATACTCTTTTGATACCTCATTAGCATATTGAGAGAAATTAGCGGTCCCTTTATCCGCTGCAACCACAAGGTATGAATCCTCCTGATCGTATATTATGCTTTGAGTGGGATGCGTGGTCTGGCCGTTCACAATATTGTCTGTAATGTCTAAGATACCCCTTAAAAAATCTTGATAACACTGTACCACTCTTTGCATATATTCTTTTTGATTAGGATAGTCTGCCTTCGAAAAATAAAGCACAAATCCACCTTTTGCACCGGAAGGCACTATAATAGAGTTTTTAATAACTTGCGTTTTCATTAATGCCAATACTTCCTGGCGGTAGTCTACGGGGCGTTCTGACCATCTAATGCCACCGCGAGCGATTCTATCGCTCCTTAAGTGTATGCCTTCAAAACTTTCCCCATGTACGAAGGTTTCATATAGCGCTTCTGTGTGCTTTAATCCTGGCAGTAATGATGATTGAAATTTAAAAGAAAGATATTTTTTGAATTTATTATACTTATCAAACTGGAAGAAATTAGTACGTACTATTGCTGTCAAAACGGAGAATAAGTCATGCAAGATACTCTCCTCGTTGGCATTTTCTACATGATATAGATATTGCGTGATTTGCTCCTGCGTACGATATACATGCTCTTTATTGCATGTGAGCGGGTTGAATTTTGCGTGAAAATAAGCGATAAGCAGCTGCGTGTATTCGTAATGCTTGAGTAAAACATTCTTAGTATAAGTAGTGTCGTGCGAGATATTAATTTGCTTCAAAAACTGCAAGCATGTTCTTAGCAATCTCACCTCATTCCAATTGATTGCCGTAGATATAATTAAACTATTGAGAATATCCAGGGTTACAAAGCGATTGAGCGAGTAGTATATAGTATCAGATAAGTTCTGCGCAACCCCTGGGGCTCCCAGGTTTAGTTTATCTCTGCTGTGCGTATATATTACATGAATATTGCCATTAAGATGAGAATCACCTATTTGAAAGAATTGCGCGCAGGTGGTTTCTAACCCAAAACTTTGAATGTATGGGTATAACTGCTCTAATGTTAGATCGGAGCCTGCATTATAGAATTTAAAAACTGCCTGATTATTACTGTGAATCTGCACGCTGAAACTTACTTCGTTTAATGATGCCGATTCAAATAATTTTTCTAGGTCTAATATAGCTTCTTGTGGAGTAAAGAGTGTTTTGTAATAATCTGGAAAAACTTCATGCAGCACAACTACTGGAATTTTGTGTTCAATGTTTGCAATGCTCGAGATGCTATCAAAAGCCTCATCCCAGTCGCATGCATGCACAATTGGTTTTAGAATATCCATTTGTTTCTGGAAATGCTCTGTATTAATTAAATACAGAATGTCGTTATATATAACTTGCCTGTGCTCTTGGTTTTTAATG
This sequence comes from Candidatus Sarmatiella mevalonica, assembly GCF_016751895.1. Lineage (GTDB taxonomy): Bacteria > Pseudomonadota > Alphaproteobacteria > Rickettsiales > Rickettsiaceae > Sarmatiella > Sarmatiella mevalonica. The sequence goes on along the minus strand of NZ_JACVVM010000009.1, from coordinate 10,635 downwards.
TTAGTAATTCTAATGTAAGACAAATATTCCGTATGTGCTTTAGGCAGATCGTCTATTTGGTTAAGGTTGCCAGCCTTGTCTCTTGTGATTGGCAGAATTAAAAAGCTGTAAAGTACATTATTTAAATTATATTTAGCTAATACGCTCTGTATTTTACGAAAAATTTTCGTTTTGCCTAGAAGCATGATACGTATTTGCTCTTCATTAGCTATATAACTAAAATCTAGTTTAGTTTTGTTGCTATCATCTGTTTTGGAAATAAAATGGAAAGCCTCATCTGCATAGCGTTGTAAGTGAGTCATGTTTTGTTTGTTTAGATCTCGTCTATTTTGTATTAAGGTTGAGATGAAAATTGTACAAAATTGTCTATATAGAGGTATAGCGTTGTTATAGTGATCTTGAGTTATGCTTAATTCTTGTCCTGCTAATTGCAAGAATTTATTGCATAGCACATAGTCTACCGCTTTATTTAACATAATTGTTTCTCAGAATACTCCGCCTTTTGTTGCACTTATAAGTCTAATTATACAATGAATTTGGCGATAAAACAACTTTTAGATGTAGAAAATATTTATAAGCACAATTCATGGTATATTGCCGATCAATGCGTCGAGAGAATGACGTGAGGTAACCTTAGACTTCTTTCCAAGTTCTCTCATGATGAGCAAATGCAAGGAGCAAATGAAAGCGCAGAACTTTGAACATGCATGAAGTTAAGCCGTGGTGATACTATTTTATAGAATGCTTATAGAGGGTTTGATGTAGCGCTCTTATAGCTTTATCTATTTTACTATTAGGATATATGGATGTTGCGGAGTTAAGGTATATATATGCATTACATGGCTCATTAGTTTGCAGATAATATTGAGCACATTGGTAATATAGCATATATAATAATTCTTTATATTCTATTAATTTTTGTTCATAATCCAATATCTGATCTTTGCTGATTGATTGATTTCGGAACGCTTGATTCATTTGTTCAAAAATCTGGCGCGGGTCAAAAGTGTTAATTTTAGCAAAAAACTCTAATGCATTTTTATAATCTGGAGCGAGCTTGATTGTTTCTGATAGATAAAACTTGGCTTTTTCAAAGGATTCTTGATTATAGTAGTATTTTGTCGCTACTCCATAGATGTGCGCTTCTATTGATTCCGGTAGAAATTTACATTTCTGTAATAAATTTTGAGCATTTACTGCATCTTGTAGATCAGACATTACTTTCTGCTCCAGTTCTGCATCAGATATGTTTATAAGTAGCACAGCCTCTTTTATTATTTGCGGTAAATGAAAAGATATTTGACAAGAAAAACATCCTTGAATAATTTCTATATGTGGATTAATAAATAACTCCGGAGAGTGATTGTCTAATATTTTTTTTAACAATTGTTGAGTAAAGAAAGAATTAGTTGCGTTGCTTAATAAGATAGAAGACATTGCTAAAATTTTACAATCATTTTTGTCATCTTGAACGATTTGAACTATTTCTTTCTCCGTTTTATTCATGAGATCTAACCGCGCTTCCTTGATATTATTAATGGCGCTTGTGATTTTATTTTTAAAACGATTTAATGATTTACTAAATTCAAGTTCATCTTGATATTGAATGCAGTAGATAAACTCAATCTCTTTGTTTATTCTGGCAATCTTGAATTGAATCCGTTGCTCTGGATAAGAAGTACATAAAGCGCGCGCTGCTTGTTGCGCATCAGAGCCTTGAGGGCTATGCTCTAGTAATTGCAATGCGCAACAGAAGCGTAATATTTGTGGATCAATTATATCGTCTATCGTCTTCTTGCCTTCAACAATATCTAGTAAATGTTTTGTAGGAGTATTATGCACAGCGTGAAGCACGTCTAATACCTTTAAACACTCGTCTTCAAAGTGATCAGGATATTCATTATATTCTATTATAGCGGTCAAGTCCGGCATTTTTATTATCTTATCAGGCTTTTGAGTTGCGAATTGTTCTTGCTCTCTCTGTAATTCGCTTATTTCTTCCGCAGATAACAAATGACGAGTCGCAATGGGGGCTCTATATCTCTGAGCGCGCAAAGAGTGCTTGGTTGAGATAGCTTGCAGATATTGTACATCACGCTCAATAGCATTACCTATCACATGGATTAAGTGATATTTGCCAATTTTTGGTTTAAATTGCAAAACGAAGATGAAGGGGGTGGATTTGATAACATATGCAGAGTTTTTGTCGTGAGTATTTAGTTGATAGAAGGATTGATTGAGAGTAAAAAGCGCTTCTTCTGGAGGTGTGGCTAAAGCGACTAAGCTTTCCAGCGTCTTTGCTATAATTGCTTTAAAGATCGGGGCTTCAGGATGAAAAAAGTTCGTGCATAAAGTAAAAAACAAACATAATTCTTGTTCTTCGAATGTTTCGATATTTTTTAGAATCTTTTCGTAGTTTTGTGTGAGTAATAAATGGTTGTGCTTTCTTGCGGTATTAAGAATATTGAGTATCGATGTTCTGCAATGTTTTATCGCGTCTATAATCTGAGATGGTTTTTGGTTACTATCCAACTGCATTAAAGAAGGCTGCATGATAAGCCCTATATCTAGCTGAGGAGTGTCTATTAGTAAGGTATAGAAGAAATCTTGTTTTTGACTATCAAAATGTTTTTTCACCATTTGGCGAGCAATCTTTTTTAAATCTTCGTCAGCATCGCTATGTATCAGGCTACTTAATGTAAAAAAATGCAGGTTTAGATTTTCTTCGAGTAATTTGAGTTTTTCCTCATCCCACTGATGCATCGTCGTTTGCGTAATTGTAGAAATGCAAAATCTTTCGACATAATACTCAATTTGATCTAATGACTGGTTATAAGCCAATATTGGAGATGAAAAATTTGCTAAAGGATTGATAAAAATATTATTAGTTGTCATATGTTAGTAAAAAATGATTAATAAAAAATGATGATATTAAATTCAGCTAGTATGGGCAATGTAATTGGTTTACAAATTGTTAATTAATACTTTATTATCAGTGAAATGCTTAGCTCGTTCAATAATCAAAGTTTTTTGAATGATGCTTAACATTACTCCTGAGAACAATCTCCATAAGTAAGACGAGCGAAAAATAATATGATTTTTAGAGTTTTTAACATTTTTTGTAAGTTATGCATTCTGCTTGCTATTTTGTATTGCATTGCATGGTTTGTATGCGCAAATCTCCTGCGCTCGCTTATTACAGATAATATCGCGCAATGCAATAATAATCACGCCACTCACATCATGTATGATAGCATTTATATTGCCGGTTTTCCATTCAACATAAAAGTAAGAATTGATAGACCAAAGTTGGTGATCTACAACAAGTTTAGTAACTACTTGATACTCACAAACAGTCTATCATGTAGCCTTAATCTCGCGTCATTTGAATTAAACCTTACGCCGGAAGATGGTTTATTGTTTGCGCTGCAAGATAAACAACTTGACCAAATTACTCATGAATATAAAGTTGCATTGAGTGATGATAAAAAAGGTGATGAAAGAGCGATGGCGAAAATAGCATACAGTAGGGATGGCAAAATAAAATCCTTAGGATGTTATACCGGTAATTATCAACTCTTTAATCTTCAAAATCAACGGGATGACATTAATATTCTCGACCTAAATTTTATGTTATTTAATCTATCACCAGATTCTTATAAATTACTCTGCGCCTTTAAAGTTGATGCTACCATGGATAATAAGAAGAAAGAATATATACAGGTAAGATCTATAACAAATGTTATTAAACAATTAGATTGTTTAAAAGCGAACATTGAAATGTTAGAGATAGTAATGAATGATGTTGCGGGGGCGAAGTGCGTTGGTGAAGTGAGTCTGTTTGAATGTGCACAACCTGCCGCTTGTATTACTCTTTTTTTACGGAATCATGAAAAGTTAATAGATAAATTTATTCCAGCTCATTTCTTTTTGCAGCGTGGGGTATTGAAAAAAATTGTATTAGACCATTCTCAGCCTACAGAAGATGGAGTGTCGCTGGAGATCATTACTGATAAAAATGGATTACATATAGGAAATAATTTATTGTTTGGTTATGATAATTAGTTTTCTACAGTTTGTTCCATAGTTTGTTCCATAGTTCGCTTTATAGCTCGCTCTATAGTTCGTGTTAATATTTCGAAAGAATGATGAGAGCATCTTTCGCCATTTACGTAAATAGCAGGTGTACCAATAAATTTTCTATTCATATGCACCGCTCTACTTTTGGTTATTAATTCTTTCATCAGTTCTTTGTTTTGTAGACAGGTGGTGCATTGCTCTGCGGTTAATCCATGAGATTTTGCAATTTCTAGGAAATCTTGAAGGTATATCCTATGATTTATCCATTCTTGTTGTTTGCTTAGTATATCATTTGTGATCTTCTTAAAATCCTCTGGTTGGCCCGTGCAAAGAGCTAATAGCGATGCATCTACATCTAGTCTATTACTTACATACGTTCTTAGTACATAAGCAACTTTATTAGTATCTATGTACTTTTCCTTAATCTTGTAGAAAGTTGTGTTATGATATTCGCTGCAATGATAGCAGGTATATGCAAAATATTCTATCACAAGTATTTTAGACTGAGGGTCGCCTAGTACGATATCGCGCGGTAGGATCCTAAAGATTTCTTCATCCCTTGCGCTCCTATATGGGTTAAATGCATTTTCATCTTCATTTTTCGTATTAGATTGATCGCCTTGAAGATTTTGCTGGGAGTCGCCTTGTGGAGTTTGATTTTGGTTAGTTGGTTGGTTGATGATGATATTATTGTCCGTAGGATAGTTTGTTGGATATGGTTGTCCAGCTGGAGCGCCATAATAATATGGAACATAAGGCGAATAATACGGATTGCCTACCACGCCACTTATGGTATCTATGCCAATAGCGGCTCCAAAGCCATTATAAAACTCTTGATTATAATAGTCTTGATTATCGCGCGCATTACGCAATACTACTGCAGTTTTTGCTTCATCTAAATGTTTGTCACTTTGGTTTAAATCTATGCTTTTTGCTCCATCAAAGCGAGTGCTAATTGGCGCAGAGAGCCCACCATGAAATCCTCCGAGGCCTCTGGCAAAAACTTCAAAATGTATGAAGAGCAGGAGAATGTTAGCGATCTGAAGGAAGATTCGTGGTTTTATTGGTGTTTTTAGCATGTTAACTATTACCTTTGCTATTATTTTTTAGTATCCACTTTTCATTATATACTTTAGATTGAAAAGAGAATAGTTATACTTTATACTTATATAATATGTTGTAAAGGCTATATGATAAAATGTATCTTGATGAGATCAGTCTGTATTGATATATTCTATGAATATTGCTATAAAGGATGTCAACAACTGAAATTATTTTTCAAACCCTATGATGTGTAAGTATAAGTTTTTTTATGTATTAGTATCATGTATTCTGAGTATATCGGTTGCTTATAGTGCCGACAAGGATGATGCTGATGGTTATCCACAAACACTACGTGACCAGAGATTAGAAGAGCTGGGTAGTGTGCTACCTGGAGACGGGATGACTTTTAAGCCTAATATAGCCAACAGAGGGGGAGGGAAGATTAGTCAATCTATGTGGCAAGCAGCACTGAATGTATTAAATAACGCGCCACTTAGTTCTATAGATACCAATAGTGGCATGATTGTTACAGATTGGTATAATAACTCTAAAAACCAAAGTATGCAAGTGCATATTCTGGTGAAGCCTGGTATGGTTGACACTCAAAATATCGAGGTTAAGGTCTTTGAAAGAAAAAAAGAGAGGGATGGATCGTGGGGGCAAGGCGTAGCAAATCAAGTAATAGCCTCGGATATGGAGATGAAGATTTTGCAACAAGCTAGAGATATCGAGCTGGGTGGCAATAATAAATAGTATAATTTATGTCTCATTTTATATATTATATTTTCTCAGCACTTTTCTCATTTGGTTTATTTCTTGTTTTAGATGCTCTATATAGAGAGTATTGCTGTAAGACGTATAGATTTTCCAACTCTTTGGATCTAGTAGATTGCATTACTTGGCAAGCATTTTTAGCGTTAGATTTGCGCAAAGTGTTTGGTTTAACTATTTTGCAAAATTCTATTTTGATTTTTTATTTAGCTTTGGGTAAAACTGCTCATTGTCATCATCCTATTTTAACAAAAGAGGTAGGCGCGCAGGGCTACTGCGCTCCCTTGCCACATGTTTTAATGCTCACTGCTATTGTTGTTGGCTTTGCTGTGCTATGCGTTGCCCTAGCTATTAGCTATAAATCCGCCATGATGAGAGGTCATGCTAATAAGAGGTGTTGATAACTAGATTTTAATCTGTTAAGTTTATTAGCACGTATTGGTTGGTAATGGAAGGGAAGTTTTGTTTTGTAAATAGTATCAAATCAGTCACACCATCATTATAAACAATTTCTAAAATATCACCAGCTCCAAAATTTAGCACATCTCGCACAATACCAATTTCGTACATGCTTTTGCTATTTACTACCGGTAAATTTTTAAGATTTTCTATATAAAACTCATCTTCATCTTCTATTTTGGGTAGGCATTGTTTTAAACAAAAAAGTTGAAGTCCTTGCAATGTCTCAGCTTCCGTTCTGCTACGCGCATTGTTCATTTCGCAAATAAATCTATTCGCGCTCTTTGCACTGAGCATTTTAATTTTATGTTCGTTGCATTGCTCATCTATTAAATTAAATGTAAAGATGGTTTGTGGGATATGGGTAAAGGAGTGGATTATTACTTTACCTAGTATACCATGAGATTTGGCAACAACTCCCACTAAACATAATTCGGTTTTATTCATTTTTTATACCACGTCTTTTTTTGCTTGATATGGAGTATAGATTATGTCACTATTATAGGTAGATCAATCGTTGAAACTTTGTTACTTTGGCCTGCCGACATTACTCTTAGTATGGCATTAGGTTTTTTAACTTTGCTCTTTTAAGCGGCTATCGGTTTGCTTGACTCAAAATCTTTTAGCCTTTTAATTATACCTTTAAAATGGATCTCAAAAACAACCTAATTATACGAGGATACAACGCGATAAATCATTTTACAACAAATAATCTTGCATGAACTCAATTAAGATCAGCGTAAGTATTGCGCTCATTACAATATTTTCCTTTATAATATACTATGTTTTTGATCTATTTAAGCTAAGAGCAATTAGAGATGAGATATTACTGGCGCAAGCTCAATCTCAGATGAATATAGAAGCAATGGAGATGATGTACTTTCCATTACAGATAAAAATAAGGAAGTTAGGTTTGCATGATGTAGTGTGCGAAAACGTAGTATTAGATCACAAGGATATTATAATAGATCGGATGCATCTAGTCCAAGATTCTGATTCTCACGAGAGACTATTGATTGATATGGTTTTTGAGGATGATGTTCGGTTATTGTCTAACAGGACTATAAGAATTCATACTCTAGAATATCAGTATCATAGTGTAACTGATATTTTTTTGCACAAAACAGAGTCTAGCGTACGGATCCGTTGTATGGATCATAGTTTGATTTTACAGAAATTAAGCGATTACGAGAAAGAGAAAATGAAGTTTGAGATTATTTTGAATGATCGTTCTGTAGGTTTTTTAGAATATGGCGCGCATCGATTTATGATAGATATGAAGGATGTGAAAGTGCCTAGCATTTATGGATTAATTAACGGATTTAAGTTCTTTAATGTTTTTAGAGCGTTTGATCAAAACGTCGAGATTAAACTGCAAAATTTTTTTCTAGAACGTTTTAGTATAAAGGATTGTATTTTTACTACCAATAGCAATGGCGTTTTTCAACTGAGTTGTAGTGTTGGGGATGGTATAGATTTAAGTGCAGCAGGATCTATACGCGACTTAAAATGTCATTTTGAGATGAATAATACACAAGAGAGAATTTCAGATGGTGATATTCTTGTAGAAAACGTGATAGGTGCTAAAGAGAATACCGAGAACTTGCCAGTTAAAATTCTTATTAATTGCAATACGAACAAGCATGTGATTGGCGAAGATAGTTGGGGTGTAGAGAAGTTATTGCCGTTATTTAAAACTCAAGATAACAATTATTTTGCTCATTTTATTGATATTAGAACCCTGGGTGTAATATTAGAAGTGGACTGGAATATTAAAAAATTGCAATTTTTTACTCATGCTCTTAGTGATGTGCGCACCCATACTCTACTCTCTAGCGGTCTATTGTTCACTTCAGTATCAGCTAATACTAAAACTGGCCCTGTTAGCGGCGATTTGAATATAGATTGTAAGAAACTCAAGCCGGTCTTTACATTAAACGTTAAGGGTGAGCGTTTAACCTTACGTTCCCATGATAAGATGGTGCTAGGGTTAAGGCGTTTGATTGACCAAACCTATTGGCAAAACATAAACTTGCATGCTCAAGGCTCGCTAGCATTGTTAGATATTGACTCATTGCACATGAGTGGCGTGAATTTTAATCTACATAACATAGAGTATATGTTTGTGATTGAAAATGTTAATGGCAAAGTGTTTGATGGAGCGTTTGAATGGAAGGGGCGATTAGATGCGAGGAATAAGAATTGCGCTGGTGTTTGGCAAATACGCAATATGGATGTAGAGGCACTATATAAAGCAAATGTCATGCCGAAAAAGATAAATTTTATCCAGGATGGTATGGCTAGTTTAAGCGGCAGTTCTACTTGGTATTATACCGATAGGCGATTTGTTAATAATTTGCACGCTGATTTTCAGTGTGTTGCTAGAGACCTGAATTTGCGTATTGGAGACTTAGACCAGGTGCTGAACATGCAAAATTTTAACCCCCAAGAGTTTTTGAGTGTTATTAATAGCAATGCCAGTGACGGTGGGAATAAAACCTACGCAAAACAGTGTAAATTTCATGGGAGCATGATGAGTGGTCAGCTTAAGCTCACAGATGTTTCGCTGCAAACTCATAGAACGGCTGTAAGCTCTAGTATAGCACTGAATCTAGAGAACTCGCGAATTGATTTAAATGCGATTATTGCATTTTATACTCAAAAAGATATTGCCTCTGAGAAAATAATGCGATATGATTTACGGTTAAGGGCTGCTGGCAATGTTACAAAGCCCGATATCACCCTCAATGCAGCTCTGCAGGAAGTGAATGTTAAAGATCAGAAGTAGAGAGGCTAGAGAAAAGTAGAGAGTAATAGAGAGTTGAAATAGGAAGATAATGTGAGTTTACATTCGTATTCTCTTTAACTCTAAAAGCTCTTGTTATTGTTCATATGCGGTCGTGGCGGAATTGGTATACGCGCAGCGTTGAGGTCGCTGTCCAGAAATGGTTGGAAGTTCGAGTCTTCTCGACCGCACCACTCCCTAATTACTCACCGGAGCAATTATTCTCGCTTCTAATTCCTTGTTGTCGTAATATTTGGTTTTCTTAGATCTCTGTTGACGAGGTTTATGATATGAAAAAAGCTTTGGATACTTACCTTAGTCTTTGCACTCAAGTGTATGAGTTAAGTAAACCAACTCCACCAAGCGATGCATACGCTTTTTATCGCAATTGTGCTGTAACGCAAATGGTTGTATTTTAGAACCGATGTGTGGCACAGGCCGATTCCTCCTTCCTTTGCTTGAGGAGGGGTTGGATGTGCATGAGTTTGATGCGAGTGACCATATGCTGCAAGCTTTGCATACTAAGGCTGGGGTTAGAAATTTAGAGGCGAAGGTTTGGAAAGGTTTTGTTGAAGATTTAAATTGCGCAATAAAATACAAATTGATCTTTATTCCCGTCGGCTCTTTTGGTTTGATAACTGACTCCGCGCAAGCAGAACTAGCGCTTAAAGCTATATATAATCATTTAGATGAAGATGGCGTTTTTGTATTTGAGACCGAAACATTAGCTTCTGTACTGCAGCAAGGTGTATGGCAAGGTTCAGTATGGCTCAAACCGAATGGTCAAAAAATCATATCTAGTAGTCTTACGGTAATGACTGGCGATATTTGCAATATTATTGGTAAATATGAGCTTGTAGAGACAAATCGTATTATTCATACAGAAATAGAAGAATATAATCTCATGATCTATGAACCAGATCGGTTAATAAGGATGCTCGAGTCTGTTGGTTTTGGGTGCATTAGAACAGTCAAGGCTTTTACCCCTTCCTCTTCTCCATCTAATCAAGATGAGTCTATTGTTTATGAATGCAGAAAGTAAAAAATTGATTACAATTACCACTGTATATGATAATAATATTCATCAACCGACACTTGAGAGTGATTGGGGGTTTTCTTGCGTTATTGAGCATCCAGATGCAAGAATTATGTTCGATACTGGGGCTAAACCTACAATATTAGAAAATAATTTAAAAAAGTTACATATCAACCCTACTTCAATTAATTACCTTATTATTTCTCACAAACATTGGGATCATAAAGGTGGAGCGTTATGGCTGTTAGCGCAAAATCCAAGTATTATCATCTACACCCCCAAAACTTGGAGTAATCATTTAGAAAAAAAATTTACCTATTAATAGTAAACAGATCAATAAGACCTCTTGCGTAAGTATTTAATTAACAATTAGCCAATGCGAGGGGTGAAGAAGGTTGTTCGTGATTATTTTAGCATCAAGCGGCAAGTAATTTATTAACGAAATCATTTTTGAAATTAA
>NZ_JACVVM010000008.1 GCF_016751895.1 Candidatus Sarmatiella mevalonica | reverse complement strand
ATTTCAGAAGATTGTCCAAGGATTATGAGATTTCCCCTTCATCCGCTAAGGCTTTTGTTCAATTAGCTTTCACAAAAATTATGCTGAATAGGTTAGTTAAATGTTTTGCGTGACTGGTTCTAAGATGTACGAGCAAGTGCTTGCGGGATATGGATGCATGTCCAAACCATCTCAAGCGCCTTTTGTATAATACTACAATACTATAAAGATGCGATGGGGGTATTATCGGAAGTACTAGATGCAGAATCGGTGCCAGAGGCTCTCGTGCCAGATAATAATATGCAAGAACGTCTTTAAGTAACAAGGTCTGATCAAAGGTACGCTCGCGAGCAGATGATTAAGTGTTGTATTGCATTAGATAATGTAAATACCGCTTTACCATGCTGCATAGCCAGTGCTTCTTGTAGATAAAGATACCTAGATTATAGATCCGCAGTTGCGGTGGGTTGGGATAGGCTATATCCTGAGGAGCTGATCGGGACAAAAGAAAGGAGTTAGCAGATCACAAGACGCAAAACGACTTGTATTAAAAGCAAAAGAGTAGTGTTGGCTTATAAACCTTTATTTATCAAAGTTTTAAAGAAGTATATTAGACCTGTTGCGTAAGTAAGAATATATCGCCTAATGATAGAAAGAGGTCTTGATTTTTTCAAGACAGAAGGTATATATGAAGTTTATTTCAACACAAAACTACTCCATATATGGCAATATCATACACAAAAATCAGGAACATCCAAGAATTTTTTTAAGATTATTTGGCATTAGTTGTGAAGAATTTGATATTTTAGTGAGGAAACTTGAAGTATCATGGGCAAAGAAAGTCGTTGGCAAATACAAGAGGCCTGGTAGGTTTTATGTTTGGGATAGATGTTTCAAGGGTATGCAGAATAATTAAAACTTTGGAACGATTGATCGCGAAGTTGATTGCGATAGAAAAAAATCGCACTCTAAGTTCTGAAGAGACTGAACAGTTAATAGATATAACGGAGCAAATAATTGAAAGGCCTAGCAAGAAACAAAAAGATTATTTTTCTGGTAAGAAACGTAGGCACGCACTTAAGACTGAAATCCTACCACGGCAAGATTCATGATTTTAAAATTCATAAACAGAAAGATCGTCTTCCGATAGATACCAATATTTATGCTGATTCCGGATATCAGGGGTTAAAGAAACTTTGCAAGAACGCCAAAACACCGATAAAAACACGAAAGAAAAAGCCCTTGAGTTACTGGCAAAAAATATATAATAAGATAATTGCTAAAAGACGTATAAAAGTTGAAAATATTATCGCTCAACTTAAAAACTTTCGCATTTTATCGAATCTTTACCGTAATAAATGCAAAGCGTATAACTTAAAGTTTAATATTATAGCTGGAATTATTAATTTCAAAAATGGATTTTATAATAGCAAGAGAAAGAGTAGCCAATAAAAATGTTATTGACATGATTAAACGATTTAAAATCGTAGCTGATAAATATCTGCTATTTACAATATGGAATTACAAAAATGACAGTTTGTGAAGAAGTCTATTATCAGCAAATAATAGTGTTTTTGGCATAATGGCATAAATAATGAGACGACCTTGTTTGTTACATCATAAGTCGTATTTGATTGCAAAAGGGTATAAGCTATGAAAAATTAAACTTTTTTGGAACTTATAAAAACAAACTACTTGATTATGCTATCGTTTTGTATTTAGAATTGAACTCATTAATAACGTAATAAAATATTCGGGAGGTACCAATGAAAATTTCCGCTAACGCCATCAGAATAGGCAACGTTTTAGTATTAGATCATCAGCTATTCACCGTCACCAAACCACCGGAGCATACTAAACCAGGTAAAGGGCCTGCTTATGTTCAGGTAGAATTAAAAAATTTGATAAATGGTACAAAGCTCCACCATCGCTTCAACTCTGCTGATATGGTGGAAAAAGCCTTCCTGGAGAGGTCTAATGTGCAATTTTTATACATGGAGCGCGATAGTATTATTGTAATGGATAACGAAACGTTTGAGCAAATGCAACTTGATAAAGATCTACTGGATGAAAAAAGCGCATTCCTGATCGAAGGCATGCATCTTGTATTAGAAACATACGAAGATCGCCCCATCTCACTACATCTACCACCTACAGTAATGTGTATAATAGCAGAAACGGAACCTGTACTGCATGGAGCAACTGCAACTGCGTCCTATAAGCCAGCAATTCTTACCAATGGCATTAAGGTGATGGTGCCTAGTTATATCAAAGCTGGTGAAAATATTGTAGTCAAAACCGAAGATTTAAGTTTTGTAGAGCGAGCGAAATAAAATTTACCAATCAAAACCTTTAAAACACAACTTCTCTTTGTGTTAATATAGCTAAAGTGTCATGCGGGGAGCATGAATCTAGGTGAGATAAGTAATATTGTCTTACGCAAGAAGATCTCAGGAAGTTTATATTCCCCCGTCATTTAGAAAAAGGTACTCAAAACAAAAAGAAAAAAGATTTATCGTTCTTTAGAATAGCAAGGAACGTTTGGTATCTCTAAAGCAGAAATATTCCGTTGGACTAAGAACCAGTCACGTCAAATATTAAAATATAAAAAAGAATTGCTATAATAGGCGTCAAAAAAAGAGAAAAGATGTCAAAAAAATATAGTAGCGACACTAGTGATAAAGAGTGGGAATTAATAGAAAAAATAATATACAGGCGAAAAGGTAAACAAGGTCGGCCACCACCTAAGGATGCAAGAAAGCTATGAGATGGAATATTCTATGTAACAAAAAATGACTGTTTTTGGCGAGATTTACCAAATGATTTTGGTGAATGGAAGAGAGTATTTAACTATTTTAATAGGCTAAAGCACAGGGGTATAATTGAAGATTTAATGAACGAAACGAGAACTAACATTAGGCTTCAAGTGAGCAAAGAATCAAGCCCTAGCATAGGAATTATTGATAGTCAAAGCGTTAAAACACGCTCTTTTAAAAAATGAAAAAAGGATATGATGGAGGCAAAAAGGTAGAAGATAGGAAGCGTCGTATAGTTGTAGATACCCTAGGTTATCCTATGAATATCGATGTCCATAGCGCAACCCCTCACGATAGCAACTGTGCAAAAAGAGTATTATTTGGTCTAAAGGAAAAATTTCCAAGGTTAGTAAGGATTTTAGCGGACCAATGTTACCAAGGAGATTTACAGAAGTGGTTTTATACCCACGCTCGTGGTAGTTTGCTTACCATTGTTAAGTCTAAAGCTGGCACTAAGGGCTTTTTAGGTGCAACAGTAGAGATGGCTTGTAGAGCGCTCATTCGCTTGGCTTGGTAACTTTAGAAGATTGTCAAAAGATTACGAAATAACCACCTCTTCAGCTAAGGCTTTTGTACAATTGGCTTTTACAAAAATTATGATGAAAAACTTATCACGTGGTTTTACGTGACTGGTTCTAAATTAGACCTCTTTCCTAACTCTACTCCTGATGGCAACTGCGGCGACGCTGTCGATGCGCAAGTCCTCACGTACTTCATGTACGCTGCGGCTCTGTGCTTCGTATACTTCTCGTATTTGCTCTTAATTGAGCGAGTTTCGAAAGAGGTCTATTGAACCAGAAAAACAAAGCGATAGAAAATGGAGCAAAATATACTGTGGTTTTAAAAATGATATATCAAAACACACTGTTGGTTGCTGTTATAGCTAAGATTTGATAAAGAAAGTCATGTATTATGAGAATAATATTCTGCTAGCATGTTTGGATTAGAACTAAAAAAATAAATTCTTAAAATGGTTCACCTTGAAAGTTTTTGCAATTCTGAAAAAACGTAGCACACATCTCTAATGTTTTATTGCAATATGGAGTGAGATGACATGCTTTTGCGCCATCAAGATTTTTTGGTATAGGTTGATCTAATTTCAACTCTACTTCCGTATGGTATATAATTTTAGCACTCCATACTATATCCACTTCTTTTATCCAGCACAAACCTTTAACAAAAGATTTTAATAGTATTGTGTCTAATAACTTTATTTTTCTTCCCTCAATATAAGATATTCTATACATTGTACTAAATTTATGAATATCTATCCCACATAACTCATCCCCTAATTTCGCTCTACAATTTTTACTATAACAATCTAGAACTAGATTACGATATTTGAACATTTCAGACTCCAATTTTAATTGGAGGCGAAAGTCTAATTTTTCACAATGAGTGCATATGTAATTACCAAAAAAATACTTATATTCATCCCAATATACATCAATAGCAAAAACCGCATCTTGAAAATTATATCTGTCTTGCTGTAGTAGGTAATCAATGCTTTCTATAATTAAGTAGTTGTTATAATCATCATCGAATTCTCCTTTTATAATATTTAAATCAGCGCTACTAAAAACAACGCCATCTTTTTGCACGTCATGTTTGGCGGAGGTTAAATATAACGTTTGTTTAGAGCTTAAAGTGATGCGAAAACAATAGTATGGAATATATCCATTTTGCAGAGCTAATATAGCTACATCCGGCATTCTCGTCATAAAACATCCTCTCGATTATTTATTGTGATTAATTCTACTGCATACTCTTTGACCAAAATAAAAACTAATAATTCCAGAAAAAATCGCTCTATCATCCTCAGACCAAATCTGCGAAATAAGCACATCAAGTTGGCCACTTTTTGCAAGAACAAAATAGGAGGTAACTTTAATTAAAAAATATATTCCAAACAAACCATAGGCTATGATTGGCCTTACTGATGAGTTTAATTTTTCTAATTTATCCTCGCGCCTGTTGAGTTGCTCGTGCATATTCAGAAGTAATTGATAATCTTTTTTTTTGGGCTCTATTTCTATTAATTGTTTTTGAAATTTACGGCGTTTTTGCGCACCTATAATATTCACTATCTCCAGTAATGATGGGGCTAAAAAACCAGCTATTACGGCACATAAAGTAATCATAAATTTAATACTTCTATTATTTGTCAATTCTATTGCGAACATTTATTATACTATAGCTACCACCAGAGCATTAATACATCACTTATGCTTTTTTTACCTGCTAATTACCGTATTGCTCGGCGATTCTCGTACTTGACATCATTATAGAATGTTCTACACTTTTCTACATATAGAGTATGTAAAGGTGGATGCAATCATAGTTAATTAGGGGGGATAGAAATTTCTTGTTGATGCTCGAACATGTGTATTGGAGTTTTAATCTAAGAGCGTTTCTAGTAAAAAAATGGAAACAAAGCAGACGCAACAAAAACGAGAGCAAGATTATGATTCTTTACCTTATAGGTTAGGGGTAGGAATGATGATAGTGAATGACAACAATCAAATTCTTATTGCGCGAAGAATAGACTCCAAGAGTAACACTTGGCAAATGCCTCAAGGCGGTATAGATTTAGGCGAAACGCCTAGTGGGGCAGTAATGCGAGAGATGGAAGAAGAGCTTGGATGTAATAAAGGAGAAATTATAGCAGAAAGTAAGCACTGGTACAGCTATCATATCCCTAAATTTTTAATACCTCGGCTATGGGATGGCAAATATCGCGGTCAAAAACAAAAATGGTTTTTAATTAAATTTACTGGCGATGATTCCGATATAAACATTAATACTACTAATCCGGAATTTATGGACTGGAGATGGGTGGACTCTGATAAGCTAGTCGCCTCTTCTATCCCGTTTAAAAGAAGGTTATATGCTGCGTTGATATCTGAATTTGCTTTTATTCTTCATTCTATTGCTCAAATTCGTGATAATAAACTATTCGATTAGCTTACTTTTAGACTTAGACTGCATGGGGTAAAAACACTAGCTCTATTTTACTTTTTACAAGATATTCTTTAACCTTTTTTGATCCATGAGATTGGAGTGTTGTCGCGAATTATTACCACGCCAATTCTACTCATCGCATTCACTTACGTAGTGGGTTTAGTATTGCTACATGAATGCTGTTTGTTTGTTTACATTCAACTTGCTCGCTATTAATATGATTTTTAACTACTGGCCTAAGCTGTATAAGAGTTTGACCGCGTATGTCAAGCTGTAAGATGTACCATATTGTTTTTCTATGCACAAGACTATAGTAATTTAGGTTGAATTAGGTATTTTAAATAATTTAGATGCTTGGTCATAACTATTCCCAGCTTCTAAATATTCTACTACTTCTTCTCTTAAATCATTGCTATAGCTTTTTGTCATTTTTCCTTTCATTATAATGAAAAATTATATCTAATTCAACCTAAATTACTATATATCTTTGACACAAACAAACTATCAACGCCAAGCATTTGTTAGTTATTTTCGCCTTCTACCGGAACCGGCACACATTATGTAAATAAAACTCACTATGGCTAGAATATAGCAGTAATACACCTTACTCACTACATTTAATGGCGAGATGTTAGCCATTGCAGAAACTAATAAAACTTGCGCGCTATAAGGAATAATACCCTGAAATACGCATGAGTAAATATCTAGCCACGTAGCGCTTTCATAAGGTTTAATCTTACATTTCTCCGCTATCTCCTTAGCCAAGGGGCCGCTAAAAATAATGGCGATAGTATTATTAGCTAGCAAAATATCGAAAACCGAAACTATAAGAGATATTAGCAATTGCCCCGCTCTCCTACCAGCGTTTTTTGGCAAAAGAGAAAGTAGTTTTGCAATAATCATTGTTTCATTCTTACGAGAAAGCCCGGAAAGACCACCGATCAATATCGACAGCATCATAATTTCCTGCATATTCGCAAAGCCTTTTGCAATATCTTGCGCTAAGGCTAGCCAAGAATATTGTGAAGTAAAAAATATACCTATGACTCCAGAATATAAAATAGACATCGCGAGTGTAACAAATGCATTTACTCCCAATACAGCTAGCAGAATAAGCAAGATATAAGGGGAAATTAAAATAAAAGAAAATGTATCATGAGAAATATGATTAGCAGAACCTTGATGTAGCAAGAGAAATCCAATAGTAATAACTGAAGAGATGGAAGCAACCAGCGCATTTAGTTTTAATTTGGATTTAAAATCAGCATTCTGAGATGATACAGCGGCAATTGTAGTATCTGAGATTAACGACATATTATCTCCAAACATCGAGCCGCTCACTAACGTGGCAACCCCAATTTCTAGCGGAAATGCCCCTCTATTCGCTAACTCCGTTACAATAACACCCAAAGCAGCAATGGTGCCCATTGAAGTGCCGATAGCAGTTGAGATTAACCCTCCAATTAAAAAAACACCTATAAGCATAAAGTGCTTTGGTATTATCGTTAGAGTACAATTAACAGTGGCGGTCATACTACCTATGGTCTGAGTTACAGAACTGAGAGCACCAGCTAACAGAAATATCATACACATAGTAATTATGTCGTGTTGAGCCGCCCCATTCAAAAACCTTCTCATAGTTTTGTCCGCAGAGCTTCTATTCATCAGCCACGCAACTACTATCGATGGCATGATTGCTGCTGTTGGGGGTAGTATATAGAAGGCATTCTTCATCCCTGATAATGAAAAATATAAACCAGACCCAAAAAAGATAGCCACAAATAGTAGAATCGGCCCAAAGCTTACGAGTATTGCCATCACATATATACTATTGATTTAAGATACCTAGAGTATCTTAAGAGATTCTATCATCATTTGCGAGTATGTTGCAACTATATCAAAGTCCACCACCCACTGCTATAGTAATTTAGGTTGAATTAGATATAATTTTTCGTTATAATGAAAGGAAAAATGACAAAAAAAGCTACAGCAATGATTTAAGAGAGAAAGTAGTAGAATATTTAGAAGCCGGGTATAGTTATGACCAAGCATCTAAATTATTTAAAATAAGTGTATCAGCAATAGGAAGGTGGTACCGAAAATATAAAAAAGAAGGCAATTATCTCGCAAAGAAACGAGGTGGTTCAAAAAGAAAAATTGATCTAGAAGCACTTGAAAGCTACGTTAAATTAAATGAAAATATGACATTGAAAAAGCTGCCCAAAAATTTGGAGTAAGTATTTTTACAATCAGTTACTGGTTAAAAAATCTAGGCTTTAGCTATAAAAAAAGACTTTTCCTACCTGGAAGCTAGCGAAGAAAGACACCAAGATTGCCAAGAAAAAATAAAAGATATATCTACTGAAAGTGTAGTTTATATTGACGAGAGCGGTATCGAGATGACGATATGCAAGGATCGGGAATGGGGAAAGAAAGGCGAGAAATTAGTTAGTAAAAGAGTGGCAAACATTACGAAAGAACGAATATTATAGCAGGATAAATCAATAGCACCTATGGTATTTAATGGTCCATGCAATACACTAGACCTCTTGCATAACCTAAAATTCAAATTAAGGAATTAAAGTCCGACCAAGTTGTAATTATGGACAATGCTTCTTTTTATAAATCTAAGCAGACAAAAGAATTGATTGAATCAGTAAATTGCAGGATCATTTTTTTGCCTCCATATTCACCAGATCTGAGTCCAATAGAGAAATTTTTGACTCATATGAAACGATGGATTAAAAATCAAATTACTGCATTTGATCAATTATATGAGGCTATTTCTTATTTCTTTAAAATACCTAATTCAACCTAAATTACTATAGTTATAAAAAAAGCCTTTAGCTATGTGGCTTAGTACCGGCCAGTTAGGTAAAAAAGTAGTAGCGTAAAGGTAGAAAAGCAGTTAAACATATACATTTTTAACGCTAATTAAGGATGTTTATGTTCTACAATACCACTCTATGCCAAATGTTATCAAAACATTTTCGATGGAGTAAATCAAGAGTCGAATTATTGGTGATGATAATTTTATCACCCCGAACGTACAAATTCTTAAAATAGCAGAGGGCATAATAAGTGACGCAAAGCAAGATTCAGTAATTAAAAGAATTTACAGATTTTTAAAGATCAGCTAATAGATGCGGTCGAAGTTGCAGCGTTGGTAGTGGATATCTTAAATTTAGACAATATTAATGCAATCAAAATTCATCGAAATTTTTGATTTTTTCCTCAGATCTATTATGTCTAACAATCCTTTAAATTCAAAGCTTAGGCAACTATGTGTCCGGTACTAAGGCGTGTCGCAACAAGATACGACAAGCTTGATATTGCATATCTTGGCTTCGTTTTTATAACCGGAATTTATCTATGGATAGAATCAATGTCGATACTGCCTAGGCAACTATGTGTCCGGTACTAAGGGCAAGTGCCAAAAATAGATATTGCACAGCTTGATGAGAAAAATCGAGCATTGCTTGATTTGGCACATGTATTAAAGAGGATGCGTTTGGGTTAATGTATGAGTTTGAAATTAATAGAGTACTTGAGAGAATAGTGCATTTAGCTGATGAAGCTAATGCTTATATCGACCATCAAGCTCCATGGAAGTTAAAGAAGACTGATCGTGATAAAACGCTACAAAAAATAATTAGAAGTAGGTAAGGCAAAAAATAAAACGATGCAGCGCAGGATAAAATAGCCTAGATAAGGCGGTGGACAAGGATAAACAGGTGATGTAAATCATAGGCATGACGGCGACCTACTCTCCCATGCTTAAAAGCATAGTACCATTGGCGCAGCAAGGTTTCACATTCGAGTTCGGAATGGGATCGCGTGTTGCACTTGCGCTATAACCATCACACCAATCATTTACACCGAGCCCCTTCTAAAGTAAAAAGAGTTAAAAAAATGGGTGCAAGTATTTTCTAAAACCAGAAGTGTGAGTATAAGTAAGAATACCTAAAAACGTAAAAACACTTAAGTACACTTAAAAACACAAAGAAAGAGAAAAACAAAACCAATACAAAGAACATTGAACAACATAAAGAACATCAAAGCGCCATCAAAGACTGACTACAATACTAACTTAGCACTGCATACACACAATCTCGAAGACTTTTATATTTCTACATTTTTAAAATATGATATGATCACATTCACACATTAAACAACAGCATGAGCTATTAGTACTGGTTAGCTCAACGCGTTACCGCGCTTACACACCCAGCCTATCAACGTGATAGTCTATCACGGCTCTACGAAGCCTAGTTTTGAGGTGGGTTTCCTACTTAGATGCTTTCAGCAGTTATCCCGTCCGTACTTAGCTACCCAGCTATGCTGCTGGCGCAACAACTGGTACACCATAGGTACGTCCATCTCGGTCCTCTCGTACTAAAGACAGATCCTCTCAAGCTTCAACACCCACGGCAGATAGGGACCGAACTGTCTCACGACGTTCTAAACCCAGCTCACGTACCACTTTAATCGGCGAACAGCCGAACCCTTGGGACCTACTACAGCCCCAGGATGTGATGAGCCGACATCGAGGTGCCAAACGATTTCGTCGATATGGACTCTTGGAAATCATCAGCCTGTTATCCCCGGAGTACCTTTTATTCGTTGAGCGATGGCCCTTCCACATGGAACCACCGGATCACTATGACCGACTTTCGTCTCTGCTCGTCTTGTCAGACTCACAGTCAGGCTAGCTTATGCCATTGCACTCTAAAAGTTGATTTCCGACCAACCTGAGCTAACCTTCGCACGCCTCCGTTACTTTTTGGGAGGCGACCGCCCCAGTCAAACTACCCACCATGCATTGTCCTAAAACCTGATTCAAGGTTTTTAGTTAGAAGTCAAAAAACCAGACAGATGGTGTTTCAATTGTGACTCCGCAACCACCGGAATGGCTGCTTCATAGTCTCCCATCTACGCTACGTATCTAGTTCATAACGCCAGTGCAAAGCTATAGTAAAGGTTCACGGGGTCTTTCCGTCTAACCGCGGGAACTCCGCATCTTCACGGAGAATTCAATTTCGCTGAGTCGATACTGGAGACAGCGGGGAAGTCGTTACGCCATTCATGCAGGTCGGAACTTACCCGACAAGGAATTTCGCTACCTTAGGACCGTCATAGTTACGGCCGCCGTTTACTGGGACTTCAATTCAAAGCTCTCACTTCTCCTCTTAATCTTCCAGCACCGGGCAGGCGTCAGACCCTATACTTCGTCTATTGACTTTGCAGAGTCCTGTGTTTTTAGTAAACAGTCGCTACCCCCTCTTCTGTGCCACCTACACAAGGTTGCCCTTGCATAGGTCATTTTTCTCCCGAAGTTACAAATGCATTTTGCCTAGTTCCTTCAGCATCGTTCTCTCAAGCGCCTTGGTATACTCTACCTGTCCACCTGTGTCGGTTTAGGGTACGGTCTTATGAAGGGTTATTTCCTGGAAAAAGTCGCCTGCACTCGCAATCCAATAAGCGAGTACAAGTTGGAATTTTTCGTCACATCCTTCCGGTACATGAATATTAACATGTTTCCCATCGACTACGCCTTTCGGCCTCGCCTTAGGGGCCGACTAACCCTGCGCAGATTAACTTGACGCAGGAACCCTTGGACTTTCGGCGAAAGTGTTTCTCACACTTTTTATCGCTACTTATGTCAGCATTCTCACTTCCGATACCTCCAACAAACCTTACGGTTTATCTTCACAGGCTTACGGAACGCTCCGCTACCACCCATAGAACATTCTATGGATCCGTGTCTTCGGCGTGTGGCTTTAGCCCCGTTACATTTTAGGCGCAGGAAAACTTAATATTTAGACTAGTGAGCTGTTACGCTTTCTTTAAATGATGGAACTGCTTCTAAGCCTACATCCTAGTTGTCTTGGTTTTCCCACATCCTTTCACACTTAGCCACAACTTTGGGGCCTTAGACGACGGTCTGGGCTGTTTCCCTTTCGACTACGGACCTTAGCACCCGTAGTCTGTCTGCTATACTCTAAACTTCTGACATTCGGAGTTTGATTGAGTTTGGTAAGCCGGTAAGCCCCCTAGCTCATTCAGTGCTCTACCTTCAGAAGTAAACATATAACGCTCTACCTAAATAGATTTCGCGGAGAACCAGCTATATCCGAGTTTGATTGGCCTTTCACCCCTAGCCACAGTTCATCCCCTACTTTTGCAACAGTAGTGGGTTCGATCCTCCAGCGAGTATTACCTCGCTCTCAATCTGACCATGGCTAGATCACTCGGTTTCGGGTCTAATTCATCGAACTAACGCCCTATTCAGACTCGCTTTCGCTACGCCTACACCTAACGGCTTAAGCTTGCTCGATAAATTAAGTCGCTGACCCATTATACAAAAGGTACGCCGTCACCCCTTGCGGGGCTCCGACTGCTTGTAAGCATTCGGTTTCAGATCTATTTCACTTCTCTGTTCGAGATTCTTTTCACCTTTCCCTCACGGTACTTGTTCACTATCGGTCACTAGAGAGTACTTAGGCTTGGAGGGTGGTCCCCCCATATTCAATCAGGATTTCACGTGTCCCGACCTACTCATGTGCCCAAAGACTACTTTACCTATACAGGACTATCACCTTTTATTGTTGACATTTCCAGGTCATTCTAGTTTTAGTCTTCAGGCCACTGGCCTGGTCCGCGTTCGCTCGTCACTACTAACGGAGTCTCGTTTGATGTCCTTTCCTCCAGCTACTTAGATATTTCAGTTCGCTGGGTTTGCTCTACATAACTACTAATTTATTATGCAGTACCTGCCACGGCAGGTGGGTTTCCCCATTCGGAGATCTCCGGATCAAAGTTTACTCGCAACTCCCCGGAGCTTATCGCAACGTATTACGTCCTTCATCGCCTTCTAGTGCCAAGGCATCCACCAAATGCTCTTTAATTGTTATTTAATGCGACTTGAGATTGTGCTATTTATATGCAGAACTAATTTAGCATTGTATCAACTTTAATAACGAATTGAATTTTTATAATAAGTACATAAACTATGTATATTATAAATTCCAAAATAATTGATAATGTTATTAGCTTGTATTTTATTTTTACATCTTTACTTGTGTTTAGAGCTACGAGGCGGGAGACTTAAACTAGCTCGCAACGCCTTCGTAACTACATTTATAACAAAGATTAATTATGAAGTCAAGCGCTATTTTAAAAAAAATTTAAAAAAATATAAAATTAATATAAAATATTCAGGTAATTAATTTATGATGTAACATACTATCAAGTATACTAATCAAGCTTCATAATCCGAGATATAAGAGGTGAAATATCCTTAATATCACTTCATGTTATACCCAAAAAAACCATCAAAAAATTTTATAAATTAATCAACAATTTATTTCGCGCAATCAGCAATGGACAACAAAGAATATAAAAAAACACATACCTCACGCAGAGTTAATCGTCTTTATTACGAGGATAAAATTGCATTAAATTCTATAATTCACTTATCTCACCAATATAAACACTACTTACATAATGTGCTTAGGCTCAAAGTAGGAGATGATTTGATTATATTTAATCAATCTGAAGGCGAATTTATAACATCTTGCCATAAAATACCCTGCGCATTCCTAGTGCATCAACAACTTCGCAAACCAAAGCAACACGCCAAAAACCATTGTACATTCGATCTAGCGCTAGGCTTACTTAAACCAGACAAATTATATGAGGTGATTGACGCTGGCACTCAGATGAACATCGCGCACTTTCATTTATTTGATTCAGCTCATTCCTATAAAATGAATGTAAATAAAGAAAGACTTCTAAAAATTACAATAGAAGCTACCGAACAATCTAATAGGCTCCACCCCCCCTCCTTCAATCACTGCAAGTTGGATAATATACCGTTTCAAGAATACGATGCCGTGTGCTATTGTAGCGAAAGAATCATACGCGCAGCTCAGGAAGCGGGTGGTGAAGATGATGTAATACCCCATAATCATCTCCTCACCGCAGTCGATCAAACCCGCGCTTATAATAAAATATTAATATTAGTAGGGCCAGCTGGTGGATTTAGTAGAGATGAGGATCGGATATTGCATGAGAAAGATAACATTCTGGCATGGAATATATCTAACAATATACTACGCTCAGAGGTGGCGGCGACAGTTGCCATAGCATATGCGCAACTTTTATTTTACAATCGATAAGTTACGATCAATAAAAAGATAAAATACTTCCTTAATTAATAACTAAACAAAAAATTCTAAAGCAAAGCAATGATAATACATACCCAAGACACTCCAAACCCCCACGCGTTACAATTTCTTTTCAATGAAAAAATTCAATTAAATCAAGCATTATATTTTGCATCTAAGTCTGAAGCGTTAAATATTAGCCCATTGGTCTACCAACTATTCGAAATTAATGGGGTGAAAGCCGTATTCCTACATAAAGAATTTATTACGATTACAAAAAATAACGAAATAGAATGGCAAGAAATCAAAACAGAGATTGCTCTACATATTGCGGAATATATAGAATCCGGCTTAGCCATTTTATCTCCAAAAAATGATGTGACGGAAACTGGGAATGATCATAACAAAAGAAGCAGCTACCAAGAAAAAGATAGGTTAGAAATTGAAAAACAGATTATCGAAATTATTGCAACGAAAGTGCAGCCAGCGGTGGCCATAGATGGCGGTTACATCAGCTATCATAATTTCCAAGACGGCGTGGTGTTTTTAAAAATGGAAGGCGCATGCTCTGGCTGCCCAAATGCACAAATAACGCTCAAACAAGGCGTAGAATCTTTGCTTAAACACTACGTGCCAGAAGTGGAGAGCGTGGAGGCGGTTTAATAAACCGATGCAAACGCATCCACCCCCACTTACTTTCAAAAAACTAAACACTCTCTAACCCCTCCAGCACACGTCTTGTTAAAAACCCTCTACTAGCGAGCGTTCTCGCTCACAGCGGGCGACTCTTGCTGCATAAATGAAGAATTAATTATCTCTTCGCTCCATTTTCCTAAATTATCAACTTTCATCAGGGTTCCATTGGCACTATCTAATATCACATCATGCAGTAAAGTTTGATGGGCTGTAACAGAATTATAATTCCAATAAGGAAGATAGTTTTTCACCAAAAAGGTAGTATTCTTAGGCACTTTATTATCCTTTAATAAATTAATCAAATCATCAATAGTATTTATTGGATGATTTGCGATACTTAAAATTTGCAACCTATACCCTTCTTCCTTATAAAATGGATAAATAGAACTTAAACTACTACCATCTCTCACATGTCTTACGCTCAAATAGCCCAAAGGCACTCCAGTATAATAACTTGCTAACTCGTCAGCATTGGCAAAAATAGCGTCGTTATAAGAAAGTAACTTTTTCACTTTGTATTTCTCTACATCATATACTTCCACTTCTTGTGTTATTTGTTTTCCGTCACGATATAACACAACAGATGCAACTCCTTTAGCCTCATTCATGGCTTTATCAAAAAGATATAGGTTATTAGCTACTTTAACATTATTGACTGACACGATAATATCACCTGCAAATAATTTACCCACCGCTGGTGAACCAGCTAACACAGACTCCACGGCAAGAGCGCTATTTCTAGCATCAGGAAATGCTTTTATATAATCAGTAACTACCTGACGGGGCAAAGATCTATGTAACACAGCCTTATCTAAGCACATAGATTTACAAATCACCCCTATATGTTGCCTCACCGGCACACTCGGTGCTTCAGCATTACGCCCCAAAGCTTCAAGAGCGTGTTCTACATACTGCGAATACAACGCAAAAACAGAGGAAGAGGTTTCGTTCCCCCCATGTACCACACCTATAGCTTCATGCTTCTCATTGAGCACTGGAGAACCGCTAGACCCACCTTTAGCCCCCAAGGTTATAACATATGAAGCCCTAGGAGGCACCCCATGTATACCATAGCTATCAGACACCACACCTTCGTGCAAAGAGAAAGCCAAGCCATCGCTATTACTTATCACGTATACTTTCTGATAATGCTTAGCAAGATCTTTCGCTAGCTTTATAGGCGCTGTACCTTCGGGTATTTCGGATGGATTGATTTGAATAATTGCGTAATCTTGCCAAGTATCGCAATATATTACATCACCATAAATGCTGTGGCCATTATAAAATACGATATTATAGTTGCCCACGCTATGACCGCCCACAACATGGCTATTGGTAACAATCCAACCCTTTTTACAATCTACAATAAAACCAGTACCAGACATATTACCTAAAGGATAAAATGCAGAATAAGTCATGCGAGAATTAATTGTTACAATAGATTGCTTGATCTGATCCAACACCTTCCCTTCCGATAAAGCCAATACCGAAGACTGAGCAAAGCATAGAATAACTACGCAAATAGAAGTAATATAATGACGAATGCAACTCAACATAAAAATTGATCAATAACTTTATTAAAACAATACAGGCACAATTGTATTAATCACATCTAGCAATAGCAATAAAAAATTAAAAATATCTCTCACTCATCATATTTTATTTACTATTTATCATCACCTCTACTTAAATAGTTGCTCAAAATCACATTTACATCATGCGCCGCTCCCTCGATAAAAAATTTCTCACGCACTTTTACCGCTCCTCTTTGAGCAAAATTCACGCGCATTTCGTCGTTATTTATAATATTAACTAATGCATTTGCATAATCTTGCGCATTCCAAGATTCTACTAAATAACCATCGTAACCATGCGTGATAATTTCCTTTGGCCCCTCGCAGCTAGTAGAAATAACTGGCACTCCATGAGCCATCGCCTCTATGAGGGTAAGGTTAAATGTTTCAGATAAACTAGTTAGGCAAAATAAATCTATTTCCTCAAAAAATTTCTGCTTATTAGTGACCCATGGCCTAATTTCAACATCGTCAGTTAATCCTAGGCAAAAGCGATATAAATATATTAATAATTTTTTAGTACCAGACCCGGCGATAATTAATTTAAAGGCGATATTTTGTTGTTTTAATATTGAACAAGCCCTAAGTAACAACCCTAAATTCTTCTTCCCTCTCAATACACACATAGTACCTAATGTAAATTTTTTAGATACACTTTGATCCACGCTATTTTTTTCTATTGGCATTGAGGTAAGAAAGTTATATCTAAGAGACATTGGTACTTTCAACTCATGTTGTTTGAGAAAATTAAGTTGCGATTCTGACACAGCAATAACATGATTTGCGCAATATAAATAACGTAATGAAAATGTATGTAATACTAATAATAATGGGCAACTTAAATGAGCATGAAATGCAAAAAATAAGTCTATTGGTTTATGAAATAAAACCAAATCAAACTTCTCTTCTTGATGTAACTTGCGATATGCATTGGCAGCAATTGCTTTAAATGGCCAATATGGACAACGAAAGTAATAAATAAATCTAATTTTGCTCGTAATTTCCGGAAATAATGCAATTAATCTTCGATGCACTTTACTTCCTTTACGTACTACTGGTACAATCTCATACCCTAGTCTTGAAAAAATGGCAACGTAATCAAAAAAAACTTGTTTAGAACCACCAAGATTTCTACCGGAGATAATAGTCAATATTCTCATTTTTTACCTCGTTTTTTGGTTTTAGTTAAAGTCATTATTTTATTATTTTTTAATTTAAATTTTTATATAATCACCCATGCGCGCTACATCGCAATTGATACATAGATCATTACTGCTTGTATATGGCGCAGACGCCTTCAGGTTTCTACAAAGCCTGATTACTAATGATTTGTCTATCACTCAAGAAAAAATAGACGATTCTGAAGTACGAGTAGTTTATACATATCTTCTCACTCCAGAAGGCAAATATTTATTTGATTTTTTTATCTTCTATAATCACATCGATTCTTCTTTTTTCATAGACGTAGCCACTACTCAAAAGGAATGGCTAATACAATATCTACTTAAATATAAACTCAGATCGCGTATAGAAATAGAAGATTCTATCTTACGAATAAAATATAGTATGGATGTAAAAGATGCATATTTGTATGCAAAAGATCCTAGATGCTCAAAACTGGGCTATCGCGTCGTCCATTCTAATTTAGATGATGATTCTAATTTTGGCAATTCATATATCGAAGATAAATATCTTTTTGCTATACCAGATGGCCCGTTAGACTATCATGTAAATAGATCCATTATACTCGAGTATGGGGCCCGAGAGCTAAATGCTCTAAGCTATTCTAAAGGATGCTACGTTGGACAAGAGTTAATTACTAATATCAGAACCAAAGGCACTGTGCGCAAACAGTTGTTCGGCATATCTTGCGCTAATTATCAACCAACTCAACCAGATGAG
Source organism: Candidatus Sarmatiella mevalonica (assembly GCF_016751895.1). Lineage (GTDB taxonomy): Bacteria > Pseudomonadota > Alphaproteobacteria > Rickettsiales > Rickettsiaceae > Sarmatiella > Sarmatiella mevalonica. The sequence goes on along the minus strand of NZ_JACVVM010000008.1, from coordinate 7,774 downwards.
TGCATTTTAATTAATCAACAACAAGAAGTTGGACGCGTCCTTTCTTACTACATCGATGCGTCTAATGTCATGCATGGAATAGCGATGATTAATACCGAGCTATATAGCGCCATCCACCCTACTCTGCTGTCTAACCAAGAAGTGCAGATATCCACGCCACCATGGCGCAATGTTTAATAGATATCTTTACGAACTCACTCATGATGAGCAAATGCGAGGAACATACGAAGCACAGCACTCTCGACGTACATAAAGTACGCGAGGACTCACGCATCGACAGCGACGCGCAGTTGCCATTAGGAGTAGAGTTTCGAAAGATGTCTAATATAATACTTAACTACTTATTACCACCTTCCTGCCTTCAATGCTCAGCATTAATAGCAGATCATGATGGCTTGTGTCATGAATGTTGGATTCTCTCTTATTTTGTTACTAAGCCTTACTGCGCTATATGCGGCAAAATTATGGCGGTTGAGATAGAAGAATATATGGAGTGCGCCCAATGCACTCGCTCCCATCCGGTTTTTAGTCTCGCAAGGAGCGTTTTAATCTTTAATCACGCTAATAAAGCCCTGATACATCAGTTTAAATATTATGATCGTACCGGGGTAGGCAAATTTTTTGCACGCATATTATTTCAGAAATATAAAGAAGAGGTAAAGGATTTAGACTTGATAATACCAGTGCCAATGAATTTTTTTAAAAGATTAATAAGACTTTATAACCCTCCGTCAGTTTTAGCGCATGAATTAAACAAAATGTTCAAGAAAAAAGTATTACATAATCTACTAATTAAATATAAAATAGGCAAATCTCAAGTTGGTCTCAACAAGCAACAGAGACAAGAGAACGCTCAAAATACAATTATATTCAATACCAAATATGACATACGAAACAAAGTAATTCTATTAGTAGACGATGTGCTCACCACCGGCGCAACTGCCAAAACGTGTAGTCGTATTTTAATGGAAGCGGGTGCAAAAAAAGTCTATATCTTTACTATTGCAAGAGTGTAAAACGTCCAACGTTTTAGTCATTTTATTTTACATTAAATTTAAAAATATGAGCATCAAACTACAATATATCTGCAATGCATGCGGTAGCCTATCTCATAAATGGTCTGGCAAATGCCTAGACTGCAATGCATGGGGTTCTATGGAAGAACAGATTATTGATAAAAAGAAGGAGATGGTATTTAATAATGGAGCGCAGCAAACACTAGAGTTACTTAATAGCGATTTATTAATCGAAAAAACAAGAATAATTACTCAGTTTAGCGAATTGAATAGGGTGTTAGGTGGGGGGCTAGTAGAAGGATGCGCAGTTGTGATAGGGGGTGACCCAGGCATTGGTAAATCAACACTCCTTCTGCAATTAATCACTAGTTTAGTATGCGATGGCATGGATTGTCTCTATATAACAGGAGAAGAATCGACAAATCAAATTAAACTCAGGGCCTCTAGGTTAGGTGTAATAAATAATCAAACCAAACTACTTGCATCTAATAGCTTAGAAGATATCATCAGCACTCTAGACGCAAACCCTGGATTAAAGTTAGTAATTATAGATTCCATACAAACCATCAACAGCAATAAAATTAATTCAAGCGCAGGCACCATCTCGCAAATACGCATAGTCTCGCACGAACTCATCACTTACGCTAAGAAGAATAATATCATACTTATCTTAGCATGCCATGTTACAAAAGACGGCCAGCTAGCCGGCCCAAAAGTGCTAGAGCATATGGTGGATACCGTTTTGTATTTCGAGGGAGATCATAACAATCATTTTCGCATCTTACGCTCTATTAAAAACCGCTTTGGTAGCGTGAATGAAATAGGAGTTTTTGAAATGACGCAAAATGGCTTAAAGGAAATCACTAATCCATCTGAGCTATTTATAATGAATAGAGACCATAACATAAGTGGTAGCGCAATTTTTGCGGGTATAGAGGGGTCAAGACCTTTGTTAATAGAAGTGCAAGCCTTAATTGCGCCTTGCAATATGCCAATGCCACGCAGATCTGTTGTTGGTTGGGATACTAATAGGTTAGCAATGATTCTTGCCGTGTTGGTTACTAGATGCCAAATTAACTTATCAAACTACGAAGTATATCTAAGCGTTACTGGTGGCATTAAAATAAACGAACCAGCTGCAGATTTAGCGGTGGCAGCGGCACTTGTTTCTGCTAGATTTAATAGACCAGTTAAAAACAACGCGGTCTTCTTCTCAGAAATAGGTTTATCTGGGGAGGTGCGCAGAGTGAACCAACCCTTGGCCAGAATTAAAGAGGCTGTTAAACTTGGATTTAATAAGGTGGTCTGCTCCGCCTTTGAAGGGCTAGAGCAAACAGATAAGGTGATGAGTATAAAACACGTACAAGAAATTAAAAAAATATTTTAATGCTCTTTTATTAACGATTAGCGTTAATCGTGAGTAGCATTTAATAATATCATCTCAACCAATTCATCAAATTCAATTCCACGCGCCTGCGCCATCTCTGCGCAAAGGGAGATTGGCGTAAAACCAGGGTGCGTATTTAATTCTAATAAAAATAATTTATCAAACCATAACTTATGCTTAGCAAGCAAATCGGATTTTGCACTCGCTAAATCTGCTATTTCTCGCTCAAATAAAGCGCGATGCATCGTATTAGGCGCCCTCCCCTCCTCTCTATATAAAAACTCTAATCTAGCCAGCCCTCTACAATTTAATACTTGATACGCAATCACACTCGCCTCATACATCAAATCCACCAACCCCTGTTCCAACCTTGGCGAATGAATATGCAGTGCTTTACCCGGAGTATACTTTGCTTCATAATCGAAAATTCTAGACTCTAGGGGTTTAATTTCCATATGGCCTAATACCTTGCCATCAAGCATCGCAACCTGCAGCTCTCTACCTTGAATATAAGGCTCGATCAATTTCTTGCCATACTCCTCATCATTCTCAGATAACGTAAAATTATCTTCTGGAAAAATCGCTTCTACACCAACGCTAGAACCTTCCGACACTGGTTTAACTACATATGGCCTAAAGGACTTTTCGTCATCTTTAGCAAGATTCAGTGTCGGCACCACATTTAACCCAGCATCACGCCACAGCGTCTTGCTATAATTTTTATTAAAGGCAATAGCGGATGCTAGCAAACCACTATGTGTATAAGGTATTTGCATTATATCCAACATACCCTGCACCGCACCGTCTTCGCCATAAGTGCCATGTAGCGCATTGAAAACGGCATGAGGACGGATTTGGCTGAGTGTCTGAGCTATATCGTTACCAACATCTAACAATACCACATCATATTTGAGGCGAAGTAGTGCGTCAGTAATAGCCTTGCTAGAGACCTTAGATACATCCCTCTCGCGTGACAAACCCCCGCCTAATACAACAATGAGTTTTTGCGGATCTTTACTTTCGCGAATATCGAGCAAAACTTCAGTAGCTCTAAAATTTTTGTGCATTTTTCAAAAAACCAATTATTTTTTATAGTTACTATCGTCAAGAATCTATTAAGGCATCAAGAATCTATTAAGGCATAATAATACTAAATATTTATATCGCAAGAGTCATGTCACATCTGGTAGAATAAACTTTTCAATCTATTCGCAATGGGTCTTGCGAAAGTCTTGCTTTTTATATCAAAGTCGTTATAATTAGCTATTAGTTCTGATCTTTTGATTTATCTTGTAGTGAATCAAACTGATTTAACTTTTTGTTGGTTCCTGTTTTTAAACTCTGCATCTTCAGCAAGAAAATAGCAGATTCTAATAAAAAGCAAAATAACTCCTGGGGTGGTTCGTGAAGCTTTGTAAATGCCATGCGTCGCCACAACTATCTCGCAAAATAACTTATTTTTATTAATATATTTCTTTGAAGTGCATATGACAAGTAGAATGACCTTTAACCAACTAGTACGCAAAGGCCGCAAGCCTAAAGTTAAGCGTACTGGCGCACCTGATTTAGAAGGCAATCCAATATTAAGAGGGGTTTGTATATGGGTTGGAACAAAAACTCCTAAAAAACCTAACTCAGCCTTGCGTAAAGTTGCCAGAGTAAGACTAAGTAACGGACGCGTGGTATATGCATATATTAGAGGTGAGGGGCATAGTTTACAAGAGCACTCCGCCGTGTTTGTGCATGGTGGTAGAGTCAAAGACTTACCTGGTGTAAAATATAGAATAATTAGGGGTGCACTAGATACAGCTGGCGTAAAAGGTCGTGCAAAAGCAAGGTCTCGATATGGAGCCAAAAAATCTGCGGCACAAGCGGCTGGAGCAAAGGGCGCTCCAAAAAAGAAATAATACGCAAATATAAGGTAGTGCCTTTTTAGGTGGCTGAGTATAGTTAATTTTTTGCTTCGCAACAATTGTCTTATCTATATTTGTTATTCACTACCTTTTTATTGATTATTTTTTATTTGTTCTATTTTTACTTTGTTTTATTTTTATTATTTATAAATTTTTTTAAGAGGAACCTAAATGTCTCGTCGTAGAGCAGCAACTGCAAGAGTCATAGTGCCAGATGCAAAATATGGTAGCTATTTAATTTCTAAATTCATTAATTATGTAATGCGCGAAGGTAAAAAAGCCCTAGCAGAAAAAATCGTCTATTCTGCACTCGACAGAATGCAATCTAAATACAGCGTTGATCCATTTGAGTCATTCAATACAGCCATATCTAACGTTAAACCACAAATGAAAGTCACATCCGTGCGTGTTGGCGGCGCTAATTACCAAGTGCCGGGCATGGTGGGAGAAAAAGAAGCAACCGCTCTCTCATTCCGTTGGATTCTCGCCGCTGCATTAAAGAGATCGGAAAAAACGATGATTGAACGCCTTGCAGCGGAGTTATTTGAAGCGGCTAATAACAGAGGAGGCGCAATGCAAACGAGAGAGAATACTCATAAAACTGCCGAATCTAATAGAGCTTTTGCTCACTTAGCGAAACATAGTAATGCCGGTAGATAAGAGGGGTGTAATGAATAAAAATAAAGTGTTAGAAGAAACTCGTAATATTGGTATTTGCGCGCATATTGACGCAGGCAAAACAACTACAACGGAAAGAATCCTATTTTATACTGGTAAGTCTAATAAAATCGGCGAAGTACATGATGGCGCCGCCACCATGGACTGGATGGAGCAGGAGCAAGAGCGTGGCATCACCATTACATCTGCCGCAACGACCTGTTCTTGGACGAGGGAGCGCGGTTTGTTCGCCCCTGCCGGCTCTAAAGATTTTACAATTAATATCATCGATACGCCTGGTCACGTAGATTTTACCATCGAGGTAGAGAGGTCTCTTCGCGTTCTCGACGGCGCAGTTGCGGTGTTCGATGGCGTATCGGGAGTTGAGCCTCAATCTGAAACTGTTTGGCGTCAAGCAGATAAATATTCAGTGCCACGCATCGCATTTGTAAACAAGATGGACAGAAGCGGTGCAGATTTTTTTAGATGCGTGAGCATGATTAAAAGTAGATTGGGAGCAAAACCTCTAGTACTACAACTTCCTATAGGCAGCGAAGCAAATTTCATTGGTCTGGTAGATCTGGTACGCATGAAAGCTCTTATTTGGCAAGGAGACGCTCTTGGTACTGAATATACCGTACAGGATATTCCAGAAGATTTAATGGAGCAAAGCAAAGAATATAGAACTCACCTTATTGAAACAATAGCTGAACTAGATGATAACTTGATGCATGATTACCTAGAAGGCAAAGCTATAGATGATGAACACCTGATTATGAAGTACATCAGGAAGGGCGCTCTATCTATGAAGTTCTTTCCGGTACTATGCGGCAGTGCCTTTAAAAACAAAGGCGTGCAACCTTTGTTAGATGCGGTTATAGACTATTTGCCATCCCCAATAGATATTGGCTCGGTCAAAGGCATAGAGGTGAAAACAGATGAAGAAAAAGATTTTGCTCTTTTACCGGAAGAATCTTTTAAAGCTCTTGCTTTCAAAGTCATGACCGATCCATTTGTTGGCTCCTTAGTGTTCGTGCGCGTCTATTCCGGCAAATTGTGTAGTGGAGATACTGTGCTGAATTCCGTGAAAAATCAGAAGGAAAGGATAGGTAGAATGCTGCTTATGCATGCAAACCAACGCCAAGATATCAAGGAAAGTTCCGCTGGTGATATAGTAGCACTCGCAGGATTAAAAAATACTACTACCGGTGATACGCTCTGCTCGATAGATAACCAAGTGATACTTGAACGGATGGAATTTCCTGAACCTGTTATCAAGCTTGCAGTTGAACCAAAGGCTACTGCTGATCAAGAAAAAATGTCAGTTGCGCTTAATAAACTCGCCTCAGAAGATCCGTCCTTTAGATATTCTACAAGCGAGTCAGGCCAAACAGTCATCGAGGGCATGGGCGAGCTGCACTTAGAGATTATAGTAGATAGGATGAAACGCGAGTTTAAGGTGGAGGTAAATATAGGTGCTCCAGAAGTATCGTATAAAGAAACCATCACTAAAGCATGCGAGATCGATTATACTCACAAAAAGCAAAGTGGGGGAGCCGGCCAATTTGCGCGCATTAAGCTTCTTTTCGAACCCGTAGAGTCAGCTGCAGACTTCACCTTTGAGAGTAAGATTGTTGGTGGCGCTGTACCAAAAGAATATATACCGGGAGTAGAAAAAGGGTTATTAGCTATCAAAGATACTGGCGTCTTAGCTGGCTATCCCATGACGGGATTCAAGGCCACCTTACTCGATGGAGCTTTTCATGATGTAGATTCTAGCGTCTTAGCATTTGAAATTGCGGCGAAAGCTGCCTTTAGAGAAGGCATACCAAAGGGAGGACCTAAAATTCTAGAACCGGTAATGAAGGTAGAAGTGATTACTCCAGAAGATTATGTGGGCGATGTGATTGGTGATTTGAGCTCCAGACGCGGTCAATTAAAAGATGTTAGCCCTGCTCCCACTGGCAATGCTCAAATAGTCACAGCGTTCGTGCCTTTAGCTGAAATGTTTGGTTATATTAATACTCTACGCTCTCTATCGCAGGGCAGAGCGCAATATAGTATGGTTCTAGAATCTTATGAACAAGTGCCAAGCCATATCGAAACTCAGATTAAAGAAAAGAAGTAAAAAACAAGTAAAAGGGGCAAAGGAGATAATTTATTGCCCTTCTTTTTCAAACTCACACTAGGTCAAGAGTAAAGGTTAGGACCAGATAAAAGCGCGGCACTTTAAACTTACATAAAGTTAAGCGAGTGTTAGTTGGGCAAGTGCGTTGAATGAAAATTACAACGTAGTTGCTGTCCGGAAGTAGAGTTTTAAAAAAGAAGTCTGTAACTTTAAGACAGAAATATTATCGACTACTCAATGCTTTGACGCACATAACAACACTGTAGTCATTTATTTTAGATATTCCAATGAAAAAAATCATCGTTGTTTAGTTGAAAAAGTTAGTTAAGTTGCTCAATCATCTCTGCAAAACAGAGGATGTGATTCTATTGCTTAATTTTTTGAATTTTGGGACCGTTGCGAGATGAGGTAATTTTTGTTATAATAAATCTCAAAAGAACGAGGTTTTCAAATGTCTTCAGCGCATCAAATTACAATGGTAAGTTTAAATCAATTAGTTAGTCCAAAGCATCAATATCGCAAATTTAAAGACTTATTTGATTTTGAGGTGGCAGCGAAAGAATTAAAAAGCGTTGAATCTCCTGCAAATTATAAAGGTTATGGAGTTCAGCGTCTTTTTAAATGTTTGCTTTTGCAATTCATGGAAGATTTGTCAGACCGTGAATTAGAAAGA
>NZ_JACVVM010000007.1 GCF_016751895.1 Candidatus Sarmatiella mevalonica | reverse complement strand
GAGCTACATATGCTGACAAAGGTTATTGCGTTGCTCCCGCCAGGATAGCAGCGGCTCGTAAGGGAGTTCATCTATGTGCTATTAAGAAAAACAATATGAAGGAAAAGAATTTTGATCTCGAGCGCTATTATACTTACATTAGATCTCCTTTCGAAAGGGTGTTTGCTCAGGATAATAAACGACTGCGATATGTAGGAATAGCAAAAAATCAATTTGCTGAATTTATGAATGCAATCTGTTTTAATTTAAAGCGTTTAACCGTCCTTGCTGCATAAAACAGGTAAAAATACATATATTTAGGCTTATAACAAAACTAAAACAGCTAAAAATGAGATTAATTTCTGATTTGACTAAAAAACTATGCAGTTTTTAATAGCAAAATCCTTATAAAATCACTCAAACAAAAATTTTAACTACAAAATTTTCTAAAATCTCATCTTACAACGGTCCCAGAAGTGGTTTTATACCCACACTCGTGGTAGTTTGCTTACCATTGCTAAGCCTAAAGCTGGCACTAAGTGCTTTCAGGTGCAACAGTGGAGATGGCTTGTAGAGCGCTCATTCGCTTGGCTTGGTAACTTTAGAAGATTGTCAAAAGATTACGAAATAACCACCTCTTCAGCTAAGGCTTTTGTACAATTGGCTTTTACAAAAATTATGACGAAAAACTTATCACATGGTTTTACGTGACTGGTTCTAAGATGTTAGAGGAAATGATTGTGGGTAATTAGACGTACGCGATCTGGCCGAAAAAGCGTTGCGCTTCTAGTCGCTTGAAGTTGGTTTTACACTTTTAATTTTCTCATATGTCAATAGACACCCCTCGCAATAGTACATAAGGACTTACGCACCGAACCTAGTACGCAATTACTATTCTGATAGTAGATAGTAGTAGGTTTTTGCGAAGAGATCCTCTTACAACACCCCAACCCCTAAGCACCCTCCGGTTCAGATTCTGAGGAATATGCAGTTTCTTGATCCTGCAAAGGCGGGTTTAATAGTTGGCTCAAGGCATACTCCCTATTGGCGCGACACCCCTCGTCATTCCACCCTAACGCAATGGCTCTGTCGTATGCGGCAATGCCTTCTTCATACCTTCCCAGCATGCATAGAGCGTTACCTTTGTGATAGTGATACATCCCATTTTCTGGCTTAAGAACGATGGCTTTTTTAAAATTTTCAAGCGCTTCTTCGTATTGTTCAAGATCATAGAACTCATTTCCTATTCCGCAGTAGCAATCTGGGTGATTTTTACCAAGCTCAATGGCTTTGCTATAGGCTTCAATTGCCTCCGCGTTCCTCTGGAGTGCAGCTAGCATTTGGGCTTTGTTGAATGGATGTTCCGGATTTGCCGAATCACATTCCATCAATCTAGTATAATACTCTATTTTTCTCAGTATGTAAGCCTCAAATCTTGCTTGATACGATGCGCTGCGTTTGGTTCTGTTCAATAGTCGGCTCAAGGCATATTCCTTATTGGCGCGGCACCCCTCGTCATTCCAGCCTAACGCAATGGCTCTGTCGTATACTACAATACTTTCTTCATACCTTCCAAGCATGCATAGAGCGTTACCTTTGTGAGCATGATACATCCCATTGCCTGGCTCAAGCGCGATGGCTTTTTGAAAATCTTCCAGGGCTTCTTCATATTGCTTAAGCTCATAGAACTCATTGCCTCTTCTGGAGTAGCAATCGGCGTTATTGCGGCCAAGTTCAATGGCTTTGCTATAGGCTTCAATCGCCTCAGCATTCCTCCGGAGTGCACCTAGCATTCGCGCTTTATTGAATGGATATTCCGGATTTGGCAGATCACATTCCATCAATATGGTATAATACTCTATTTTTCTTAGTAGGCAAGCCTCAAATCCTGCTTGATACGATGCGCTATGTTCGGCTCTGTTAGATACAACATTCTGTGCTACGTTGAGGTTTTGTTGCTGAGGGGGGTTTTGTGTTTGAGCGGCATGCTCTGGTAGTATAACTTGTGTTTGTTGTGGTGATTGAGTAATTTGCTGCTGCATGCGCTGCTGCATTTGCTGTTGTTGTGGATGTTCAGCTTGCTTTTGGCGCTCAGCTTGTTGTTGCTTGGTCTGTTGTTGTTGCTTTGCTCCTTGCTCCTGCTCCTGCCGTAGTTGCATTGAATCTTGATAGCGTTTTGAGCGAGCGGTCTGTTGTTGAGTGGATGATATATTATTTTGCATAGCGCTACCTCGCCTGCGTCAATATTAATTATTAATGAATAAGCAGATGGTATTTTGGCATAATCAGCTAATGAATGCAATATGGATGTATGATGAAGGGGAGGTTATGGGAGAGTAATGCGAATACGATTGCGCAATAGCTGCACTCGAGTGGCGACAAACTTGAGAATTTTATGATTATTCAAAAATCTGTCGCCTATATCGGAGCGAAGAATCGCAAGCACTACCCTTGTGTTATGCTTTAGAATTGATGGTGCGTTGGTGAGTTGTGTATGTTAGAACTGCATACCTCGAGACCACTGCCACTGCTTCTTTAGTTGATAGTTAAATTTTAATCGCTCGTGGTCTACGCTGTTGGTTTTTTATATCATTTTAACCTCTCGCCATCACACGTCTAACGCTCCCATAGCCTCGCACCCCTAAGCCCCCTCCGGTTCAGATTCTGAGGAATATGCAGTTTCTTGATTCTGCAAAGGCGGGTTTAATAGTTGGCTCAAGGCATACTCCCTATTGGCGCGACACCCTTCGTCATTCCACCCTAACGCAATGGCTCTGTCGTATGCTACAATACTTTCTTCATACCTTTCCATAACGCATAAAGCGTCGCCTTTGTGAAAGTGATACCTCCCATTGCCTGGCTCAAGCGCGACGGCTTTTTTAAAATCTTCCAGGGCTTCTTCGTATTGTTCAAGATCATAGAACTCATTGCCTCTTCTGAAGTAGCAATCTGGGTGATTTTTACCAAGCTCAATGGCTTTGCCATAGGCTTCAATTGCCTCCGCGTTCCTCTGGAGCACTCCTAATCTTTGAGCTTTGTTGAATGGATGCTCCGGATTTGCCGGATCACATTCCATCAATCTAGTATAATACTTTACTTGTTCTGATAGATAAGCCTCATATCTTGCTTGATACGATGCGCTACCTTCGGTTCTGTTGCATAGTCGGCTCAACGCATATTCCTTATTGGCGCGACACCCTTCGTCATTCCACCCTAACGCAATGGCTCTGTCGTATGCTACAATACTTTCTTCATACCTTTCCATAACGCATAAAGCGTCGCCTTTGTAAGAATGATACATCCCATTGCCTGGCTCAAGCGCGATGGCTTTTTGAAAATCTTTGAGAGCTTCTTCATATTGCTCAAGCTCATAGAACTCATTGCCTCTACTGCAGTAGCAATCGGCGTTATCGTAGCCAAGCTCAATGGCTTTGCTATAGGCTTCAATTGCCTGTGCATTTTTTTGGAGTACGCCTAATGTTCGAGCTTTGTTGAGTGGATATTCCGGATTTGCCGGATCACATTCCATCAATCTAGTATAATACTTTACTTGTTCTGATAGATAAGCCTCAAATCCTGCTTGATAAGATGCACTACGTTCGGTTCTATTAGATGCAACATCACTAGCATTCTGTGCTGCGTTGGAGTTTTGTTTCTGGGGGAGTTTCAATAGTCGGCTCAAGGCATATTCCTTATTGGCGCGGCACCCCTCGTCATTCCATCCTAACGCAATGGCTCTGTCGTATGCTACAATACTTTCTTCATACCTTCCCAGAACGCATAAAGCGTTACCTTTGTGATAGTGATACATCCCATTGCCTGGCTCAAGCGCGATGGCTTTTTGAAAATCTTTGAGCGCTTCTTCATATTGCTTAAGCTCATAGAACTCATTGCCTCTTCTGGAGTAGCAATCGGCGTTATTATGCCCAAGTTCAATGGCTTTGCCATAGGCTTCAATCGCCTGCGCGTTCCTCTGGAGTGCACATAGCATTTGGGCTTTGTTGAATGGATGTTCCGGATTGGTCGGTTCCAATTTCATCAGTTGAGTGTAATGCTTTATTTGATTTAACAGGTAAGCCCCAAATCCTGCTTGATACGATGCGCTATGTTCGGCTCTGTTAGATACAACATTCTGTGCTACGTTGAGGTTTTGTTGCCGAGGGGGGTTTTGTGTTTGAGCGGCATGCTCTGGTAGTATAACTTGTGTTTGTTGTGGTGATTGAGTAATTTGCTGCTGCATTTGCTGTTGTTGTGGATGTTCAGCTTGCTTTTGGCGCTCAGCTTGTTGTTGCTTGGTCTGTTGCTGTTGCTTTGCTCGTTGCTCCTGCTCCTGCCGTAGTTGCATTGAATCTTGATAGCGTTTTGAGCGAGCGGTCTGTTGTTGAGTGGATGATATATTATTTTGCATAGCACTTACCTTGTCTGCATCAATGTTAATGAATAAGCAGATGGTATTTTGGCATAATCAGCTAATGAATGCAATATGGGTGTACGATGAAGGGGGAGGTTATGGGAGAGTAATGCGAATACGATTGCGCAATAGCTGCGCCCGAGTGGCGACAAACTTGAGAATTTTATGATTATTCAAAAATCTGTCGCCTATATCGGAGCGAAGAATCGCAAGCACTACCCTTGCGTTATGCTTTAGAATTGATGGTGCGTTGGTGAGTTGTGTATGTTAGATACCTGGCCCCTTGCCACAACCCGAGAGCCATCCATTTTGAGGTTCTTTAAAGTGAACTTGTTTTTTTGGAGACTTGCTCTGCACTTGTTTTTTTGGAGACTTGCTCTGCTCATACTGCTTCCGCATCTGAGCAGTCTTTAGTATGCTCTTTGGCGACACACTCTTTTGCGCCTGTTGCTGCTTTTGATCCCATTGCTGCGCGATAATCTTCAGTATGTAACCCTCTGGCAAATTATCACTTTCTAAGCCCGCGCTTTGTACCAACTGCCGTTGCTGCTGCTGGTACTGCTGCTCATAACCTACATTCCCTAGATTTTTGCGCTCAGGCCCGTTCTTTTGCTCTGTACTCTGATGCCGCTCTTTTAGCATGCTCTTTAGCGGCACATTCTGCTGCACATTCTTTCGCTCCTGTTGCTGCTGGTACTGCCACTTATTACCTTCCTTCCCTAGATTTTTGCGCTCAGGCCCGTTCTTTTGCTCTGTACTCTGATGCCGCTTGTTATCCGACGGATTAGCCTGTCCTGCCGTTGTTTGCTTGAATTGGTCTGCGTGTTCACCGAAGTCTCCTGGGTCTTCTGGGTTTAACTCCCCTTGGATTGCCCGAGAGTCTTGTATGGTCATTCTTGTTGCTCTTGATGGTTCAACGGCGAAACCCTTATTCAGTTGTGTGAACGGTTGTGAGTCATTTTGCTTCGACATAATCCTTACCTCTTTTCTAGTTATTAATTTCAAGTTTAGCTGCGCATATTTAAATAGCGCAGTAATTACAATAATATCACATTATTTGCGCAAAAGAAAGCAAGATTACTACTTTAAGCTGTATTTAGTAGTAATATTTAAAACTTATGATTATTATTTTAGCAACCACCACTTGCGCCAAACAGCGCTATACCAGGAAAGCATAACGGGTCTAGCAGCGCTAAATACATCGCTTATGCTCCACACTTAATGAGCGACAATTTTGGTTTTGATAGCAAGAGAAGAGATTATTCAAACTGTTCTTTGGTTGTCTACTTTTAGAAATAAGTTTAGAAAATCAGTTAAAATTACTAAAAATTAAAATTTAGGCGCATTACTTTAAAGAAACTATCCAAAAACGCCCCTCGGTTATTATAATAATCTATGTAGTAAGCATGCTCCCACACATCGCAGCACAACAGAGGGCATAGAACATAATGGTCGCTGTTAGCATCAGCCGACAAGTCTATACTTAAAGTAATTGGGTTAAAGGCGTTGGAGGTTTTAACAATCACAAACTCTTTTTTCTGTCTATCCTCGCCACCGGCAACCCTTATCTTTTCCATCAGCCAAACCCATCCGCTACCAAACTGCGCCAAGGCGGCGGCTTTAAACTGCTCTTGAAAATTTGCTAAAGATCCAAAATAAGAAATTAAATCTTGCGCCATAGCTCTTGCGCTCTCTAAATATGCATCGTCATCTACTGAGCTATGAGCGGCAGCACCCTCATGACCGAGCAACGATACCAGCTGCTCTGAGGTGTTAGGAGTAATAGAATGCCAAAAAAAGTTATGATTCCACACCTGTGCCGCGTTATTAAAAGTTGCTAGATCCTGGGATTTATAAGAATGGGATACTATTTCTTCTAAATTCATACCGGCGTATTTATCTGTTTTGGCTAATAGATTATTTAAATTACTCAGATAGGTTTGATGGTGTTTATAATAGTGGTAGTCGAAGCTAGTATTGCTTAGCGCACACCACTCATCTAGCTTGAATAAATGATAGTCAAAAGGTAGTTCAATTAATCTAAATGGCTGAACTTGGTTAGCGGAATTTGAAAAAATCATATGTATACCTCTACCTAATAAGTGATTATTTAATTTTTTATTTTATTTATAAAAGTTTTTAACTAGCAAAACATTACTAAACTAACGTTGCTACTATTCTACTTATAGGAACTTTAAGTAAGACAGCGCTACAAGTCAAGCAAAGATATAGGAGCATCCGAGATTTGCGTAGCGCCTACTATGGCTTTATACTTAAATAAATTGCTCAGAACATTGCAAAACAATTCTTAGAAAACATAAAAATAAATGCATCAAAAAGATATCTTGCTTAGCGTAATTGTGCTAATAGGCGTAGCCGTTTTCGTTGTAGCAATACTAAAAAAAATCAGAGTCAGCCCGGTATTAGGCTATTTAATAGCTGGGGCTATGATTGGTGAGCATGGTTTAAAAATTATTGATCAACACGATATCCAACTACTCGGTGAATTAGGCGTTGTGTTCCTGCTTTTCGCCATAGGTCTAGAACTATCCTTCGAGCGATTAAAAGCTATGCGCAAATATGTTTTTGGCCTGGGTAGTTTGCAGGTAGCAATTACTGCATTAGTAATTTCTGGCGCAGTAGCTTTAATTATACCCGATAAAGTGGCGGCATTAGTAATAGGCAGCGCTCTTTCGCTCTCCTCAACGGCAATAGTATTGCGTGTGATAGAAGACAGCCACAGCCAGTCTACGCAGGTTGGCAGAATTTCTCTGGCCATACTGCTCTTGCAAGACTTAATCGTAGTGCCACTTTTAGTGATAGTGCCTTTAGTTGGAAGTGGAGCGAATAACAACCATTCTCTAATGTATATGCTTGCACTGGCGGCTGCCAAGGGCGTTGCTGCACTCTTGGGTATTTTTATGGTTGGCAGAACTCTTATTAAACCGCTGTTTAAGATGATTTATTCCGACTCCGTAGAAGGTGGGAATGAGCTACCTATCGCCATGACTCTCCTTATAGTACTCTCTTCTGCCTGGACCACCGAGTATTTTGGTTTGTCTCTAGCGCTAGGAGCGTTTGTGGCTGGAGTGTTGGTTGCAGAAACTGAGTTTAGGATTCAGGCGGAAAAAAGTATATATCCATTCAAAAGTTTATTACTTGGGTTATTTTTTATGGCCGTTGGTATGAGTATTGATGTTAAGGAGATCTACTCTCAAATCTCACACATCCTCATCTTATCCTCCGCGCTCATCGCAATTAAGGCGATGATTATAATAGCATTTTGCATATTATTTGGGTTTAATAAATCCACCTCTATCTATGCCGGCTTATTACTTGCCCAAGGGGGCGAGTTTGCTTTTATTTTGTTTGAACTTGCTAAACAAAATGATTTATTAGAAGAGGGGTTAGCTAACATTCTGTTGTTAGTAGTAACATGCAGCATGGCGCTAACGCCGCTACTGGCGATGTTAGGCCAGATTATTGCAGAGAAAATTGAGCGTAATATGGGTAAAACCCCTAATCAACTAATAGCATTAGGTGCAAACGACCTCACAAAACACGTTATTATTGCTGGGTTTGGTAAGGTTGGTAAAATGGTTGCGCGCATTCTTGAGTCTCAGGAAGTGCGCTATATTGCAATTGATATTAATGGCGAAAAGGTGCATGAAGAAAAGAGTGAAGGATGCCCTATTTTTAGAGGAGATATTTCTAGTCAATCTACATTAGAAGCTTTAGGCATTAAACGCGCCAACACTATTATTTTGTCTATCAAAAATGAAATTACTATCAAAAAAACTCTGAAAACTCTTCAAGAGTTGCACCAGAATTTAAATTTAAATGTAATTATTAGATTAAAGCATCTAAAAAAATCTCAAGAATTTTATGATTTAGGTGTAACGTTTATTGTGCCAGAAGATTATGAAATTGGCTTGCAACTTGGTGGTGCAGCGCTGAAAGCAATGGGCGGTAATGAACATGAGATTAATAAAATTAAAAAACAATTTCGATCTGGTGATTATATGAATGCTATGTTACTTGAAGATAGCGGCGATGAAGAACGTAATGGGGTGGAAAATGCGCAAATGTGAATTTAATTTCTGATGAGAGATAAGCTACTACATGCTATTGATGCTATTGACTGCGCTATAGATAGGCGATTGATACATAAAGCAATTAATTTTGCAATTTACTATCATCAAGCACAAAACAGGGCGTCTGGAGAGCCATACTACACTCACCCCGTTGAGGTGGCGATTATTGTAATGCAAATGTATGTAGACGAGCAATCGATTGTAGCTGCAATACTACATGACACGCTAGAAGACACCTCTCTTACGCACGAACAAATTATTGGGCACTTTGGACAAGAAATAGCTGCGCTAGTTGATGGGGTGACGAAAATCACCAAATTAGAATACAAAAATAACTATAGTTTAAAGCAGACAGATAATTTGCATAAGTTGCTGCTTGCTACTAATAAGGATCTGCGAGTTTTATTTATTAAAATAGCAGACAGACTGCATAACATACGCACCATACACTCTATACCTTCTATAGAAAAACGTAAAAGAATCGCGCTTGAAACGTTAGAAATATACTCTCCTTTAGCAGAGCGAGTGGGGATGCATCGCATTAAACACGAATTCCAGGATATTTGTTTTAAGGTGTTATACCCCACCATTAGAGAGTTTATCTTGAACAACTTAATGATGATTTATCATAATGAAGATCAGATTATTAATCAAATCAAGAAGGAAATTAAAAATAAGCTGATAAAATCTAGTATCTCGAATATCCAAGTGGAAGGTAGGCTAAAAACTCCATATTCTATCTGGATGAAAATGAAGGAAAAGAGCGTGAATTTAAGTCAGCTATCTGATATTATCGCGTTTCGCATTTTGGTGGAAACCACAGAAGATTGTTATAAGGCGCTAGGTGTTTTGCACACGAACTACAAAGCAGTGCCAAATAATTTTCAAGATTTTATCAGTACTCCCAAAATTAATAACTATCAATCCTTACATACCCTACTTAGTGGCGTGAGGAACCATTGTGTGGAGATTCAGATCAGATCTTTTGCAATGCACCAGGTGGCGGAGTTTGGTATAGCGTCGCATTGGCAATATAAGCAAAAAGGTTTTAAAGCTAAAGATAAATATTTTTGGATGCGGGATCTTTTGAGTATATTTGACGTAGAAGATAGCTCTGATAGCAATAAGAAACTACTCAACACAAAGCTTGCTATGTATTACGATCAAGTTTTTTGTTTAACTCCGGGTGGCT
Source organism: Candidatus Sarmatiella mevalonica (assembly GCF_016751895.1). Taxonomy (GTDB): domain Bacteria; phylum Pseudomonadota; class Alphaproteobacteria; order Rickettsiales; family Rickettsiaceae; genus Sarmatiella; species Sarmatiella mevalonica. Next base: position 16,225 of record NZ_JACVVM010000007.1, on the reverse strand, counting down.
CAGTTATCTCATTGCCAAGCAATGCTACAGTGCTCGACTTTGCATATGCCGTAAACAGCTCAACGGGCAATAAATGCGTGGGTGCTAAGGTGAATAATGAAGTTTCCTCATTAGATAGAGTTTTGCAAAATGGCGATCAAGTAGAAATAATTATTTCTAAAAATCAGAAACCATCACCGTCCTGGGAAAAGTTTGCTATTACCGGAAAAGCTAAATCAGAGATACGTAAATCTCTGCTTAGTAATGAAAGGGATAAATGGTATTACAAAGGAAGGAGTATGCTAAGCAAAATGCTAGAGTGCAATCATTTGGATATTACGGATAGTGATGTTAGCGCATTATGCAATTTTTTTTGTAAGGTGAACTCTTTAGAGCTCATGGAGGCGATAGGACATGAGCAAATTAACTTAGTTGAAATAGAGCATTTTTTAAATCCTACAGATGAAAACATAAATACCCATATTCCACGCACTTTTTTGAGAAAAAACAAGAGACAAGCGAAAAATACTTTGCCACTTGAAACAAGCAAAATGATTAAATTTGCCTTTGCAATGTGTTGTAGACCCCTTCCCGAAGAAAAGATAGTCGGACTTATTACTACGCAGGGCATTGTGTATATACACCAAAGTGATTGCAAGAGTCTTGACGAGCTAAAACGCCGCACGGTGGTGGGGTTAGATTGGGAAAATGACGATTATTTATTGCCTAGAACATATAGATTGTTACTAAAAACACTGGATGTATCTCGGGTTATTGCTTTGCATAAACTACTAGCAATGCGTTCTTGTCGCTTATTATACGCGGGAAAGGTGCGTGGAGATGATGGGCTGCGCACGTCAAGCATAGCGCGAGAATATTATTTCTATAAACTTTCTATAAGTAAAGGGGGTGGAAGAAGGGCGCTGTTCTAGCGCGAGACGTACTTTGTGTATGCGTTCGCACCCATAGCACCTTTATAATTTATGTAAGAATAGGAGCAATAGAAATTAAAATTCTAGCAATTGGTATAGTAATTTAGGCTGAATTAGGTATTTTAAAGAAGTAGGAAAAGTCTTTTTTATAGCTAAAGCCTAGATTTTTTAACCAGTAACTGGTTGTAAAAATACTTACTCCAAATTTTTGGGCAGCTTTTTTCAATGTCATATTTCCAACCATTTCTTACTGGGGCTAAACATCATTCAACCCAAATTACTATAATTAGTTACGTGATAGGTCTAGCCGACACAGATTTCGAATCGACGGCAACGGCGTAGTTGCCATAAAGCGGTAGAGTTCGAAAGAGCTCTGTTACTACCCAGTACACATCTTTAAGGTTTAGCTTCTGGCACCCTCTCACCATTCTCGGAGACAAGACCCTCGAAGACAAGAGGCGCGCACCTTGCATAGGTGATAAAAATTAAGTATAAGGAAAAACACACAGTAAACCACACGCCAAGTTCTATAAGCATAATACCAGCGGCTTGCCCACCTATTGCATCAAGCGCTCTATAAGATAAAAATGGATGACGCAATAAATCCAATGCACCAACCAATAAATAGATGATTACACCAAGAGCGGATATCAAGACTAACTTCGCTTCTGCATCGTTTTGTAATTTTTGACATACCCGCCCTCTTATTAAAGAAAACAACATAATATAACCACAACTCATAGCGCCAGCTTGAAAGCCGCCGCCAGGAGAGGCTTCTCCTGCAAATTGCAGAAATAAAATAAAGATAATAAGTAATGGCATAGCCAATGTTAATTTTTTGCGATAATACTCATTCAAATCGTTATTGGGCAAACATTCACTGCGATCTGAGACTGAGGCGCGTGGAATATGTAATAACAAGAATGACGAGGCGCAGGCAATAAAAATTACCAAGGTCTCGTTTAATGTGTCATAACCTCTATATGAGGCTAAAATAGCTGCTACCATAGAATCAATACCAATATCCAGAGCAGTATTATTTATATAATACAAGTTCACTTGCTGTTGCACGTTGCTTGCGTGAGATTGGTAAGGTTCTAAGTTATTCAAGCAAATACATAAACACACAAACAGTATAGCGCATACTATAGAGGAAATGACAAAAGAAATCTTTGACAAATCCAGAGTAGTTTTTTGGTCTTGCTGACAACTGATGAGATTTAAATTCTTAGGCAGGAGTTGTGAAAATTTTAATAAAATGCATGTAGAAACGGCGCTATTTAGTGCAACCTCAGTCATAGAAACATCAGATGCGCCAAACTGTAGATACATTAGCGCAGAACTCAGACTTACCAAGCCAAATAATAGAATAACATGCAAAAAGTCTCTAGCGCACAACAACATCATAGACAATAAAAGTAGAACGCAACCGGAAAAATATTCCTGTAACACAAAAAAACCCTCGCTTAATGCATGTTAACTCTCATTTTAATTTTAAGTTCAAGTTGAACTAATACAAGTTGAACTAATACAAGTACAAAAATAAAGATTAATAGGAACTTCTCTGTCTCCTTTCTCTATTACCACCATTTGTATTGCTGCGCCTAGCGCCTCCGTCGTTACGCCATCTATCTCCACTTTCCCCTTTAGCAAAGCGGCTCCTCTGCGGCCTTGGGCCGTTGGATCTTTGTGCTGGTCCAGTACCAAAGCTCCTATTGCTTCTTCCACTCTTCTTCTTGCCCATAGCGGCGTATTCTGCCGGATCTAAATCTTCGCCCTTCATTACACGCATGATAAAAGCCCATCTGGTTTTCTCGCTAGGCGTTACAAAGGATAAGCTGTTACCCTTCCTCTCCCCTCTGGCTGTTCTACCCACTCTATGTATATGGTCTTCAGAAGAATTAGGCAGGTCGTAGTTAATCACATGCTCTAAGTGGCCAACATCAATACCCCTTGCCGCCACATCCGTAGCGATCATAATTCTGCATTTGCGACTCTTAAAATCAGCCATCGCCTTACTCCTTCTGCCATGGCTAAGATCACCATGAATAGCATTTACCATATGGTTTGCGTCTCTAAGTTGTCTAGAAATGCGGTCTGCATCCATCTTAGTACGTACAAACACAAGCACAGATCCCTGGCGCGTCTCTATCTCTTGTAGCAATGCATCATATTTATCTCTATCTTCTAAATATTTAACTTCATGGTTGAGCCTACTTAAATCTTCTTGAGTTTGAGCAACAGATAACTCTAGCGGAGAAGACATATACTGCTTTGCAATTTGGCGAATTTTGCTAGGCATGGTAGCAGAAAAGAGTAGTACCTGGCGTTGAGTTGGTACGAATTTTAAAATATTTTCAATTTGTGGCGTAAAACCCATATCTAACATTCTATCGGCCTCATCTAGTACTACTATCTTGGTTTTATCTAGCTTAAGCGAACCGCGAGCCAGATGGTCACCGATTCTGCCAGGAGTACCAACTATAATTCTAGGTTGAGAACTAAGACTTCTGATCTGCTCTTCTATTCTCTGCCCACCTATCAGCAACGTTGTTCTAATATGTTTAGATTTTATGAGGAGTTGATGAATAATCTTGGCAACCTGCGCGGCTAGCTCACGCGTTGGGGTGATAATAATACCAACACTATGAGGGTCGTTCATAATAGTCGAAACTAATGGGATACCGAATGCAGCGGTTTTGCCACTTCCAGTGCGCGCTGAGCCTAAGATATCAACTCCAGTTAATGCAGGAGGTATCACTAAAGCCTGTATAGCTGTTGGTTTAGTAAAATTCATCATTTCTATTGCGCTTAATAACTCTGGCGCGAGAGGTAATTGACTAAAATTTTCCATGTTAAAATAATTTGTTGAAATTGATAATTAATTGTTGTGATTCATAATTGTATCATATTTTTTGAGTGCTGAACACTCCCACCATTGAATAACTCATCTCTAATGAGTTAGCTTTAGCGATATATCACACAGTAATAAAAAATAATTTTTAACTAATTTTATAATATATCTTATGCAACCGCGCTAAGCGCATCAATAACACTTTACTTACACCCCTCTCGCATAGTCTTAAAAAACAATAAATGCTATAATTGAAGTTGTGCACATGTATTATTTACCTAAAGAATCGCGTCACATCACATAAAGAAACATAAAAAATAAATGCAACAAAAAGTGCAATTTATTATCTATGAAACATAGAGACAAATAAAAAAGGATTAAAAAAGCGATAGAGCCGCGCTTTGAACGTAGCATCAATTCGTGATGAGGTAAAAACAGAATATTAGACAGATGATGGTACCTCTAGCCGGACTCGAACCGGCACGTTCGCAAGAACTGCAGATTTTGAGTCTGCCGTGTCTACCAATTCCACCACAGAGGCATTTGAACGAGCAAAAAGCTTTGTGCTAGTATTTTTTCGCTCTAACAGGCTACTGACAGCAAAAATCACGAGACTATTGCTGCAATTGCAAAACCTTGTGGACCGTTGATTTTTATTATGAATGTGCGTATGCTTATTCCATCAATAAAAAACACATGACCGAAATAAGTTATCAGAACTTTATTAAAACTGCTTTACTTCTACCTTGTTATTTATACGAAAATTTTAAGCTTATGTCAACAGACAACAATCTACATTGCTCCTTTTGTTCTCAACATCAAAACGAAGTAAAAAAGCTAATAGCTGGACCTTCTGTGTTTATATGCAACGAATGTGTTGAATTGTGCTCTGAAATTATAAAAGAAGAGAACAAAAGTGCACTATCTTGCTCTAACAATGACAAAAAAACAGCTAAGCGCCCCTTCCCAACAGAAATTTACAAAATATTAGATGAATACGTTGTAAAACAATCTGACGCTAAACGGGTACTTTCTGTTGCAGTATATAATCATTATAAGAGGTTGGAGTATATAGAAAGTGGACAGAAAGATGTTGAAATTCAAAAATCAAACATATTGTTGATAGGGCCTACCGGTTCTGGTAAAACTTTACTTGCCCAAACTTTGGCTAAAATATTAGATGTGCCCTTTGCAATGGTTGACGCCACTTCTTTAACAGAAGCCGGATATGTTGGAGAAGATGTTGAGAATATTTTGTTGCGCCTTGTACAAGCTGCTGACTTTAATATAGAAAAGGCACAAAAAGGTATTATTTATATAGACGAGATAGATAAAATCTCCAAAAAGTCAGAAAATCTCTCTATCACCCGCGACGTTTCGGGTGAGGGTGTGCAACAGGCGTTGCTTAAGATTATGGAGGGCACCGTGGCCGCTATTCCTCCTCAAGGTGGCAGAAAGCATCCGCAACAGGAATATTTGCAAATCGACACTACTAATATATTATTCATTTGTGGCGGAGCATTCATAGGGCTTGATACTATTATAGAAAGTAGGCGCGCTAACAGCTCTATTGGTTTTGGCGCAAGCGTCAAGTCTAAAAAAGAGACGAGTCATGGTAAAGCATTAAAATTCCTAGAACAAGAAGATTTGGTAAAATTCGGTATGATACCCGAGTTTATAGGTAGACTGCCGATGATAGCTACTTTAGAAGATCTAGACCAAGAAGCTTTAGTAAACATTTTAACGCAACCTAAAAATGCAGTGATTAAGCAATATCGCAAACTTTTTGCAGTAGATGATGTAGAATTAGATATAGAACATGACGCTCTAGAGGAAATTGCTAGCGAGGCAATCAGGCGTAAAACTGGCGCAAGAGCCTTGCGCTCTATTATAGAAAATATTCTTTTGAATAGTATGTATAACATACGCGATTATTCGGGAAAAAAGTTACGCGTCAATAAAGAAACCGTGCGAGGCCAAGAACCGATTATAGAAGCAACAGAAAAGCAAAAGATAATTAAGACTAAAGGAGTAAAGAAAAAACCAGGAGCTGTGCAAAAACGAGTTGTTAATCACTAAAACTCATAGAAATTCTCGAAGGAAAAAAATGTCAGAAAAAAACAAATTATCGTTAATCCCCCTAAAAGATACAGTGCCATTTCCCGGGGTGATTACATCAATAATTATTGGAAGAGAATTGTCTTTGCGTGGCGTGGAATATGCCTTAACATGTTCCCCCGATAACCCAGAACTGCTCTTGGTTGCTCAAAGTGATACACGCGCAGAACATCCAGACGAAAGCGCTATATACACCATAGGTGCAGTGGCTAAATTATTACAAAGCTTCAAATTACCTAACGGTGGGCAGAAAGTGATGCTTGAAGTGCTGTCTAGGGTTGAAGTATCAAATATAGAATTCTCGTCATTTATTGCAGCAGACCATAGACTTGCCCCAGAGACTAAGCAGAGTTATGAGGATGAATCGATTATAATAGACTCTATTATAGATGGTTTTAAAGAATATATTAGACTAAACAGAACATCTGGCTTAGATATGGTGCTGAACATTGTGCAAAAACAAGATGTGAGTTTCGAACAAGTAGTGAATTCTATAGCGGCTTATTGCTTATTCGAGGTAGAAAAGAAACAAACTTTGTTAGAAATTGATGATATTTATTTGCGCGGTAAAGCATTACTAGAGTTCATATACGCCGCTAACACTCAAATGGAAACAGAGCAAGCGGTACAAATGCGCCTTCAAGATGAAATCAAAAAGACCCACAAGGAGTTCTATCTGAACCAACAAATGAAAGCTATTCAAAAAGAGTTAGACGGTGGGTCTGAAACTTCTGAAATTGCAGAGTTGCAAGAGAAAGTTAATACACTCAATCTTTCTGATGAAGCTAGAGAGAAGGCCTTGTCGGAAATAAAAAAGCTCAAGGGGATGAGTTCTATGTCTTCTGAAGCCACTGTTATTAGAAACTATCTTGATATTTTGTTAGATTTGCCATGGGGCAATGTGGCGAAAGGCAAAATTAATGTCTTGCAGGCACAGAAAGTACTAGATCGCGACCATTTTGGCATGGAGGAGATTAAGCGTAGGGTTATAGAATATATTTCCGTACTACAGAGATCAGAACAAGCTAAGGCTCCTATCCTGTGCCTCATAGGCCCACCTGGGGTAGGCAAAACTTCGCTTGTAAAGTCTATTGCTAGCGCAATTAATAGAGCTTATGCCAAATTTGCTCTTGGTGGCATGCGCGATGAAGCAGAGATACGTGGGCATAGAAGAACTTATATAGGCGCTATACCAGGTCGTATTATTAACCTACTGCGCAAGCATAAAGAAGATAATGTGGTGATGTTATTAGATGAGATAGACAAAATTGGCTCTGACGTACGCGGAGATCCCGCCTCCGCTCTACTAGAAGTGCTAGATCCAGAACAGAACAATGCTTTTGTAGATCATTATTTGGATTGTGAATATGATTTGTCAAAGGTAATTTTTATCGCAACTGCTAACTCTTATCATAATATACCAAGGCCTTTGTATGATAGGCTGGAAATGATAGAGATTCCTGGCTATGTAGAGATGGAGAAACTGGAAATACTAAAAAGGTATTTAGTACCTAAACAGCTAGCTTTGCATAACATGAAGAAGAGCGAATTTAGCATAACAGATGAAGCTGCTTTAGAGCTAATACGATACTATACTAAAGAGTCTGGAGTACGCTCATTAGAAAGGAGACTTGCTAGTCTAATGCGTAAGTGTTTGAGGAAGATTTTAGAAGATAAAAAGATAACCAAAGTAAAAGTTACTAAAGATTGCTTAGAGTCTTACCTAGGCCCTCATAAACATAGATTCGGTCTAGCTGAAGAACAAGACCAAATAGGTTCCACTACTGGCTTAGCATACACAGAGTTAGGCGGGGAGTTGCTTACTATTGAAGCCCTTTCTTTTCCTGGTAAAGGAGAGATCAAGGTTACTGGTAAGTTAGGTGAAGTGATGAAGGAGTCTGTGCAGGCAGCTCATAGCGTATTTAAAGCTAAATCGTCAGAGCTAGGTATAGAATATGCAAATTACAAAGACCTCGACGTACACCTGCACGTTCCAGAGGGAGCCGTACCAAAAGACGGCCCTTCTGCAGGTATCGCAATCTTTACGGCTATCGTTTCGCTCTTCTCTAAAAAGTTTGTGCGCAGAGAAGTGGCGATGACTGGCGAGATTACTCTAAGTGGCAAAGTGCTGCCCATAGGTGGCCTACGCGAAAAGCTGTTGGCGGCAAAGCGAGGTGGTATCACAACTGTTATTATCCCAAAAGATAATAATAAAGATTTAGTGGAAATACCAAAATATGTTTATGAAGGCGTGGAAATAGTGCCGGTATCCAGCACAGACCAGGTGCTACAGGTGGCATTTCGGTAAACATGTATATATAAAAAGTAGAAATCAATATGACAGCATTCTTTTTGGCCTTTGCCTTAGCCTATTTATTCAATCCTCTACTACATAGATTAGGCCTTGGTTCTCGTAAAAAAAAGGTGCTAGCCACGTTTCTAATTGTGGCCGCGTTATATTGCATTTTTTATCTCGTGGTGATTTTTTTGTTTCCTCTAGCACTTGAACAGTTGAACAAATTTTTTATCGAAATTCCTCAATATAAAAAATCGTTATCGGAATATATCGCCCATGTGATTGATGCGATCGCAATAAAACTAAACGTAGATAATATAGAGCTTCTGCAGAGCGTTTTTAATAAGATACTCTCGCAATTCTATAACGCAATATATAACCGCCTTCATAATCTATTAAACTATGCTATGGGCTTTGTACATGCTGTGATTATATTCCTAGTCACCCCCATACTCTTGGCATTTATATTGTCAGACTTCGACAAAATCTATTGCTTTTTAATAAATCTTATGCCAGTTTCTACCAGGCCATCAATAAAACAAATATTGCCTCGCATTGCGGCTGTTATTAATTCATATATCCGTGGCCAGTTTAATATTTGTTTACTGTTAAGCGCATACTACTGCCTTGCCTTTGCCATCTTAAAGTTTGACTTTAGTATGCTATTTGGAATTCTTTCTGGTTTTTCTGTGTTAGTGCCATTTTTTGGTATTACATGCGCATCTATTACCGTTATAATAATTAATCTGCTTAAGCTTGGCGTATGCAAAAAGTTGCTTTATATAGTGGCAATATATGCAGTTGGCATTGGAGCTGAGGCCTTTTTTGTCACGCCAAAGATTATAGGAGATAAAATAGGCTTGAAACCAATTTGGATTTTGTTTGCGCTAACCTTGTGTGGCCATCTTTTTGGCTTTATTGGAGTGTTGTTAGCATCTCCTATAGCTGGTACAGTTAAGATATTGCTGGAATATTTCATATCTTTATATAAAACAACTGACTTTTATAAGAAACCTGATGCTAATCAGTAATCAATCCACTTTTGAAGAAATATGCGCAAACATTAACACAGTTGTGAGCGTGGATACTGAGTTTGAGCGTAAAACTACTTACTTTCCTACTCTAAGCACCATACAATTATGCTTTATGCATGATGATGCGCGCCACACTTTTGTTATAGATGCGTTAGCTATTACAAACTTTACTTGCTTTGCCGCCATACTAACTAATCCAAAGATCACTAAGGTATTACATGCTGCAAAAGAAGATCTTTCCGCTCTTTACAGAAGCACTCAAAGCAATACCAAAAATGTTTTTGATACTCAAGTTGCCGCTCATGTATGTGGCCTTGGGTTGGAAGCGAGCTACTCTGACTTATGTTTAGACTTGCTAGGCGTTAGTATTGACAAAACTTATCAAAGACTCAACTGGTTGCGCAGGCCACTTGCTCAAAAAATGATATCATATGCGGCAGATGATGCTTTTTATTTGTATGACCTATATCTACTGCTTAATGATAAACTGCTTAATATCAACAAGAAGTCGGAATTTGATTTACTGATGCACAAATACTATCATAACTATCATCAAAAACTTTATGACCCAGATAATGCATGGAAGAAGGTTAAAATTAAGTATAGATCCCCCATTATGCTTTACAGAATGAAGCATTTGGCCGCCTGGAGGGAAGAGTGCGCCAGATATCTAAACATACCAATTAAACATTGCATGAATGACTATGATTTAAATAAAGTGTGCCACACACTTCCTACATCTATGCAAGAGCTTAAAAAATTAAGACCTTCTGGTCTGAGGTTTATCAATTCTGTTTTCGAAGAAAAGCTTTTCTCATTATCTAGAGCATTGCGCCTACAGCAGGCTTGATATCAAAACACAGCGCGAGAATATATATGATAGATTATCTAAGTGCAATCGCCAGAATTAAAAAAGAAAAAGACGCACTAATTCTTGCGCACTACTACCAAGATGAAGAGATTCAAGACGTAGCCGATTTTATAGGAGATTCTTTAGAACTTGCCAAGGCGGCAATGAGGGCAGAGCAAAAACTCATTGTATTTTGTGGGGTAAGGTTCATGGCAGAGTCCGCACTAATACTAAACCCAGACAAAATAGTTATCCTACCAGATATCAATGCTGGCTGCTCTTTGGAGGAAGCATGTAGACCCAAGGAGTTTGCCACTTTTAGGGCGGCGCATCCAGATTATATAGCGTTAACGTACATTAACTGTTCTGCGCATATTAAGGCGATGTCTGATATAATAGTAACATCATCTAGCGCGGAAAAAATTATTAAACAAATTCCATTAAACCAACCAATTCTCTTTGCTCCAGATAGGCATCTAGGCGCTTATTTGATGAAAAAAACTGGGAGGGAGATGAAATTATGGCATGGATCATGTATTGTGCACGAAAATTTCTCTGAAAGAGAACTAATTAAACTCACCCTAGAACACCCAGATGCTTTAGTAATAGCACATCCAGAATGCCCCGATAGTTTGCTAAACTACGCTCATCACATTGGCTCTACTTCATCGCTATTAAACTTTACTAAGCAAAATGTGGGGAAGAAGTTTATAGTTCTCACAGAGCCGGGTATTATTCACCAAATGAAGAGTTATAGCCAAGATAGCTCTTTCTACTACGTGCCATCTACGCAAGCCGCAGGCTGCACCTTATGTAGTAGCTGCCCATATATGAAGCTGAATAATTTAGAGAAATTATATAATTGCATGAACAACATGCATCCTAAAATCCAGATTGAACAAGATATAATGGATGGCGCACGCAAATCTTTGATGAAGATGTTAGAGATGAGCTGAGGCTAGAAGTTTTGTAAGAGCTCTATTTAATTCATTAGAATAATCATGATTGACTCACATTGTCATTTAAACTTAATAGCTGATTTAATAAACAAAGAAAGCTCCACCCCTTTGTTAGACGAAGAGATAGACGCGCTCTATTATAACCTTGTTGAACGCGCCCTCAGCGCCGGAGTTAGATGCATTCAGACCATCTGCACTAAACTAGAAGAATTTAATCATTTAGCGGAGATTTCTCAAAAATTCGATAATGTTTTTCTTTCGCTCGGAGTACATCCATGCAATGTTACGGGCAATGAGCAGCGTCAGCAGTTAGTAGATTTAGCTAGATCTACCAAAAAAGTGATAGGCATTGGGGAGACGGGTTTAGATTTTTTTCACCCTCATGATGCGCAAGCTCAAGAGCGTAGTTTTGTTGAGCATATCATAGCCTGTCATATCCTCAAGATTCCACTAATAGTGCATGTGCGCGAGGCTGAAGATAGAGTGTTAGACATCCTACTAACGCACTTTCGCTCCTTCCCATTTACTGGTTTAATACATTGCTTTACAGCCTCTAAAAACTTTGCTAAAAAAGTTTTAGATCTGGGGATGTATGTTTCGATATCGGGCATCGTTACTTTTAAAAATGCCACGCAATTACAAGAAGTGGTGCGCTTTGTACCTATTGATAGAATTCTCATCGAAACTGATGCTCCATACCTAGCTCCAGTACCGATGAGAGGCAAGAGAAACGAACCATCATATTTAAAACATGTGCTTGCATCAGTTGCTAGCATTAAAAACATGCCAGTGGAAATGGTGGATAGGCAGATAGATGAAAATTTCTTTTCTTTATTTAATAAAGATGCTACTGGAGAAGCGATACTAGACTCATTTTCCAATTAGCACTTTTCAACTAGCAATTTATATATAAAAAAACTTATGCATAATTTTAAAAACCAATCTATCTTGGGTTTTGATGTTTCTAACAACATCATCTCTATCTCATGCACGATTAACGGCAAATTAATAGCATATTTCGAAGACATGCGCTTCAATATGCAGGCTGAGTTATTTGTGCAATCTATAGATTCGCTATTAAGTAAGCATGGTCTTAGCTATCAAGACTTTCAATACCTTGGCTTCACAAACGGTCCGGGTAGTTTTACTGGCATAAGAATTGGGCTTGCATTCGCAGCTGGCGTGCAGAGCTTGCTGCCTGATATGAAATTGGTATCGGTTACTAACTTTGACCTAGCTCACTATAGGGCGGTGCGCCAGGTGAGGCAGTGGGATAAAACAGTTATTTTGCTAGATGCATACAGAAACCAGCTTTATTATCAAATCTTCGATAGAAATATACCTCTTGCAAAACTCGCTCATGATAAGCAAATGCAAGGACCAAATGAAAGCACGGAACTTCGAGCGTACATGAAGTTAAGTGAGGATTCGCACATCGACAGCAACGCACAGTTGTCATCAGGAGTAGAGTTATGCAAGGGGTCTAATGCAAAAAACGCTCCTAGTATTATTGATATATCAAACTTTTCTCATCTAGTAGAACAAATATATAATGATTTATCAGAAAATCAGCAAAATAAATACAAGATTCTTTTTGTTGGTAGTGGCGTGCATTTGGTATACCAAGATATTAAGCGGTTAATCGCGACCCAAAACGGAGCACGATCTATTCAAATATTACCACGCTTCCCGATTGTTAAATCATCTTATATTTGCAAATATATAGAATATTGCCTCCAGGAAAATATAGAATTAAACTTTAATCTTGAGCCACTTTATATAAGACATCCAGACGCCAAGATCCAGTGTTAACATTTTCGCGTAGTCTCTACTATCATTTTTTAAAGTTTATTATTATACCTACGCTATTCTTAACATTTTTGTTATGCCTAGTGTATTTAGGTTATCTAAATTTTAGCATAGAATGCTTAGCAAATTTTGTTTTAAAACAAAAATCAATCCAAATATCCGGGCTGGAAATTTACAAGGAGAATATAAAAATTAAAAAAATCACCGGTTCCGTAGAGCAAATTAGATCCACTTTCAAACTCACACTAGGTCAGGAGCAAATGCAAGGGGCCAATGAGAGCGCAGAACGCCCAGTCTACATAAAGTTAGAAGATTCGAGTATCGAGGATATAGACATTGTGTGTAGTTGGAAGACGGATTTATGTGCACAAAAAACACCGGCCATTCTCCTGTTACAATCTGGTGACAAAACAATCAAAGCTAATCTAGATCTAAAATTCAAACCATTTGGCAAAGAGGCGCGAGCCACCGCCAATCTTCTCAACGGCGGAAGTATAGAAACAATTCTATCTCGCAGCAATAATAAACAAATATTATCCATACACGCCCTTAAACTCCCAATAGAAATAATAAAATTCTTTTTAGCGCTCGACTCTACGAACGCTGCCGCAAGCTATCTGAGCAGTGCATTCGTGCGGGGCGTGATAGATGATGCGAATATAGTATATAATCTAACAGATGAAGACTTTGATGGCGCCAATGGGCAGATAGAGATGTCTGATATCGCCTTTAATTATAATAACCAACTACCAATGATTCAGAATGCAAAAATCATTGGCGCGCTAAAAGAAAAAAGCTTAGTCTTGCGCTTTCAAAAGGGGATGGTCGGCAGTAATACCATAGAAGAGGCGCAGGTGGATATAGACACAAAAAACAACGTCATTCTTATTAATGCGTCACTCAGCGGCTCGGTGCAGAGTGCGCTAGACTTTGCGCAACCTAATACACTAAAAGCATTGGCGGACAATGGTTTTACTTTTTCACAAATTCAGGGCAAGGCCAGCTCAAAGCTCAACATCGTTCTACCGATATCTATAGCAAATGATAGCTCTAAGACAACGCAAGTATCTCAAGTAATGAATATCCAAGTGCAAGCTAATAATTTTAGCTGCTCTAGTGACTTTTTAGGTTTAAAATCGCAAAAAATTACCGCTCCACATCTTTCTTTTACATATCAGTTAAATGATAAGAATGATGAAATATCCTTAGAGTCAAACTTTTTTCTTAATCAACGAAGCAGTTATTTAAAATATCAGCAAAAGTTTGATAAAGGGCCTATTTCATCTATATTACTAGCAAAAATCCCGTTAATAGAAAGTTATTTAGACAACTGGGCAAGTCTGAATGGCGATACTCACCTGGTAATAGAACATACTACATTTTTAGATGGCAAATCGCGCACTAGATTGCAGACAGATCTAACTCCAGTTGAGTTAACAATACCTATCCTTGGCATTAAAAAAGAAGCTAAGAAGCCAATGTATCTTAGTATCATAGATGATGGTTTAAATGGAAGGAACATAACCAAGGGCAAAATACAAAATAATGAGAAAATATATGCTAATTTTCAGATAAATTCTCAGAATGGAAGTATAACTCAAATATCAATACCACATTTTGGTTATGATGCTATGTTTTTTAATGCATCTATAGAAAATAACCAAGATGGTAAAAATATTATAATCACCGCGAAATCTTTAGATTTTTCGAAAGTAGACTTTAGAGATATACTGCATCGTATGAGAAGTGGGCATGGCACGAATGATGTGATTAATATACAGGCTAAACAAGTTTTGATGAACAATAGTATTACATTAAATAATGCGGAGCTGTTTTATAATAAAAAGGAGCAAAATTATTTAAACTTTAATGCATCCCTAGGTAACTCTTATGCGCTAAGCATTAAACACAATCCAGCAACACAAAAAGTAAATGCTAAGTGTGAAGACCTAGGCATGTTTTTAAGGGGGTGTGGTTTATATCAAAAATTATTCAGGGGCGCGGTAGCTATTACATATGATTATGCAAACCCCGCTAAGCCTGTGGGCAAAGCATATATTTCTTCTTTTTATATTACGGAAAATAACTTTTTAACCTCTATAGTTTCGCTCACCTCTATGTCGGGTTTGATGAATATTATTACTAGAACAAAGCAAATAATCTTTGAGAAGGGAGAGGGAGATTTTGAATATAAAAACAATAAACTAATAATTAAGAATAGTTTGTTTTCGGGGCCATACATGAACTTTAGCGCGCAAGGATATGTAGACGACAAAGAAATTTTAATTAAAGGAAATGTGATTTCGGAAATGTATTTTACCAAAACCATCACCGAAAAAATACCTGGTTTAAATAAATTATTAGGTAGTATAGCCCCCTATCGCTTCCAGTATTCTTTGCATCAATAGCCTTAGTACCGGACACATAGTTGCTTAAGCTTTGAATTTAAAGGATTGTTAGACATAATAGATCTGAGGAAAAAATCGAAAATTTCGATGAATTTTGATTGCATTAATATTTTTCTTAAAAAAGTAAGTCCATATGAAAATATAGAAAATAACCTATGATTATGATTTTTAATTTTAATTGGTTTTACTAAATTTTTTATTACCCCAAATTTTACGGTAAATACAAATCCAATTGTTAAAACTGCAAGCAATTTTGCTAATCTTTCAAGATCTTTGATGTGAGTATCTTCCATATTAAAACCTTGCGTTTTCAATAGACCTCTTTCCTAACTCTACTCCTGATGGCAACTGTGGCGACGCTGTCGATGCGCAAGTCCTCACGTACTTCATGTACGCTGCGGCTCTGTGCTTCGTATACTCCTCGCATTTGCTCTTAATTGAGCGAGTTTCGAAAGAGGTCTAATGCCTTAAACATCGATTCAATACTCCATCTTTTCTTATAAAGAAGCACTGCTTTTTTACTTGAAAAACACTCGGGATAGGCAAGTATAACATAGTCTCCCTTGATTTTTTTCATAGTAATTTTAATTTTTGATTTATGAATTAATTGCGGTTTATTCAGGCTAACCCACATATCTTCTTTAAATTGATTAATAATTAGACCTCTTTCGAAACTCGCTCAATTAAGAGCAAATGCGAGGAGTATACGAAGCACAGAGCCGCAGCGTACATGAGGTACGTGAGGACTTGCGCATCGACAGCGTCGCCACAGTTGCCATCAGGAGTAGAGTTAGGAAAGAGGTCTATTGATTTAATTTACACTTTACCAAGATTTGCTCCTCTAACTTTCGTATTACATTTTATCCGGAATACAAAATTAATATTATTATTTGTAAGAAATTCAATTCATTCCTGGTCAAAAAATTCTCTATCCCCCAAAATTGCCTCTATTTTTCCAATCCCAAAACATTTGATAAATTTGCTGA
>NZ_JACVVM010000006.1 GCF_016751895.1 Candidatus Sarmatiella mevalonica | reverse complement strand
TTGATCTCGACCGCTATTATACTTACATTAGATCTCCTTTCGAAAGGGTGTTTGCTCAGGATAATAAACGACTGCGATATGTAGGAATAGCAAAAAATCAATTTGCTGAATTTATGAATGCAATCTGTTTTAATTTATGAATGCAATCTGTTTTAATTTAAAGCGTTTAACCGTCCTTGCTGCATAAAACAGGTAAAAATACATCTATTTAGGCTTATAACAAAACTAAAACAGCTAAAAATGAGATTAATTTCTGATTTGACTAAAAAACTATGCAGTTTTTAATAGCAAAATCCTTATAAAATCACTCAAACAAAAATTTTAACTACAAAATTTTCTAAAATCTCATCTTACAACGGTCCCTTTATGCGCATACGCAGGGGTGTTTGCTGAGCATTGTCAAGCCGGTGGACGGAACGAGGGGGGTTTAAGGTTCAGCAATGGCGGTGGCTTGTGGAACGCTCGTTTGCGTAGCTGGGTAATTTCAGAAGATTGTCCAAGGATTATGAGATTTCCCCTTCATCCGCTAAGGCTTTTGTTCAATTAGCTTTCACAAAAATTATGCTGAATAGGTTAGTTAAATGTTTTGCGTGACTGGTTCTTAATCTTCTGAATTGATCATCTGATAAAATCTTCACTTGTTCATATTTCAATTGCAAAACCATAATATTTTTATTGACCTAGCTTGAGTATACACATATATCACAGTTTCGAAAGAGGTCTATTGAAAAAAGCCGTATAACTTGCCATGAAAGGTATAAAAAATTGATCGCCTTAGCCGCAATTTCGGCTGCAATTATTATTAAACAAGGATTAATAGAAGCCGGCTATCAAAAGATACAAATGAAGAAAAAAGAAGAGGTAAAGTTCCTATTTGGTCCCTTTTTACCTTAGGCTTTGATAGGTTAAAATCCTGCTTTCGTACAACCGTGAAGCGCTTTATCGAGACATTATCTCACAACTTAATACCATCCGACGCCCTCTTTTTTGCACTCTTAAGTAGCGAGTTCAAAAAAATGTAGGGTACTATGAGTTTTGACAACAAAATCTTCCAAAAGACAAACAAAGCGTTGGTTAAAACATTAGAACTCTTTTTCAAACTCTACTACTGATGGCAACTGCAGCGAAGTTGTCGATGCGCGAATCCTCACTTAACTTCATGTATAGCTACGGCTCTGCGCTGCGTATACCTCTTGCATTTGCTCATCATAAGTGAGTTTGGAAAGAGGTCTATTAAAACTAACTATAAAGATTTTGATAAAAACCTGCATGCAAGGAAAAATGCATAAATCAGTGCATATGCTCATGGTTTTTATGTGTATAAAACCCCATACTCGGTGCAATACTCAAAAACGCAGGATCTGCGATGATGTCGCTAGGATTGCCTTGGCAGCAGATATGATTATGCATACAAATAATCTTATCTGATTTCTTCATCACCACATGCAAATCATGCGAAACCATAATGATGGTTTTGTTATGCTTAGTCTTTAACTCTTCTACTAGTTCATAGAAGAGTTCTTGGCTGATTAAATCTAAAGATTGCGTTGGTTCATCTAAAATGATGAGGTTGCTATTCTTTAATAAATTCGCAACTATCAGGGTTTTTTGTTTCTGGCCCAAGGACAAGGAATGCACATCCCTACCCTTAATCTCACAAAAACCACAAAAATCTCTCAGCTTGTCACTCATCCCCCCGCCATCGCTCCCAGAAATAAGCTTAATAAAACATTCAACCTGCATAGGTATATGATGATTCATCGTGAGTTTCTGAGGTGCATATGCTATGTTATTAGTATACACATACCTTCGCCCCTGATCTATTTTCTCTAAACCAGCAATGATGCGCGCCAAGGTTGTTTTGCCTGATCCATTCGGGCCTATGATGTTAGTGATGGTACCTTTTTCGAGAATACAACTTATATTGTCTAATACTCTCCTCTTATGAAATGATTTAGATATTGCTGATAAAAATACCGCGTGTTTATGGTCCTTATGCATTTGTATAATGCCCGATGTGTAGATTCAAGATAACTTGCAAAATATAGATTGCGCAAACAAGATTAGCAGAAAATTTAATTAAAAGATACGCTACAGCAGCTATAAAATATCATTAACATCAATGCTATCATAAATAAATAACTTGTCATTCTCTCCTCGCTCCAACACTGACCCATCGCGCAAATATTTAGGCGTTTATACATAAACAATGTATAGATCGAAAAAATAAACAGCCATACGCATATTAACAAATTATATGTTTGTGCGTTCGCTAAGCCATGCCAGATATCTTGAAAGCGTTCAAAAACACTTGGCCATGACGAGATGGCAAAAATCATAACTGGTATAACTATTATAGGACCGCACAAAAGACTGAGCAGTAATATTAAGGTATAATCAAAATCTAACATTTCCTTAATTTTTGGAGGGGAGGCAAGGGGTAGCAATACAAAACATACCACTACATTCGCTACTAATATAAACACCCCAGAGTAGGCGAATATTGAGGAGGTGAGTACGTAATTACGATCGCTATTATCTACGCAAAATTTAAATATAAATAGCCAAATGGTAGAGATGCAGCATATTAGCGCAGCACAGAACATGTGCGTTGCATAATATGTATAATATTTTGGCGCGTTAGTTGAAAGGGCCCGAATAACCGGCAGGTGTTTGGCGCGCACTAAAAACCATGCGGCCAAGCAAATACACAAATCGCATGCGATGGGGATGATGGCTATTAAGCTTTGAGAGTGATTAGCGAAGGGAGTGGGGGCGGTTTTGCTTAAGAGCAGAGAAACGTTGCGCATAGATGATATGCATAGCAGACACCAAATGCCAGCGAATAAATAGCCCAGCCCTCTGCTTTCTAAGGCAGGCGCATGATGCGAAGGTGCGTTATGCGAAGAAGTTACTGCGGTATTCATAAATTTTATAAGATTTAATAATCTAAGATTTTATAATTTAAGATTTTAAGATTTAATATCTATATTTTTTATATTCATACTTTAATAAAGCTAAGCGCTTAAGATATCGCTAGCTTTTAAACATCAAGCCTTAAACATTGAGCATTTGCATATAAAAACTTGTTAAGAACAGTCCAGTCCAACACAATATCATAGTAGTTATAAGAAGCGAAAAAACATACAAAGCATAACACTTCATCCCATTTTTAATATTATGCGATAAATAATATCTTGAGGATTTATAGGAAAAAATCATGATATACAACATAACTATGTAGAATATTAAAGTAGTAAACGTAGATATCGCGTTATCTAAAGAACAACCTGTAACACTCAGTGTAAAACCATCAAGCCAGAGCATAGGTAGCACAAACTTTATCACTGGAGGAAATAGCAACTCAATAGTAAGATAAGACATTCTTGCAACGTACAATCCTCTAGATATTTGCGCACCGGGCACAAGGAAGAGTTGGAGTAGCAATATTAAAGATGCTGGACCGTCAATCACTCGAAAGTTACTTTGCATCACGAAGAAGCGGGTGAATGCATTACACAATTCTGGCTTAACATGTACGAAATACTTTATTACAAAGACTAAGATGAAGCAGATGCATAACATCAAAATCACTGTAAAGGATAATTTTGCTTTGCGCGCAAGGAACGCTAAAACCTGCTGCGCAGAGACTGAAGTAGTTGCAAGCCTAACAAAGTACCAAGATCCGACGCAGGCACACAAGATAGATAGCATTGGCAAAAAAGGCAGGATCCACTCCAATGGACGATATGCAGAAGGTGCGCGTTTGTCTGCCCACAGAAATAAAAACTGCGTAGCATACGATGATACTAGTAGATTGCATAGTAGAATACATACAAACAGATCAATAGCGAAGCGTTGGTCTATGCGAGAAGTTTTTAAACTTAGCATACGCAGATACATATGATGAAAATGATGGAATTCGAGATAAACTTGCTAAGAGATTAGCAGAGCAGCACGCTCACAGCAGAGCGCACCGCGTGATTCAGATCTTACAGATCATCCGGGCTCATCCAGTGATTTTTAGCAGCATACATCGCTGCTTTTGCTGGATCATCCTTAGGCATATGTTTGTAATATGGATCATTCGCTAAATCCTTGCTATGCTGATTAACAGCGCTATTAATTCCATTGAATGCGGTCTGACCACCTCTTACGATAGAATTAAAACCTCCAAAACCCCCTCCTAAACCGTTACTCTTCATAAAACTACCTCTTTAATGTATTAGTTAGTCATTAGTTAAAAAACATAAAACAACAAAGGGTATGATATCAATATCCAGCCCGATCTTAACGATAGTTTTTGACCGACGCAAGAGGTGTGATCTACTTTATTTTAAATTTACCCTAAAACCAAAAGTTGCGTTGTAATTCTCCACCACCGCTCCTCACGCCAGCCACAACGACTCTCTCAACTGCGCATTCATCATAACAACACCAAAGCACAACACTACACTAGCAGCTAGCAACCAGAGCTTAAGATAGCGCTAGCTTTTAAACATCAAACCTTAAACATTGAGCATTTGCGTATAAAAACTTGTTAAGAACAGCCCCGTCCAACACAATATCATGCCAACCATCGCGAACCAAAAAGCGCGCATAGCATAACATCGCATTTGGCTTCTAACGCTATGCGATAAATCATGAGATAAATTATGCAATAAATAATTGCTTAAAGGTTTATACGAGCAAATCATCACATAAAACACAATAACGTAAAGCGCTAAGGTAGCCATCACACTCGCTGCCTCATCTAAAGAGCAATCGACAGCGGTTTGCACAAAACTATTTAGCCAGAGTCGAGGCAATACAAATCTCCCGAGCGCTGGCAGTAGCAGAGCCTGAATGATATAAAACACCCTTGCGCCACGCAGCTTTTCCGACATCTGCACCCCGGAGGTAAGGAGGAGTTGGAGTAGCAATATTAAAGACGCTATGCTAGAGATAACTGAAAAGATGCTCTGCATCGATGCAAGAGATGGCGCGACTGCGCTATACCATTCCGGTTTGAGATACGCGATGCGCCCTACTATAAAGTTAAAAGTGGAGAGTGCGCATGGTATTAAGATTATTCGAAACATGAACTTTGCTCGGCCAGCAAGGTGGCGCTGTGCTTGCTGCCCAGCTGCTGGAGTGGGAGTAGCGATAAGCCGAGTGAAGCACCAAGATGCAATGCAGACGCATAGGGTAGATAGCGCTGGTAATAGATACATCACGCACTCTAGTATATGGTGGGCAGTTGGTGCAAGGTTATCTTGCCAGAGCAACCAGAGATTGACATCATATGATAGTACTAGTAGGCTGCATAATAAAATGCATGCGAACAGATCAACGAAGATGCGCTGATCTACGCTAGAAGTTTCTAAATCGAGCATACTAAGGCAGGCAACTGAGTTCAAGTGATTTTTTTATGAGTAGTTGAATGAAAAAATAGAGAAAAATTAAAAAATTTACCTCAAGCAGTGGATGCATTTTCTAAGTTCAATTCAATCTTAACGATAGTTTTTGACCGACGCAAGAGGTGCGAATGTATTTTTATTTTATCTTATTTTAAATTTATCCTTAAAACCAAAGGTTGCGTTGCAATTCTCCACCACCATTCCTCACACTAGCCACAACGACGCGCTCAACTGCGCATTCATCGCAACAAAGCCAAAACACAGCGCTACGCTAGCGGCCAACAACCAAAAGATGCGTGTGGCACTGCGCCTGATTAATGCAGCATTCTGCGCATCCTCATGCTGCTGGCTAAAGTAGACATGCAAGCTCTTGCGTATGAACCAAAGGTATGGAGGGGCGAGGCAGAGCGCAAGCCATATGCACAAGCTTGGCACTATCTTTTGTATAAGCAAGATTTGCGAGCTGGGCCATATCAACACAACTGTGTAGATAGCAAGGCAAAACGTAGCAAACATCCTGATATACTTAGAAATTTTAGATGCTTGTATTTTGGATAAATATGCTAACTCACTTAGCAACATCACGGAGGAGAAGTTATAAGTTATAAAAATTATTGTGCCAAAGGATAAAAAAATCGCTCGAAAGAAAGTTGGTAGGTTTTTGGCGTACACTCCTTGAACCCCGCCGACATACTTGAATATAAATAACCAAAATATTGCGACAAACCCTACTAGAATCGTATAAAACACAAACCTTACCTGCCCTCGCGACAAACCCAGCATCATTGGGCGGCAGTTGAGTCGAGCAAAAAGCAAGGCGGCTATGCAGAGCAAAAGGTTATATACAACGGGAATAAAACATAAGGAGAGAGTGCAATTATCAGCAAACAACTCCTTCGAACTCGTGAATAACATGAGTGAGTTTGCCGAGAACAAGACGCAACAGTAGAATAAAAGGCAGATGAATAGGTCATTAATCACCTCCACTCCGCTTTTCAGGCTTGGTGTAGTTGAGTTATCGAAGGCCATAGATGTTATATTTAGTTCCTAACTTATATAATGTCAAATATTAAAAATTAACAAACTTAGAGACTCCCTATATAACGTATAGAACAGTAGAGTCAACAGACCTCTACAAAACTCTTATTCCTGATCGCGGCTGCGCTTCGCTGTTGATGTCCAAATCTTGACTGATTTTCATCTACACTCAAAGTTCTACGCTTTCATCCGCTCCTCATAAGCGAGTTTTGCAAGAGGTTTAATGCAAGATAGCAATTATTTAAGCATCGCTCTTTTAGATTTTTAATCTCTACTCATATAATGATATTTAGCCGCATAGATCGCTGCCTTCGCCGGATCATCTTTAGGCATATTCTGATAATATAAATCTTTTGATAATTGTAGATCCCGCGCTTTTTCGCTATACTAAATTAGCTTGAGGTAGCGTAAATTATATGATAATATGAAGCAAAAAATGCGAAGCGGATTACATTCATTGGATTAAACTGCATAAAACTACCTCTTTAATTATTAGTTAGTCATTGGACCTCTTTCCAAATTCGCTCAATTAAGAGCAAATGCGAGGAGCATACGAAGCACAGAGCCGCGGCCATACATGAGGTACGTGAGGACTCGAGCATCGAAGCGACGAAGCAGTTGCCATCAGGAGTAGAGCTAAGAAAGAGGTCTATTAGTTAAAAAACATAAAACAACAAAGGGTATGATATCAATATCCAGCTCGATCTTAACGATAGTTTTTGACCGACGCAAGAGGTGTGATCTACTTTATTTTAAATTTATCCTAAAACCAAAAGTTGCGTTGTAATTCTCCACCACCGCTCCTCACGCCAGCCACAACGACTCTCTCAACTGCGCATTCATCGCAACAAAGCCAAAACACAGCGCTACGCTAGCGGCCAACAACCAAAAGATGCGTGTGGCACTGCGCCTGATTAATGCAGCACGCTCTACATCCTCTGCTAACTAAAAAGACCTCTTTTCTAAACTCTACTCTTGACGGCAATGCGATGCGTCGCGCCAATGCTCGAATCCTCACATACCTTATGTATGCTGGGAGTTCTGCGCTTTGTACGCTCCTTGCATTTTCTCCTCATGAGCGAGTGTGGAAAACAGGTCTAATATACTAACTAATAGTTATTTGTTTGCTAAATATACAATCATATATAATCAATTATTTTTTCTTTACTATCTTGACTAAAAAAGATAGCATAATATATCTTCTCAAGCAGAGCAACTTGAGATAAGAATTCAAGAATTATCGCAAATCGCCCTAGTTTGAGTTTTTAATTAATACCGCCTCTCTGTTTTTCCGTATATCTTTTAATCTTGAAGGCGCTGGATCCCCGCGGTTGGCCACTCTGCTGATTCAAGCCATTCTGCATTTCCTTTGCTTGGTTCCGCGCAATATTCTGTTTGTCGAGCTGTTCTGGAATCGGCAATCGTATAGGCTTAAATTCTTGCTGAAAATCTTGCCCAGTATTCTGACTCTCACCATCATAGCGTGACCCTGGAGGCCGTAGATACTGCAAGCTCTGCTTTATTTGCTTTTTGTTTTGGAGATCAATAGGCGGGAGCTCTCCTGGCTGATTTTTTTGTGTTCGTTGCGTGTGCTCCTGGAACTGCTGCTGCATTGCATTAGCTCTTTGCTGCCCACTATTCTGATCATACACTGCACCGCAATCTTTCTGCGCAAGCGTCCTATGGCTTTGGAAGTTATACGTCCGACTATTCTCATCGACTCTTGAGCTCGCGTTGTATTTGATAAGGTCTTTGAGGTTCTGGCTAGCTTTTTCTGTCAGCTCTCGCTCTGCTATCTTCCGTTTCGTATACTCTGATTGGATCTCTTGCGTAGCTCTTGGCGCTTGCATTACATTCTTAGCTTCGTTAATTTTGTCTTGTAGAGAGTCTACTTCAGTCTGATCAAGAGCATTTTTAACTATCGTCAAAGCTTCCTGCGCTTTATCAAGAGCTTGTGCGGCTCTATCAACTTTGTTTGACTTTAAAAGTGCATCACTTTTCTTAATGTAACGATTAATATTTTTTGCATTAGCGCCTGAAAGCTCATCAAATATCTTTTTATATCCCTTGGCATAACGATCATAGTACTTAACAGACGTATCATCGCGACTTCTTATATATTTCTGTGTGAAAATCTTTGTTTCTGGTGCTTGCCAGTGATCATGCTGCATTTGAAGTCGCTGTATATCTGATTTACCATATTTTATAGCATAGTCAAAAAAAACAACAGCCAGTTCCGGCGCGCCTGCTTCCAAACAAGCGCCAGCTATTATCTCAGCATTCTCAGCCGCTGAATCACTACTACTATTCGCAATAGCATTATCAAAACTCTGCTCCGCTTTCTTAAACTCTCCTAATCCAAAATACGCTTTGCCCATGTCGCGATAGATGTCAGACTTCGTCTCTCGATCAATCGAGACACTGGATTTCTCTAATTTACTCCATACATGCTCAAATACGCTAATTGCGTTTTGATATTTTTCTGCTTGCAAATGCTCTTGGCCTCTTGTAATGAGCGCATCTAGTTCTCGCTGCTCATTCTGTTGCCGCATATTAGCAGCATGTCGTCGCTCAGCTCGTTCTTCGCAAAATATTTTGTCCAGTGATCCTTACTCATAATAACCTCATGTAATTAATTCATCCTCTCGTAGTACGCGCAATACTATTTTGTTAAATCAAGGTTTTTAGCTAGATTTAATAAAATAGTGCACATACTTAATTGTATCACTTATGATATAATAATACAACTATTGGTTGACATTCGGCTCAAAACGCAAGGTTGTGATTAATATCCAATAGACTTTTAAAAAAACTCTACTACTAGAATAGATCTCCTTTCAAACTCGCTCATGATAAGCAAATGCGAGGAGCAAATGAAAGCGCAAGAGCCGCAGCGTACATGAGGTGAAGCGAGGGTTTCGAATCGATAAGCGACGCGTCGCATGCCGCCCAAGTAGAGCTAAGAAAGAGGTCTAATAGTAATTTGCATGCTAGGTCCAGCTAAGAGTTTCATGCGCTTTCTTTCGGCGTACACCGCGACCTTCCGCGCTCTGCATTACGGACACTCGCTACATTTTTTGCACCTGCCGCACCTGCACCTGCGCTTGCTGCACCTGCTGCGCTATAACCTCCTCTAACATTCCTCGCCTCTCTTTTAGTACTTCTATTTTTTTCCCTAGAGCATCGGTCTTTAATTGCGAAGACTGCTTTAGCTCTTTAATCTGCTCAAGCACCTTGTGCGCTTCGTCAGTATTCCCTAACTTCAAAAGCGCGTTACACTTACCAATATAAGCGTTAACATTTTTCGGGTTAAGGTTTATTGCAAAGTTAAAATTTCGCAGCGCTTCTTGGTCTTTCTTCGGATTTAAAAATATATTGCCCATTCCAACATAAGCATCAGCATTTTCCGGATCAATTCTTATGGCTTGCTTAAAAACTTCAGCTGCTTTAGCGGGATATCCTAATTTCTCAAATGCATTGCCCATTCCAACATAAGCATCAACATTTTCCGGATCAATTCTTATGGCTTGTTGAAAAGCCTGAGCTGCTTCATGAAGTTTCTCTAGTTTTTGCGAAGTTTTGCTGAGCGCTGCTAATGCCAAAACTGCATTGCCCTTGCCAACATAAGCATCAGCATTGTTTGGGTTAAGCTCTATAGCTTTGCAAAAGCACTCAAGCGCTCCGTTAAAATCTCCTAACTCCAAAAATGCGATACCAACATTAATACGAGCAGCGCTTATGGAGCTACCCAGCTGGCTTTGATGTTGATGGTGTAGTTGTTGCAGAGCGCGCCTTTCATGTTGTTGTATTACCTTAGGATGACGCGAGTCTTCTCCAATACGCAACTCTCCAACATTGAGTGCATACTCATATAACACGCGCATTGGCACATCAGCTGGATAGTGCTCTAACACGCGCTGAAAAGCTTTGACATCACCATCTCTATATATGCCAAACAATAATTCATTCATTTTGCGAGGCACTGAATTTGTTGTGAGATACGCAGAAATTAACACATCACGCCATTCGTTGAATGAGAGGTCATCTGGCACTCCTTCATTATAAACAGTTGGGAAACATCGAGAAAAATACAAATCTATCCTATAATAATACTCCTCTATATTGCTTTCATAAGTAGTGTGTTCGTCTAGAGACTTCATGAGGGTGGCACTATCATAAATGCGTTCGTCATAATCACACCACTCTTGATAACCTATTCGCTCTACGTCTTCTTCTCGCTCTAAACGAAATGCTATTAAGCATGCAGAAAACTCATTAAAGCTCATAACATCACCTACTCTCAATGCGTTTTCTGCTTTGTTTAGCAAATGTAACGTGAGAGCCTCATGCGTTGACAGCTCTTTGTAACTCTTGCCCCAAACTGCTATCATACTTTCGGTAAAAATCTCTAGCTCTAAATCTTTTGCTTTACAAACTTTTTGCCACTCAGGCATAGCATTTTTTTGATCAAACTGTACCAAATTTGATATATTAAATTCTCTCGAATGTAATCGTTTGAGCGTTGATAGATCTCCAGAGCTAAAGGCTCTAAACGCACGCAATATTTCCTTGTGTTCTATAACACCAAAGCTAGCAATTTCAAAGTTATCTGCGATTTTGTTATAATATTCTAATCTTGAAACGAAGGTTCTAACTTGACTATGTGGGTCTTTTACCATGCGTTGAATGTAGTGATTGGCAAACAATTGAACATATTGTAAATTTTGCTCGAATTGTTCTTGATCTAGTTGTGCATGACTTTCATGTAATTTTTTGAATAAATCGAATAATACATAAGCTTCGCACACTTCTGGTACATTGCGCATCCCAGGAATTGGATATTTTTCTTTATCCATTTGAAGATCACGGAGTTTGCAACGTACATTATTTACCTTTAACTCCACTGATCCAATTTTCCAAAGTATATATTTTGATTGTTGATCTGTAGATACGCGTTGAATGTTGGATTGGTTATAGATTTGTCGGTTAGCTAATTTTTGTTGTATTTGCATGGTTTTACCTTGATTGTTTTAAAGTGGATTTACTGGGATATAGATTGTATGATACAAAACATCTCTCGCGCAAGTTTTATTAGACTTCTTCGAGGGGAGTTCTATTATAGATGGTAATTTGTGCGTAGATTCCGGATACTCCAAGCCTCATATGTGCATGTTATACTTTTTCTATGAGTTTGTCGGAGTAGGAGAATACACCTCTTTCCTAACTCTACTCCTGATGGCAACCGCTTCGTCGCTGTCAATGCTCGAGTCCTCACGTACTTTATGTACGCTGCGGCTCTATGCTTCGTATGCTCCTCACATTTGCTCATCATGAGCGAGTTTCGAAAGAGGTCTATTGTATTATTTTTTATTTTATTCTTTAAGTGTATTAGCGTTATGCATCTCTAACCCCACAATAGTGCATATAAGAACTACCTCATAGAAAACTACTCATTAAAACTCAACCCTATATTACGATAAAATTCTGGATTATTCTGCCAATCCCTCACTTTAACAAACAAAAACAAATGCACCTTATATCCAAGCAGCGCCTCTATTTGAGTTCTAGCAATACTACCTATTTTTTTAATCATTTGCCCCCCCTGCCCTATTATAATTCTCTTCTGACCTTCTCTCGTAACAAAAATTACTTGGTTAATCTTTACCTCATGCTCATCTCGATCATTCACCTCCTCTTCCCACAGCTCAGTTTCCACAGTCAAATCGTATGGAAGTTCATGATGTACATTAAAAAACAATACTTCCCGCGTTATTTCTTGGGTTAGAAAGCGCATATCCAGGTTCGTAATCTCATCTTCATGATACAGCCACTCACCCACGTGCGCATTGGCAAGTAGCAGGTCTAGCAAGGACTGGTGAGGCTTTGCTGAGTTAGCGTCATTCACTACGTCGTAATTTGTTTGATGAACCCCTTGGCCGGTAATGGCGGAAATTCTTAGGCATTGAGATTGAGGAAACATAGCTAATATTTTTTCTTCTAGCGAATCGCAAATGTTATGAGGCAAATCCACTTTATTTAGTAGAAACACTGGATTGATTGCACGCTTTTGTAGCGTGTTCAAAAGGTCCATAGTATCTTCGTCCATCTCATGAGTAGAATCTAAAATCAGCATCACTAAATCCACCCCAGAAACACAAGACCACGCCATCCTCACCATCGCCTTTTCTAGTCTCCTATTAGGCGAAAAGATACCCGGAGTATCGCGCAGAATAATCTGCACATCACCAATGGTAACAATGCCAGTGATCATAGATCTAGTGGTTTGCACCTTATGCGTAACAATCGAAATTTTTTCGCGAATCAGTAGGTTTAATAAGGAAGATTTGCCAGCATTAGGTTTGCCAATAATAGCTGCAGTGATGATTTTATTTTGCATGAAAGGATAATATCTTTGAACTAACACGTAAATGAAAATATTGTTTTTATTATATACAGCTTCATCAACAAACTCAAATTTCGTCTTTATTCATAGTGCTTAGTGCTAGGGTTAATATCTGATATTTTGCTTGATGCTACATAAAATAAAAACCGCATCAAATAATAAAAATCAAAAGTTAGGTATTAGATATGATTGAATATTTAAAAAAATTTTTTCGCCCCCATCATTTCTTCAATGCAATAACCAAAAAAAATGATAATGATTTTGGCCTAGGGGATATGATGCATAGTCGCGCATTTGGCTCTAACACTCTAGCACACAACGAGATTAATTCTTATAAAAATAATGTGTTTGTGCGATATTGCGTAGATATGATAGCTAACGCAGTGAGCCACGTGCCAATGATCATTCATATAGAAGATAAGCGTGCATCCAATGCACACCCACTATACCGGTTGTTAAAAAAACCAACTCACACCACCTCTTACGCGCAGTTTTTGCGTACTATCATGTCTCACAAATTACTATTTGGTAATGCATACGTTCTTGGTTTGTGCAATAAGGGTAGCGCTAATGCGTTGTGCTCGCTGCACATACTTCATCCATCCTGCATAAGCCTTGAATATCATAAAGAGTCTCATGAGGTAGTGGGTTATAAATATCGAGCTCACGGTAAAGAGGTAATTTATAAGATACATCCAATAAGCGGAACAAGTAAAATACTACATATATATAATTATAATCCAAATAATCCATACTGTGGACTTTCTGTATTAGAAACCATTAAACAATCTATAGAACTAATACAAGCTACAAATGAATGGAATAATTCATTACTCAAAAATGGAGCCAGGCCTAGCGGCGCCTTGATTTTAAAGGATGATAATAAATATTTAAGCGAAGAGCAGTTTCAACGTATCAAAGAAGAGTTGTATCAGCAATTTAGTGGATATCGTAACTGCGGCAAACCTTTATTGCTAGAAGGAGGATTGCAATGGCAAGAGATTAGCTTTAATCCGAAAGATATGGACTTTATATCCTCTAAGCACATGGCTAGCAAAGAGATAGCCTTAGCTTTTGGCATTCCACCACAGCTACTTGGCATTTCAGGCGGAGAAAATAAATATAATAATATAGAGCGTGCAAGAATTAGTTTATGGGAAGAGAAGATTATACCTGAACTAAAAATTCTTGCGGATTTTTTTAGCAATTGGTTTTCGTGTTTTTATCAACAAGATTTGTCATTGAGTTTTGACTTAGATGCGGTGTCTGCATTAATCAGAAAAAGGCAAAAGCTATGGAGCAAAATATCGAGCGCTTCTTTTATGACTTTGAATGAAAAAAGAACTATTGCAGGCCTCAAGCCCATAGATGATGCAAACGCAGATAAATTATCAACAGCCTAAAACGCGCAGTAACAAGGGCAGACAGAGAAACTCTAGTCTTGCCCATCTTAGGTTAGATAACGCTTATTTTTTACCCATCACAGCTCTCTACCCCTGTTGCGGCTTTCCTCTTTGTATCATATAAGCTTTGAAAAACGATAATGCATCATCTCCATTCTTTATAGATGTCATCAAAACACTAAGTAGTTCAAAGTTTTGACCACGCGCTGCTTGCAACGCGGCGCTCATTGGGTGCTTCGAATCTTGCTTGCGCTTATCGCAAACACTATCCAGCACCTCTACTATTACGTCTGACAGATCTTTTGGCTGATATTTACCGTTTATAATAGACTCTTTTAATGCGAGACGAAGCTGAGCGGTCAAATAATAAGTCGTACCTGCATTATCGTTGTTTTGAAATAACTCAGCGACACGATCATAGAATGTCTTCGTTTTTGAATCTTCTGTCTCGAAAGCATTTAAAAACTTTTGAATTTCTGTATTTGGCACCCTCGCAGTAGAAGTCAAAGCTGTATCGCTATTTATCACTCGTGATTTTAGCGCGTTCCATTGTAGCGATGACTTTTGTGTAATATTTTGCATAATATTTATATACCTTCTAGAATAATTTAATAAAACTACGGTGTATTTATTTAGTATTAATAATTAATAATTTAATAAAACTACGGTGTATTTATTTAGTATCAATAATTAGATAAATATTAATTTATGTTATTATTAAATCAAAATACGTCGCTCAATTTACTAGTGTTTTATACATAAGTCAAGAGCGGGTAGCTTATAGTAAATTAAGTTGAGGTCTGCAAGACAAAGAATTGGTTTAAAGCATCATAAAGTTTATCAAAAGAAGAGATTCTGTCCTTAATCCAACGTTTCATATTTGCCCAGAATTTTTCTATAGGACTTAGGTCTGGAGAATATGGAGGCAAAAATACAAGCTTGCACTCGACAGATTCTATCAACTCTTTAACTTTCTGAGATTTATGAAATGCAGCATTATCCATAATCACTACTTGACCAGCTTTTAGTTCTTTGATTAGAAATTTCTCTACCCAGGTCTCAATTAATTGTGTATTACACGAACCATTAAATACCATTGGTGCTATTGATGTGTGATTAACATAATCTCAACTTAATTTACTATATATTAGATGCATCTCAAAATATACTTTCTATATTAGCCCCCTTTCCAAACTCGCCCATGATGGGCAAATGCAAGGAGTATACGAAGCACAGAGCTTCTGAGCCTACATGAAGTTAAGTGAGGACTCACGCATCGACAGCATCACCGCAGTTGTCATGAAGGCGTAGAGTTTGAAAAAGAGGTCTAATGAAAAAAGGACTCTCGCATGCCTCAAGCCCATAGATGATGCAAGCGCGGATAAGGTGCGCATGAGCTAGAAAACTACTTAAGGTAAGATATGCAGCAAATAAATAACCTCCTACTTATAACAACAAGGCTTATAGCAATAATGCTTTTTCTAGTTGAGCTATTTGGTCTCTATACTCCGCCGCTTCCTCAAATTCTAAATTTTTCGCCGCTTCTTTCATTAAATTTTTTAATTTTTTTAACTCCATCTCCGCTCTTTCGCCGCCCTCTTCTAAAATCTGATTTACCCTCTGCTCTACTCTCCTTTGCATAGCCTTCTTATCCACTTCTGCCTTACCCTCCATCAATCCAATTGACATCAGATTCTTTTGAACTGTAGTAGGGGTAATATTATTTTCAATGTTATATTGCTGCTGAATTTCACGCCGCCTCCTCGTCTGTTCCAGTGCATACTCCATAGATTGCGTGATACTATCGGCATACAACACTACCTTACTCAGGCTATTTCGTGCTGCGCGCCCTATAATTTGCAATAAAGATGTTTTAGAGCGCAAAAAACCTTCCTTATCTGCATCTAAAATAGCAACCAATCCGCACTCGGGTATGTCTAGCCCCTCCCTCAAGAGATTAATTCCAACCACAACATCAATTTCGCCGGATCTTAAGCTATTAATAATTTCCATCCTCTCCAAGCTCTGAATGTTCGAATGTAGATAGGCGCATTTAATACCTAACGAAACTAAATATTCCGTCAAATCTTCAGACATTTTTTTAGTCAGAGTCAACGCTAATGTTCTTAAATCCTTACTCTTCGCGATACGAATTTCTGCCAACAAATCATCCACCTGATATCGCACAGGTCGCACAAAACACTCTGGGTCAAGCAAGCCAGTAGGTCGAATTAACAATTCTACAGTATTACTAGACTCCTTTAGTTCAAATTCACTTGGGGTAGCCGAAACAAAAACCGTATACGGCCGACGCTCGTCCCATTCTTCAAATTTTAATGGTCTGTTATCTAAAGCAGATGGAAGGCGAAAGCCATGACGCACCAAACTCTCCTTTCTCGCTCTATCACCATTATACATAGCCCTAATCTGCGGAACCATGATGTGGCTTTCATCTATAAACAGCAGCGCGTTAGGTGGCAAATAATCAAAAAGTGTTGGTGGGGGCGTGCCAGGCTCATTACCAATAAAAAAACGCGAATAATTTTCTATGCCTTTGCAGCTACCTGTGGTTAATAACAACTCAATATCATACTTCGTTCTCTGTTCTAGCCTCGCTGCTTCAAGCAGCATATCTTCTTTGCGCAAGAACTCTAATCTCTGCGCAAGCTCTTTTTGAATTTCTATTACGGCTCGATCAATTGTTTGTTTAGAAGTAATAAAATGTGAATTACCATAAATCACAACAGACTTGAGCGGCGTAAACTGCCCTACCATCAATGGGTCAAATTCTTGCAAAGTTTCCAATTCATCATCAAAAAAAATCAATCTCCATGCCTTATCCTGCGAGTGTGCTGGAAACACATCTATGATATCGCCGCGCACGCGAAAAGCGCCGCGACTAAACTCTATGTCGTTTCTGCTGTACTGCAAACATAACAACTGATGAATAAGCTCTGTTCTAGAATATTTACTTCCTAA
Source organism: Candidatus Sarmatiella mevalonica (assembly GCF_016751895.1). Classification (GTDB taxonomy): domain Bacteria; phylum Pseudomonadota; class Alphaproteobacteria; order Rickettsiales; family Rickettsiaceae; genus Sarmatiella; species Sarmatiella mevalonica. Next base: position 11,176 of record NZ_JACVVM010000006.1, on the reverse strand, counting down.
TTCCAGCTTTATTACACTGTTATAATATAACTCTGGTGAACCAAGGCCATATATACAAGAAACAGATGCGATCACCACTACATCCTCCCGCTCCATCATAGAGCGAGTGGCGGAGTGTCTCATTAAATCTATCTGCTCGTTAATTGAAGAATCTTTTTCTATAAAGGTATCGGTTCTTGCTATATAAGCTTCAGGCTGAAAATAATCATAGTATGAAATAAAATACTCAACCGCCGCGTCGGAGAATAATTCTTTCATCTCCAAATAAATTTGCGCAGCTAAGGTTTTATTATGGGTCATGATTAAGGCGGGACGTTTAGTTTTGCTAATTATGTTAGCCATAGTAAAGGTTTTGCCAGAACCTGTAATGCCCAGTAATACTTGAGACTTATAGCCGTGCCCTATCCCCTCGCACAGAGCATCTACAACATAAGCTTGTTGCTTAGAAAGAGAGTAATTAGAAGATAAATCAAGCGACATAGTTTTCTATTTGAGAGATGATGTATTTGGCTGCGCTGAGTAGGTCATGTTCGGTATTTCCTAAGTTATAAATAAAAGTGTTATTTGGTTTGAATACGATATATTTTGCATGCTCCTGAAAAAAGACATCTAACTTTCCAGCCCAATCTTTCTGCTGATGGAATGAGAAGGCCAATCCATCTGCACAGCACGTAAGTTTTGTGATAAACAATTTGCTGCACCTGCACTTGATAGAAATCACGTCTAGTAAATTACAAAACTCTTGTGGTATTGCGCCAAATCTATCTAACATCTCATCCTTAAAATATTCTATCTCTTCATCATTTTTCAAATTACCCATCCTTCTATAAAGCCCAAGCTTTAAATCAATATCCGATACATAAGAGCTAGGTATCATCAAATTTAAGTTCAAATCTATACTAGTAGTAAAATCTAATACTTCCTTTTCATGCTTAAGAGCAGCGATTGCATCTTCCAACATTTGAGTATAGAGTTCGATACCAACTTCTCGAATATTGCCAGACTGTTCTTGTCCTATTAAATTACCAAAGCCTCGCAGATCCATATCATGATTAGCTATCATAAAACCACTGCCCAAGGCGCAAGTATTTTGCATCACCTCTATTCTATGCATAGCCTTGCTACTCATCTCTCCATCTTCCACTACAAAATATGCGCAGGCCTGCACATTACTCCTACCAACTCTACCTTTTAGCTGATAAAGTTGACGCAAACCAAAGTAGTTAGCTTTATGTATGATTAGCGTGTTCGCGTTAGGAAGATCTATACCAGATTCAATGATAGTGGTGCATATTAACACGTCCACCTTACCTTGTGCAAAATCTGTGATAATGCCGTCTATGGCATTACTCATTTTACCATGAGCAATTGCATAGGTCACTTCTGGCACATAATCTTTAATAAAACTCTCTATCTGCTCTATATCACTCACCCTAGGGCAAACATAAAAACTAGCCCCACCCCTCCGTTTCTCTTTTAAAAGAATTTGGTGCAGCATCGCTTTATCATTAGGCACGAGATGAGTTTTAACGGCCATCCTATTTAATGGTGGTGATGAGATGATACTTAAATCCTTTAAACCTAAAAGAGACATCTGTAATGTTTTGGGTATAGGCGTTGCCGATAAGCTGAGCGTGTGTACTTGAGATTTTACATCTCTAAAGTGTTCTTTTTGTAATGCACCAAAAGACTGTTCTTCATCTATTATCAATAAACATAAATTTTTAAACTCAACGTCTTTACCAAAAATTGCATGAGTTGCTATCACTAAGTCTACCTCACCATTTTTTATTTGTTCTTTAATCTGGTTTCTTTGTGATGATTTTAGTTGACGCGAAAGAGTTGCTATTCTCACTTCACAATCAACAAAACGCTCACAGAACCTCTGATAGTGCTGGTTGCATAAAATGGTTGTTGGAACTACAACTAAAACCTGCGGATGATTTTGCATTTTATTATGTAATACTAGATATATGGCTCTAATAGCTACCTCAGTTTTGCCAAAACCAACATCACCGCAAATTAATCTATCCATTAATCTGCCGCTCTTCAGATCCTGTTCTATATCATCAATAGCTCTAGCCTGATCTTGAGTTTCTGCATGAGGGAATTTTTGACAGAATTTTTCATATTTTTCTAAATCATATTCTATGCCATCTGTAACGCACATAGCTCGCTTAGCTGCTATTTGCATTAAACGCATCGCTACTTCGTTCAGTCTTTCCTTTACTTTAGCTGCGCGTTTTTGCCACGCCCCCACGCCTAGTTTGTCTAATGCCCCATCGCCATCATATTTTTTGATCTCTGCAATGTTCTCTACTGGTATATACAGCACGTCACCATCAGCATAAATCATCTTTATGCAGTCATATGTTCTACCTTGAGTAATAATCGTCTCTACTCCTTGGAAGCTGCCTATGCCATAGCTAGTGTGTACGGCTAAATCTCCTGTTTTAAAGGAATCTAACTCTACTAAAAGATTTTTGAAGTTGCTAACTTTATGATGATGTTTTTGTTCCTTGTTAGCAAGTTTCTGAAGAGATTTGTTTTTTATGAATTGAGTTTGCGAAAGAAATAAAGTGCCATCTGCGGCAAAGAAGCGTTTTAATAAAAATGGTGCTATATTCACATGCCCAAGCTTCGCTTCGTGATAATAACTAATAACATTCACGGGGTGTTTGTAGTATTGAAAGTAATGCGTTAACTTCTCTATAGACGATGGCAGAAAATCTGATCCTACTACTACCCTAGAATAATACTTAAAGTAGACAGAAACATCAGAAGGACCATCTAAATCATTAGACCTCTCACATAACTCTATTCCTGATGCCAACTGCACGTCGCTGTCGATGTGTGAATCCTCACTTAACTCCATGTACACTCGCGATTCTGCGCTTTCATTTGCTCCTTGCATTTGTTCATAACCTAGCGCAAGTTTAGAAAGAGGTATACTATCAATATTGTCAAATGATATAACATCGTCTGTTTGAATGTTGGCTGTAACTTGCTCTAAATTATGATAGGCAAAAACAAACGGCAAAACCGGTGTCTTTTGCATGCTTGCAAAATGATTATATTTCTGCGTATACTCCCTTAATCCATTCATCGCTAATGGCTCTACTATCAGTTTTGTTTGAGCCGGCATATAATCTAATAAGCTAGCTTTTTGATGATAAAATAAACCAGACCAGAATTCACATCCATGAGCTCTTTGATAGTTAGTAATCTTATTGTAAAAAGTGTTTGGCTCGGAGAAGAGTTGAATGTACTGTTTTTTAAAAAGTTCCACGCTTGCCGTAGAAAAAGTAAGCTCATATACGGGAGGAATAATAATTTTTGTTAATTCGTCATTAGAAATGCGAGTTTCTGTATCCAATATTTTGATTGATTCTACAAGGTCATGATAAAATCTAATGCGATATGCATCGCTCGCCGTAATAAGATCTAATATATCACCAGCAATAGAAAACTCTCCCACATCGCTTACCACAGACTCTCTAGTATAACCAGAGGCTATGAGCGCATTTTTAAGATCAGTTAGATCAAAGGTTTGACCCGACTCTAAAGAAATACAATACTCTTTAAATAAAGTAGGTGTTGGCAATATATGCAATAAATTAAAAGCCGTAGTGATGAGTAGTTTTGGCCGATGAGCCCCTAAAATTAATTCCGATAATACCCTGGCTCTACTAGCGCATAAATTTTTGCTAGGAGATATAAGATCTTGTGGAGTGGTGTCGAAATCTTCAAATACAAGAGGTGCCTGCGGTAGAAAAAACTGAAGAATTTGCTGGTAATACCTGGCTTCCTCCATGTTATTTACTAAATATAGGTAACTCCCTTCATGCTTCTGCAAAAAGGTGTATAAACAGAATGGCTTAGTATATGGAGTGCAATGAATAAGCATAAATTATGCATAAAATATAATTTTTATAACTATACTTCTTTTTCTTTGATTATGCTAGGTACTGTCGTCAGGAGATAAGCTGTGATAGGATAGATGCATCATTCCGTTTAATTGTATAGTAATTTAGGTTGAATTAGATATAGTTTTTCGTTATAATGAAAGGAAAAATGACAAAAAGCTATAGCAATGATTGAAGAGAAAAAGTAGTAGAATATTTAGAAGCTGGGAATAGTTATGACCAAGCATCTAAATTATTTAAAATAAGTGTATCAGCAATAGGAAGGTGGTACCGAAAATATAAAAAAAGAAGGCAATTATCTTGCAAAGAACGAGGTAGTTCAAAAAGAAAAATTGATCTAGAAGCGCTTGAAAATTACGTTAAATTAAATGAAAATATGACATTAGACCTCTTTCGAAACTCGCTCATGATGAGCAAATGCGAGGAGCATACGAAGCACAGAGCCGCAGCGTACATGAAGTACGTAAGGACTCGAGCATCGACAGCGTCGCCACAGTTGCCATCAGGAGCGAGTTTCGAAAGAGGTCTATTGAAAATAGCTGCACAAAAATTTGTAATAAATCAATAGCACCTATGGTATTTAATGGTCCATGCAATACACTATTATTTGAAAGCTGGGTGGAGAATATTTCAAATTAAGGAATTAAAGTCCAGCCAAGTTGTAATTATGGACAACGCTTCTTTTCATAAATCTAAGAAGACAAAAGAATTGATTGAATCAGTAAATTGCAAGATCATTTTTTTGCCTCCATATTCACCAGATCTGAATCCAATAGAGAAATTTTGAGCTAATATGAAACGATGGATTAAAAATCAAATTACTGAATTTGATCAATTATATGAGGCTATTTCTTATTTCTTTAAAATACCTACTTCAACCTAAATTACTATATATGCTAAAAATGCTACTTCATTCCTCACCGCCGCCCATATTCGATGCCTTGCACTCTGGCTTAAGATCTCCTGATGACAGCGTCTATGAACGTGACAAAAATAATACCAAAAACTATAAAAACTCTTCAAGCAGAAGGTTGACTAAACAAGAGTCACATGTATAATGGCAGCGGTGAACATGCGTTCAACCGTCTCTATTTAACTTTCCGCAGGATAAATGAAATGAAGCGTATTTTGATCTTAGCTAGCATCGGCAATGTTCTAGAGTTTTATGACTTTTTATTGTTTGGGTTGTTAACCCCGCTATTTGCACCCATCTTCTTTCCATCAGAACATGCATGGCTGTCTTATCTACAAGCGTATGCAGCCTTCGCCGCTGGGTTTTTAACTCGCCCCTTCGGCGGATGGTTTTTAGGTATTGTAGGTGATAAATTTGGTAGAAAAACTGCACTCACCTGCTCTATGATAGGTATGGCACTTGCTACTTTATCTATTGGTTTCTTACCAGGGTATGCAAGCATTGGCGTGATAGCACCAGTTTCTTTATTATTTTTTAGGTTAATACAAGGCATTTCGGCCGGCGGAGAATATCACGGAGCGGGCATTACCGTATTAGAAAATAGCGAATCTAAATATAAATTTTTGGTTACGGCAGTAGTAAGCGCTTCTGCCACTATAGGCGGATGTTTAGCTTCCGCAGTAAGCCTGATGTTTCTACTACTACCCTTGCCAAGTTGGAGTTGGCGCTGCCCTTTTATATTAGGTGGAGTGGTGGGAATTATAGGCTGGTATGCTAGACTCTATCTACCAAACACCAAAATTGAAGCAAAGGATGCAAAAAGTATAAATATTTTTGAGTTTTCCATTTTATGGAACAAATATCTCAGATCATCTATTTGTGCAATTGCAGTAGCGGCCATGTCTGTAGGGCCATTTTATACAGCAACGCTCTTTGCGCCATCTTATCTGCTATCTAGAGGGTTGATTAATAAACCAACCATGCTGTTAATGAATATAGCTAGCTTCATATGTTTAGGCACTCTAGGCGTGCTAGTGGGCATGTTAAGCAGGAAATACTTAGTATGGAAAATGATGATGTTAGGGGCAGTGTTAGTTGCATTTTGTGCATTCCCTTTTTTCTGGATATTAAAAACTGGAGATGTTAAATTAATAACTATGGCGCAAATTATTTTCACTGGTGTAAGCCAATTATACGCATCCTTTGGCCTTGGTTGGGTTTTACAGCTTTTTCCAGCACAGGCAAGATATCGCGCATCAGCTTTTTGTTATAATTTAGGCGTTGCGTTATTTTGCGGTACCATTCCTATGATCTCAGAAAGTTTGATACATTATACTGGCATAACCAGCTCCCCTGCATTTTATACTATTGCAGTTTGTGTTATCGGGTTTTTAGCGGTGTTCTATAGTAAAGATCATTACCATACTTAAATTTATTACACATAAAAACGCATGAGAAACAATTATATATTCAACATTTTTATAGAGTCTTGTACGGCTTGCATTTATTCTCTAAAATATTTTGCATCCTGCATATATTCTTCATTAACTTCCGCGCAATTTTACGCCAAACTCACTAAGCAAAAAAATCTGCGTGGGTTGAGCCATGTTATATACTCATCCTTTTTATGTATTCTGTTTTTTCAATTACTTCCAGTTATTTGTAACTTGTCGCATATAGAAGATGCATTAAAGAATGACGCGAACAAGAGTGATATACAAAAGAACATCAATAGCATTATCGCCAAAATGCCAGTGATGTATTACAACAAACAAACCCAGAGTATGAGCGTTTCGGATACTCTATACAAACAAACCATACAAAATCTCAATGGCGATGATGCGGTTATCATTAACCTTCAACCTGACGAACACTTACAACAAATATCTACTCTTTATTCTAACGCATATCTTTCTTCGCTTGTTACGACATCTGATGAAATTTCTCATATTAAATTGCTTAATTCATCACAAAGTTATGATGTAAAGAATCAAAAGGATGATCAATCACAACACCACGCATTGAATATACATTTTCTGCTGAAGGTGGAATCTAAACATATAGAATTAATACTACGAGATAGATCGAGCGAGTATTTGCATTTTAATTATACTTACCCAACTCTTCTTAAAACTATCAATGGGAATACCAACCAAGATCTCATTACCTTCGATCATACAATGCTCAAATCCATCGCGCTAAGATGCACTCAATACTACATGCATTTTTTAATGATATGCGAACTAACCCTCGGTGTAGCTGCACACACTTTCATCACCTTGTGTTCATTTATTATGCGTTGTTTTTTTATATACGCACTCACGCTCATCGTACAAAGAAGGCTATTACCATTCAGGACAATTATGAGTTTGGCAATTTTTAGTGGTGCGCCTCTGCTCTTTTTACCCTCTGGCTTGTCATCTATTTGCGGTCTTTGGACTATGTACTTAGTGTTTATAGGGCTAAAACAAAATAAAAAATACGCATGGTAACAATAAGCCTTGATTAAGACACAACCTAATATATAATTTTTTAAGTACTTGATAGTTTCAAGCTTAGTTCGTTAACCACTGCATCGTTTCAGTTTAAAAAGAAATTATTTGTATATGAAAGACCAAGAAGAAGAGTTACAAGACTACAACGCAAGTTCCATCACGGTTTTAAGAGGGCTTGAAGCGGTGCGGGTTAGACCCGGCATGTATATCGGAGATGTATCTGATGGATCAGGTTTGCATCACATGATATACGAGGTAGTAGATAATGCCATTGATGAAGCTCTCGCTGGTTATTGTAATCATGTTGATATCACGCTCAATGCTGATGGGTCTGTAACGGTATGCGATAATGGCCGAGGTATTCCGGTAGATCTGCATGAAGAAGAGGGGATATCGGCCGCTGAGGTTATTATGACCCAATTACATGCCGGTGGTAAATTTAATCAGAATTCATACAAAATCTCCGGTGGGTTGCATGGAGTGGGGGTTTCTGTAGTAAACGCTCTCTCAGACTGGCTAGAGTTATCCATTTATAGGGATAATCAAGAATATTTTATGCGCTTTGAAGTTGGAAAGAGTGTAGAGCCACTAAAAATGATTCGTCATGGCGTGAGCAAACAGGGCACCTCTATAACTTTTTTTCCATCTGCTCAAATTTTTACTAAAATTGACTTTGATTTTACCACTATCGAGAATAGATTACGTGAGCTCGCCTTCTTAAATTCCGGCATCGCCATTAACTTAATAGATAAACGTTCTATTGATGCTAAACAATCCTCTTTTAATTTCGTTGGTGGGATTGAGGCATATGTTCGCTATTTAGATAAGGCAAAAAGCTCAGTACATACTAAAATGATCATGTCTGTCTTTACTCAAGAAGCTGCCAGCGTTGAGTTTGCAATGCAATGGAACGATTCTTACCATGAGAATATTCTTTGTTTTACTAACAACATTCGCCAGAAAGAAGGGGGGACGCATCTTAGCGCCTTTAAAAACGCACTCACGCGAGCTGTAGCTTTCTATATTGATAATAACAATGCGTATAAGAAAAATAAATTAACATTAATAGGAGAAGATAGTAGGGAAGGTCTTTCATGCGTACTTTCATTAAAGCTGCCGGATCCTAAATTTTCTTCACAAACCAAAGATAAACTAGTGAGCGCAGAAGCTAGAGCCATCGTAGAACAAGCAGTGTATAATAAAGTTGTGGAATGGCTTGAAGAAAATCCGCATGATGCTAAAAATATAGTTAATAAAATTTTTGAAGCTGCTGCTTCGAGAGAAGCTGCTCGCAAAGCGCGCGAGTTAACTCGTAGAAAAACAGCGCTTGAAATTTCTAATCTACCTGGTAAGTTAGCTGATTGCCAAGAACGCGATCCGGCAAAATCGGAAGTATTTATAGTTGAGGGAGATTCTGCTGGAGGTACCGCAAAGCAAGGTAGAGATAGAAAATTCCAGGCTATCTTGCCATTGCGCGGCAAAATTCTGAACATCGAGAGGGCTAGATTTGATAAAATGATAGACTCTGAGCAAATAGGCACACTCATTACGGCGCTCGGCACTGGGATTGGTGATAAAGATTTTGATGTAGCCAAAACCAGATATCATAAAATTGTAATTATGACTGATGCAGATGTTGATGGTTCGCATATTCGTACCCTTCTCCTCACATTCTTTTATAGACATATGAGAGCTGTGATAGATAAGGGTTTTTTATATATCGCACAACCTCCATTATATAGAATAAAACGAGGAAATCACTCGGTGTATCTGAAGAACGAGCAGCAGTTCCACGATTATTTGATTCAAAACGCAGCGCAAGATGCAAACGTTACTTTGGCTGATGGTAGTAGTTTGAACTCTGAGGAGTTACGTAATTTTATTGCTGACTTGATTCATTTTGATCATCTGGTAAATAACTTGCGCGGCAATTTTGATCTTAACATTGTAGAAGTGTTGGCCTTAAGAGATTTGTTAAACGCTCGCCTTCTCAGTAGTAATAGCGAACATGCCATTAAAGAAGCCATTGCTCTATGCAATGATTTCACTCATTTAGATAAAACTGACTGGCAGGTACATTGGCACGAAGATCGCATTGAATTTTATAGATTCATTAGAGGGTTAAAAAATTCCATGTTCTTGTCGTTGCAGCAGCTAGAATCTATGGAAATAAAAGCTTTAAATAATCAAGCAAGAACCCTCATGCCATTCTTCGCGCATCATAACCAAATTAAACTCTTTATGAAGAATCATGAATGCCATCATGCCCTACCAATAAAAATGATGCAGTATATTATGGATTTTGTAAAAAAAGGAGTGTCTATTCAACGTTTCAAAGGGCTAGGAGAGATGAATCCAGAGCAGATTTGGGAAACTGTACTTAACCCTACTTCCAGAGCGTTGCTCCAAGTGCGTATTGATAATGAAGACTCTACAAGTGATATGATAACCACCTTGATGGGCAGCATTGTTGATCCAAGAAGAGTGTTTATACAAGAAAATGCATTAAAGAGTAGATTGGATGTTTAATCCTCTACTCCTGATGACTGCCGTCCTCGTCAGCCTAATACTCGAATCCTCGCGTATAGTAAAGTAAGTTGAATTAGCGATTGAGATATGGTATGTAGTAAACCACCTTGCATTAGGTAAAGAGATATGGTATGTCAAAGGAAAAATGTCAACAAAACCATATAGTGAAGATTGAAGAGTAGAACGCAAAAAGAAGCATCCGAAGTTTTTGGAATACACGGCAATGCGGTAAATAGAATTGAGCTATTTGTAAAAAATAATCCTAACACCAAACTAGAAGTCATAGGTAATAGCTTTGGAATAAGCCCATTGCTGCTAGAGTGTTAAATTATAGCTATAAAAAAGATTTTACCTTATATGGAAGCAAGTGAAAAACTATAGTAAATTAAGTTGAAATTTGAGTATATAATGCGATAAAATAAAAAGAAAATGCAATCATCCTATAGTCAAGATTTTCATAAAAAGTAATGAATTATGTAAATAAAGGTAATAGCTGCAATAGAGCTGCATTAAAATTTGAGATATCACCAAATACAGTAAGGAATTGGGTCGCAAGATATAAAACCGAAGGTAATTAGAGCCTGTATTCATAGTTTAGCCTAAGTATGTTATAATTCCTCTATGGAGGTAGGCATTATGAAAATTTATCCAAGCGACTTGACGGATAAGCAGTGGGATCTGCTTAAACACAACTTTAACTGTGGAAATTATGGTAAGAGTCGTAAGTATCCTATAAGAACTCTTATAAACGCTGTGTTCTACATTAGAGCTGTTGCGTAAGTAAGAAAGTAAGAACCAGTCACGTAAAACCACGCGATAAGTTTTTCATCATAATTTTTGTAAAAACCAATTGTACAAAAGCCTTAGCTGAAGAGGTGGTTATTTCGCAATCTTTTGACAATCTTCTAAAGTTACCAAGCCAAGCGAATGAGTGCTCTACAAGCCATCTCTACTGTTGCACCTGCAAGCACTTAGTGCCAGCTTAGGCTTAACAATGGTAAGCAAACTACCATGAGCGTGGGTATAACCACTTCTGTAAATCTCCTTGGCAACCTTGGTCAGCTAAAATCCTTACTAACCTTGAAAATTTTTCCTTTAGACCAAATAATACTCTTTTTACACAGTAGACCTCTTGCGTAAGTATTTAATTAACAATTAGCCAATGCGAGGGGTGAAGAAGGTTGTTCGTGATTATTTTAGCATCAAGCGGCAAGTAATTTATTAACGAAATCATTTTTGAAATTAACAATTCCAGCAACAATATTAAACTTTAGATTATAACCCCTACGCTTATTGCGATATCTATGAGATAA
>NZ_JACVVM010000005.1 GCF_016751895.1 Candidatus Sarmatiella mevalonica | reverse complement strand
AGCGCCATATTGTTGTGGATACCTTGGGCTATCCGCTGAGCATTGACGTTCATAGTGCGACGCCCCATGACAGCAACTGTGCTAGGGAAGTCCTATTTGGCTTAAAGCAAAACTTTCCGAGGCTGGTAAAAGTTTTAGCAGATCGGGGGTATCAAGGTGATTTACAAAAATGGTTTTATGCGCATACGCAGGGGTGTTTGCTGAGCATTGTCAAGCCGGTAGACGGAACGAGGGGGGTTTAAGGTTCAGCAATGGCGGTGGCTTGTGGAACGCTCGTTTGCGTGGCTGGGTAATTTCAGAAGATTGTCCAAGGATTATGAGATTTCCCCTTCATCCGCTAAGGCTTTTGTTCAATTAGCTTTCACAAAAATTATGCTGAATAGGTTAGTTAAATGTTTTGCGTGACTGGTTCTTATTATAACAAAAATTACCTCATCTCGCAACGGTCCCTTGATCTTAGTCTTTCTATGCTCTATCTGATTCTCATTGCAAATACGCTCAAATATATGAGTAAAAGCATTTTTATGATGATCGTGATTGGTAAATTAGACCTCTTTCGAAACTCGCTCATGATGAGCAAATGCGAGGAGTATACGAAGCACAGAGCCACAGCGTACATGAAGTACGTGAGGACTCGAGCATCGACAGCGTCGCCACAGTTGCCATCAGGAGTAGAGTTAGGAAAGAGGTCTATTGAAAACGCAAGGTTTTAATATGAAAAATACTCACATCAAAGATCTTGAAAGATTAGCAAAATTACTTGCAGTTTTAACAATTGGATTTGTATTTACCGTAAAATTTGGGGTAATAAAAAATTTAGTAAAACCAATTAAAATTAAAAATCATAATCGTAGGTTATTTTCTATATTTTCATATGGACTTACTTTTTTAAGAAAAATATTAATGCAATCAAAATTCATCGAAATTTTTGATTTTTTCCTCAGATCTATTATGTCTAACAATCCTTTAAATTCAAAGCTTGAGCAACTATGTATCCGGTACTAAGGGAAAATGATGTTGAGCGCCGCAGCATACTCTAGTATATGAGGAGCGCAAAGGAGTTTTGACAACAAAATTACCCCACGGAATAGGTTATGCAAGAGGTCTATTATAAAAAACGGTCTAATGCAAAACCGACTGAATCCCATCAGAATTAGGACTAAAAAAACTAATCCAAAACAATTATAGTAATTTAGGTTGAATTAGATATAATTTTTCGTTATAATGAAAGGAAAAATGACAAGAAGCTATAGCAATGATTTAAGAGAAAAAGTAGTAGAATATTTAGAAGCTGGGAATAGTTATGGCCAAGCATCTAAATATTTAAAATACCTAATTCAACCTAAATTACTATAGTATCATTTTTACATATGAGTCAGATCATATAAGAAACTGCCTAAAACAGGCTAAATATAAGGCTCAATAGATATTAAAAGGATTTTGGATTATGACTCTACTATTGATTTCAATCTCTATTTTTCTCAATTATTACATAAATTGTAGAGCACTATGGGCTTACACTCGCATTCGTTTATTATTTATATTGAGTTAGGAATTTCATTTAATTCACTCTGTTCATTGCGCACCATTAAAGTCTTATACTCTTATACCATATCAGCATAGCATTCCTTAAGGCTTTTGTCCCGTTATTTTGAGATTTGATATAATATATGCTACCTTTGCAAGCGGTAAGTGGCATGATCTAGGATATGTAAAGAATAAAAAAACAAAGATAAATCCTTAAAAAGCCGTTACTGCAATTCACCTCAAACAACTATACACACACAAACAAAAACAAAAAATAATAGATGCATAAAAAATTTTACAGGAAATGCTAATTGTTGTACACAACGCATTTCCTATTCAAGGCAGTTTAAGATTAGAAATTCACGCGCGCCGTTATTTGCACGTTACCCCCTATATATTTTTTAGCACCTTGCATCCCAATGTTCAGACCTACATCAAGTCCACTTTTCAATTGTGCGTCAAAAATAAAACCAACGGAATACATTATGTTCTGATTCAGGGGAGCTGGCAATACCACCGGAGTGCCACCATCATATTGCACACTAGTTTGGGAGTGATTTTTGCTAAAAAATACTAATTGCGCAAATGCTCCGGATTTAAACAAACCGCTTACATTACTAACAGTATTGGTGTAATTACCACCCAAAGCGCCTTGGAACATAGTGGCGGCTTTAGTTTGCACGTTTCTGTTATTAGAAGTATCAGTTTCCAAATATGCAATCTTGCCTAATGACAACAAGCCTGCCGAGATATATGGCGTCCACTCGTGAGAGCCGCTTGCTATATTATACTGTCCTTTTAACTGTAACGCCACATTATTGCTATTGTATTTGTAATTTGCATATTCCTGCACAATACTTTCTTTCACTAACACGGTACGAGGAGAAACGCCCTTATTGAACGCAGCACTATAACCCACTAAACCAGACAATGTGACTTCTGGACATAGGTCATATTTTGCATATAAAGAACCCATGAAGTTACTAGCATCAGTTTTGGCGCCTTCGACAACCTTCGCATTAGGTTTAGTATCTAGAGCGATATAGCCTACGCTCATACCCATTAACAATTGATCGCTAACGTTTTTGTCGAAACCTACGAGGATACCCGCCTGAGAAGAGCGATATCCAATAGGATCATTCACATAGCTTCTTTGTTTTGATGTTCCGTAAAGAGGCTTGATCCACGCGGAGCTACCTCTGCGATTTCCATCATCACCAGCTGAAACACCGATCCTACCTTCATCAAATGCTACTACACTGCCAGTGCCAGACATTAGGGACGTATTGTCGATCATCATTGATAAATTAGCGATACTAGATTGATTTGCTTGACCCGCGCCAGTATATGCAAATTGAGTCATGACAACTGCAACGGTCTCGTCTTTCTGTTCTTGACTTAGATTTTTATTCTGCATCACTGCGTGCAGAGTATTCACAAGCTGCGCAGAGCCGCTATTTGGATCCGATACAGCTTCCTTATAGACGCGGGCTAGTAAATCGTCAGCCAAAATCTGCGCACTACTACCTAACGCCTTATCTATAGCTTCTTTAACAACCTTCTTCTCTTCCTCTGTAATAGGTGAAACTGGGTTAGAGCCTGATTTATCTAGTATTAATAAGCCATTACCGCCTTTTGCTGCAAATCTCATACCCACTATATTGTTTAAAACTTTTAGATCTATCTTGTTGCTTGCTGGGAAGGTGATTTTTCCACCATCCTTAACAGATAATACAAGCCATTCCGTGCCTAACTTAGAGGTAGCAGCGCCATCTTCGACCTTAACATTTATCACTAATTTCTCAAGCTCAGACAAATCAAGAGTAGAGCCTGTAGCCGCAATGATAGAGCCGAATGAGTCAGTATTGACCAACGTCAAGCCTAATGTTAATACATCTGTAGGTTTAGATTCTGCGTTCTGCATAGTTAAGGCATGACGCTCTAAATCGATTGTTGTGACGCCAGATATGTTCATCAAACCAGAAATAGTTGTAGCGTTAGAAAGAACGAAATGCCTATTGGCCATGGCCAACTCGGTGGCATAGAACGCGCCTGAGATAATATTTTGAGCGCCATGTGCAAAGGTCATCCTTTCAAAGGCAGCATTAGCCGTACCAAATTTACCACTGATCGAACAAGTTTTTGATGCAGGATTCTCCTTCTCATTAGCATTGTTTTCAATTCCACCAAAAGTGATAGATGTTTTTGCGCCCTCTGCCACAGCAAAAGTACCTGATATACGCAGAGCATCTATATGCACGAGCGATGAGCCCCGAATTTCTGCTGTATCTACTATCACTTCCTCTCCAGACAGTACCACACTGCGAGGTACGTCTATCACTAAATTCTTCACATTAATCTTCGCGTTACCGATAGGATGACCAGCCACAAGTTCGTCAGTTTTAATGATAAGTGTGCCTAGCCTTTTGTCAGCTTTACCAAACTGCTGCACCGCAATTTTAGTATCGGATTTATTAAAGTCGATGTTTTTCTGATCAAATACCACGACACCAGTACCATCTTTATTAGAAGCTATTAACGGCACTTCAAGATTAGAGGTTTTAATCACCAACTGCGTGCCATCATTTATCATAATGCCACCCTTCTTGATGCTCACATCCCCAATCATTTCTTGAGATGTTACGAGGTTCAGATAAAATTCATTATCTGCGCTAGATATCACGTCACAATCCCCTATTTGCGCAGAACGCAAGGTGAGAGTAGTAGCGACATTGACATCGCGCAGAGGTTCATAACTTAATTGTTCAGCCACCACTGCACCTTTAAGTTCAACATCTTCATGACCAACCAACACAATTTTCGATAAAGTCCTGCCAGCACCTGCGCCAAAATTACATGTTGAAACGATTGGCGTGATGTTATTTAGTACAACAGTACCGCCTGCACTGTCTGTATTAGGCACAACATGCGTAAAGAAAGAATCGACCGAAAAGTGCAACCGAGCATTAGAGTCAAGCTGTACAAGATCTGCGTAAGCTTTGCCAAGAGTTACATTAGCCGGGTTTGCCCCACTCTCGATAGAAATAACCGTAAGTGGCTTTGCGCTAGCACCGATGCTCGTAGATATATTCGCTTCACCACTAGCTACGATGCATAGCTCTACTTGGTTCTTAGTATCAGAAGTAGAGATAGTACTACCAGCAGGTAAATCAGAGTTTATTTTAAGAAGAGAGGCGTTAGCCATATCTATAGCTAGCGGCAAAACAGTTGCGTTAGCTATAGGGTCTGCAATGGCAGCTCCGGTTATTAAGGAGGCAGCGCCAGAAACTTGAACGTTTAACTTTTGCGGCCCAGTATATTCTTTTGCAGAAGTGAAGTTGCCAAAGGCGTAATTCACATACTCCCTAGCTTTAAGATTTTTATTACCAGCTAGGATGAGAGTAGACTGCTGCGTACCTGAAACTTGAACATTTGCCACAACGGTTGTTTGGTTAAACTGCGCTTGTGCTGCATCTAGATTTAATGCGCTTAAACCACTAACTTTCGAGTCTTGAGTTATTGCGCCTATGGCACCAGTAGATTCGAATTTCACGCCTTGCACTGTTAAAACGCCAGAGTAGCTTTTATCGGCGCCAGCAGCAGGCAGGTTGAGTTTTTGTAATGTTAAAGCTGTAGTAGGCGCGGTAGCTGTTGCTGACACAAAGCCTAAAGTTGATGAGGCACCCTCTAAGGTAGCTTCAGGAACGCTTGATGCAAAGAATGCCTGGCCATCATTGGAAACTTTAATAATGCCCTTAACTCCTTCAACAACGTAGCTTTGGCCGCCGCTAACTTCTAGCTTTCCAGTAATCTTTCTTAATACTAACTTACCACCGCTTAACTCCACATCTCCCTTTAGTTCAGATAAAGGCGCGATGAACAAGCCGCCCGTCACGTTTAAAACAGGGGTAGCAGCCGCAAAATCGTTAATCACGAATACACGACCGGCACTAGTGATTGGTCCAACTATGCTAACAGCAACAACCTGGGAATCTGGGTTGTATAACTTAACTTCACCAACAATCTTTGGCGGCTGTAGCTTCTTCAGATCATTAGCTGCAGCAGTTAGACCTGCAATACCTTGTGACGCATAAGTAGTAAACGCAGCTACATCAAAATTTTGAGGGGCTATTAATAATGGATTATCGGCAACATCTTGCACAATACCATTAATATCAATATCTGACTTTGTTCTAATTGCCAAACCCGCGATGTTTTTACCAGCAGCTAACGTAATTGCGGCGTTTGCAACTAAAGACCCAGCGCTCACCTGAGATGAACCGGAGTATAGGTTAGTTATTGCGCCTGTAACGTTGAGCGTGAGAGTTTGTCGATTAGGATTAGTTGGATCGGTAATAAAGCTTAGCTCGCCCAAAGAAGCAGTGCCTATGATTGTTGCGTTTAGATCTATAGGGCCAGTAGTGGCCAAGCCAAAGGCCGAAGATCCAACTTTCGTAGCATTAGCAGCAAATGTTCCGGTAACCTTAGCATTGCCACTTCCAACAAATCTTATTGTGCCAGCGCTCACATTTGCAGCAGTAGTGGAGGCAGTAATATCAGCGCCAGAGTACCCAACAAATGTGATGCTAGAAGAAGCGTTATTTAATGTTATATCTCCCACTTCAGTAAACGCACCGCCAGCAGCGCTATGGCGTAGTACCAAAGAGAGCGTACCATGATTATTTGGCTGTGTGTAGGTGAATGGGGGGGCGGCGGCGCCGCGCATACCCTCCACAACTAACGTTCCGTGCTTATTGGCGGACACTCCAATCTTGGTTTGATCCAAAGCGTTTGTATTAGGCACTACTAAGATAGCCGTTGAAAAATCAGAGCCTGCTACGGCAGAGCCTGCTAAAGTCCAGGTAACACTAGCTATATTTGCGGCATCAGGGCCTCCTGTATAGCGGAAGATACCGCTAGAAATGAAACCGGTTACTGGATTTAATCCATCATTTACCGAGCCAGCAGAGGCATAGCTACCTTGAACTAACTGCACGCCTTTAAGACGCACGTTTGCATCCCCAGCAAAACTAGGGCGATTGAGCTTAAAGGTGCCTTCATCTAGAAAAGAGTTTGGTGTAACAGCTGATATATCCAAGTCTACCTTTAATATAGGCCCATTGCCAGTGGAATAATTGGCTCTTGCGAATGCGGGATCGTCATTCACATATTCAGCAACTGTATGGGCGGCATTGCCCAAAACTGTAACCCTAGTAGAGTTATAAAGATTGATGTATGGTAATGTTACGTTTGCTGCTGCAGCTGCATTGATAGTGGTTTTGTTGTTAATAATCAAACTCCCTGTCGCTAGCCTTGTAGTACCAGTATATAAATTAAAAATAGTAGTACCACCACCTAAAAGTGCATCCCCGGTGATTAAAGCGTTGGCAGCGTATTGCGTGATTTCTAAGGTACCAGTAGCCTCTTTAACAGACCAAACGTCACCAGTAATTTTAGTAACATGAATTTTGGTATAGCCGGCATAATGCTGCGCTACTCCTTGTGGGGCGTTGGCAGTAACGGCGGTTAGCACAGACCCCATGCCAATACCAGCATAGCCTGCGTAGGTACCCACAGCCATTTCTGCGTTCCTAAAGAAGTTCATCTCAAGCATCTGCTGCGCTGGATGGGCAAGAATTAAACCCAAAGCATTATTTGCTCCCCAAGACTGCGCGTTAATTGTGGCTTTTTCGTTGTTTGTAATATCCACCTTGAGGTCTACAGACGCCACTAATCCGCGGATAGCTGCGCCGGGTGCTGAAGTAGCAGCAAACGTTATCCCCGGGACATTTCCGCCGGGGATGTCTGTGTTTACTGTAACACCAGTACCCATCGTCCAAGAGCCATCAGGTCTGTTCCCTACTATATCAGAATTTTTCTCCGCCATGTTAATGAATGCAATGGCGGTGGTGCCGGCGGCGCCAGTTAAGGTGACGCCTTTAAGGGCGGAGTATATATTCCTTGCCCCTTTATTATTAAATGGAGCAGGTGTGCCGTTCGCCGTTGCTGCCTTAGTAGTATACACGGAACCAGTATTTGGCACAGCACCATCGAATATTAATGCAGAGCCTTTGTCCATTTTATTGGCGGCATAGGTTAAATTTGGCAATGGTGGCAAGAGCATGCCAGCCTGCGATGCGTAATCAGAGTTTTGGGATGCGTCTAAAACCACCGTCACTCCATTGTCGGGAGCTAGCGTTGCTGGTGCTAC
Organism: Candidatus Sarmatiella mevalonica; assembly: GCF_016751895.1. GTDB lineage: Bacteria > Pseudomonadota > Alphaproteobacteria > Rickettsiales > Rickettsiaceae > Sarmatiella > Sarmatiella mevalonica. Next base: position 20,764 of record NZ_JACVVM010000005.1, on the reverse strand, counting down.
CAGCACACTACCAACAGAACCTACCCTCCAAACATTTTTGTTAAGTGCGAGACCTGTTCCAAAGGTAACCGTCTTTGAGGCATCCGCGCCAACTGCTAAAACATTGCTGCGCCAGTAAAAGTTAGCTGCATTGGTAACATCGCCAGATGCGTACGAAACGTTTTGGTCGCCTACGAATATAGCGAGTACGCCGTTGGGTGACCTTTGCGCTTCAGGGAGCTTAATGTTGTAATTAGCCCAGCTACTTCCATGAAGAAATTCAGTAGCTACAGGAGGCACTGCGGTCGTATTCCAATAAACCCCATCACCATTGGCTAGCTGTCCGGTTGCGGCAATCGTAACAGCGCCCCCCGGGTTCACGCCGAAAGTGACATCTGCAGTTACAGTTGCAGCCAAAGCATCAGCCCCACCCACAGCAAGCGCTGCAAAAGTGAGCGTTTGAGCTGCGCACTGCGCATATTGATTTTTTCTGTTTCTTTTATTTTTTTGATTTTTCATTTTTATATATTTCATATTTGCACCTTTAAGCATATTGTTTTGTAAAAAAGCTAATCTGACCTTATAAGTTTTTCTTACTCAAAATTTTATCCATCCACCCAGCCACTGCATCAAGAGCCATCAAATGCACCATTTAACACGCACCCTTTTACAAGCAACTGATATGTTTTTAAACACACATTTGAAACAAACATTGATATTTTTTTTAAATTGATAAAATTAAAAACATAGACACAAACCTATCTAAACATACAAGACCAGCAGTGATGAATAGATTATAGCAAAGCTTCTTAAAATATCAAATACAAAGCTGAAGGTTGTGGCAAGAAATTCATCCTATCACCGCCCATAAACCTATATAAACAACAAGGGGAGTATGGATAGATAAAATAAATCTATAGCAAAAGCTGAACAAAGAAAATAGCATGAGATAGCCATTTCTTAAACAAATTACAGCTATAACATGCGCCGCCTTGTCTATTTTTATATAGTAGTATCACATCAAAATAAGTGTGTATATTAAACAACATTTTTTATCAGACTTTACTCAAAATCAACGCCAAGCATAAAATTTTCAATTTTTTGGAAAAATTTTAAACTGCACTTTCCATAACGGCGGGCATTAGGAGAAGATAAGGGCAATGGCGTGTGGTTTGGTTATTATCATCTCTCAAGGACCTGATTAGAAACAATTTGGAATGATTCATCACTACCGAAAGGAAGTAGCTTTGCAGCAGTTTACTGCTTTGCGCTAAACTGTGGTTTAACCAAAAACCTTGGTCATCATTAAAATTCCATACAGCATCATTAAAGTCTGGAATGATGATAGCATCGTATGAATTAAACAACAACTGCTCTAGATTAACCGCAAATACGCCTTGGCCCTGCTGCGCCGCAATGCGCGTGAGCTGCGTTAAAGAATTATATGGACGTTGTTCTTTTAATAATTCTAAAACAAAATTTGCGAATGCACTATCATCTTTGTAGCCTGCGCTGAAATATTTGTCATTAGTTAAGCCAGAAGATTGGCATAGTGCTAACATTTGCTCTATTATTTCTATAAAATCCTCCCCCCATTTAATATTAAACACAACACTCGCCATCTCTAACATTATTTGTAATATCTGATCGAAGCGCTCACGTGGTTTAGCTAGCAGTGTAGACAGGTTACGTAGGTCAGTGATGATTTGATCGCAATATTGGCTTGGTATATCTGGGCTGGAAGAGATGAGCTCTATTAACCTTAACCCAAACTCTACTCCTGATGGCAACTGTGGCGACGCTCCGATGCGCAAGTCCTCACTTAACTTCATGTACGCTCGCGGCTCTGTGCTTTCATTTGCTCCTCGCATTTGCTCATCATGAGCGAGTTTGGAAGTAGTAGCAATATCTTTCGCAACTGCAAGATTATTGCGATTTGCGAATAGTAAAAACGATTGCGCATATTTTTTGTTGATAGATGGGTTGCAGACTAGCTTAATAAAGCGCGACAAATTAAAATGCGGGGAGGAGGCGAGATGAGATAGATGAATGAGTATGTTATATTGATGATCGTGACTGAGCGTATTTAAACTCAAGTCTATAATATTATGCTTTTTGGCCAAGATCAGCTTTGCTAGATAGCTAGTTTTAGCCGCGCTATTTTTTATCAACAACGCGATGCGATTACATCCTTCCTGCGTTAATTCTTCTATAATCTGTGCAATTTTGTTACCCTGGTACGCAACCGTTTGGCAAGTGAGATATTTAAATGTAACGTGAGTATTTTCTGCGTTATAGAAGAAGTTATTAACCCACGTTGCCTGTGTAATCTCGTAGGGTTTTTCACGAAACTCCATCTCTGATGGTAATGCTTGCGTCGCTTCTAAAGATTTTATGGGGGCGATGTTATGGATGGTTTTGAGCAGTGCATGCATGGCGCATACTATGTTTTGGTTAGAGTTGCTAGAATAATCTGATGCAGAATGCGGGGGTTTTAAATCATCGCCCGTCGCCGCTTCAAGCTCTGCGCAAGGTATATTAAGAGCAGATGCATCTAATAAGGGCGGGAGAATGATGTGCGCTTGTGGTTGATGCTTATGCGCTAAGTCTGTAAAAAAATCTATCAGCAATTTATTAGTGGGTAAAATGCCAGCAATAATCAGGCGTCGATTAGCATCCTCTGCCAGCCATTGCTTTTGCGATAATAAATTGATTTTATATTGTTCGGCAATAGAAATGCGCGAGGTTAAGCGCTGATTAAATAGAGCGAAAACTTCTTCTAAAAACTCATAGATGATAGTTTTATGCTCCGCTCTTTCTATCGCCCGCTGTTCTTGCAGTAACTGAGCAAAATTATTATTCTTTTGAGAATCATACCAAAACAATAGCAAATCTTTACTTAATGCAAAAGCCTGAGTAAAAGAAAGATACTCCTGAATTGATTGCTGCTGGCAAATTATTTCGGTTAACAGTAGCCTTTCTTCTATAAAAGAAGTGGGGGGGTGGTTACTTGCCGCCTTTTTGTTTTTTTCTGAATAAGCATGAAAATCTATGGCGTAGAAAGCGCTAATATTGGGCATATCAAGCTTAGCGCCAAGATGAGCTAGTGCCTGCACTAAATTTGCGCATAATTGATGATTAGGCAGAATAACCCTTGTTTTTTGTGGCTTATAGCTTTGCTCAAGTAACCTTGTAATGCAGGAAAGTAGTTGAGTATGATGGGGGATGGTGTATAGCATAAACTAAGTAAAATATAATCACGCAATTATTTTATTGACAAATTCAATATAGTATATGATGTCCAATCTATTTGATCATATTTCTTGGGTGCACCATCCACATCAACTCATTAAAAAATATGATTTGCAAAAAATGCGAGCTATCTTAGCGCTATTAGGCAACCCGCACATGCACCTACCACCAACTATACACATAGCTGGCACAAATGGTAAAGGTTCAACGCTAGCTACCATGCGCTCTATTTTGCGCTGTGCTGGATATAAGGTGCACGCCTACACCTCACCTCACTTATTAAAAATAAATGAACGTATTGTGATTTCTGATGAGATGATATCTGATGAATATTTCGTGCAACTTGCGGGGGAAGTAGAAGATGCTAATAAAAAACTACAGGAGATTGAGCAAGAAGATTCTATTAGTTTTTTTGAAGGTATCACGGCGGTGGCTATGCTAGCATTTGCTAGGCAGAAAGCAGATGTTTTATTGTTAGAAACCGGTATGGGTGGTAGGTTAGACGCAACAAATGTAGCGCATCCAATTGCGAGCGTCATTACCGCTATAGACTTTGACCATACGCAGTATTTAGGGGATACCTTAGAAAAAATCGCGACTGAAAAAGCTGGGATTTTTAAAAGAGATAGCTTGGCCATTGTGGCGCATCAACATGATTGCGTTAAGGAAAGATTGAAGCAGCTTGCCCATAAGGCGGGGGTGGGTAGGCTATTGCTATATGGTAAAGATTATTGGATTAGCTCTGATAAGGATTCTAATGCCTATTTTTATTACCATCAGAGTTTTAATAGCGCGATGGATGGGCGATGCGAATTGCCAGGCCCCAATTTGGCTGGGGAGCATCAGAAACTTAATACATCTACTGCTATTACTACTCTTTTAGCGTTGGAACACTATTTCCCATCTATTAACATGGAGTGCATTGAGCATGGTTTGCACGCAATTGAATGGCCCGGCAGGTTGCAGCTACTCAATCCGTCATCTTATTCTCATTTATGCTCTGAAAACACTCGCATATATTTGGATGGCGCACATAACGAGGCTGGGGCGGCTGCGCTGGGTTGCTGGCTGAGAGATTATAATAAGGAGTGGGGTACGGAAGATGAGCATAGAGTAAATAAGCATAAAATATATATTATGTATGGCTCTATTCATGGTAAATGTAGCAAATCTTTTTTTCAGAAGATTTTTGATGCCTTGGATGGTGATGTGGGCAATAATTGTGAATTGATTATATATAGCGTTCCTATTTTATGTGAAGATCGCGCGCGTCCTGCTGATGATATTTATAGTGAATTGTTGGAATTTGCGGGTTGTAGAGCGAGATGTGAGGTGGGTGGTAGTATTGCAGATATTTTGCAGAGAATAGATGCTGAGAGTGAATGTGGAACTTGCGCGTTATTGGTGGTGACCGGATCGTTGTTTTTGGTGGCGGATTTTTTGGCTTTGATGTGAATTATACTCTTTTGCAATAGACCTGCTGCATAAGTGATGATGAATTTTTCCCTTATTCTTGGGCCAGAGTTTTCCTTTTTTCGTATGGGCTATACAAAGCCATTTTTAAGATTGACCTCTGGCATAACCTATTCCGTGGGGTAATTTTGTTGCCAAAACTGTTTGATAGCTGATATTTTACAACTTATAGTATATATGATATAATATATAGAGATATTGGTAGTATTAGCAATGTAAATAATACGAGGTATGGTAAGATGTTCGGAGATATTCCTTTAGATAAGAAGAAAAATGCGGTGTATAGTCCAGAACAACTCGAGGAAAAGGCTAAGGAAGCCGAAAGAGCTAGAAAGTCTTTAGAATTGCGCCGTTTATATAGTTCACGCTTTAGACTGACTGAAGAAGAGCGGTTCAAAATGAAAACCGAAAAAATTATTTCTTTTCAGCAAGAAGAAAAGCACCTCACGTCATCGGAATTAAAGTATGTAAAGCGTATTGCAGAGTTATCGAACGAATACGCGAACTTTAGGCAATTATATGAATCAGGGATAAAAAAAGGTAAGATAAACACAAAACAACTTGAGAGCGTGATTCATAATTTCTTAGAAAAGGCTATGACTCATTTCTCATCTCTCTTTCAGTCTAAGGCGGCACAACACAAAAACCTAGAAAAGCAGATGTTACGACAAGATGCTATAACTCTCATTCTTACTAAGCAAAAAGAAGAGGCTATTCAGTTTACGCCTTTAGAATTACAAGAAGCACAAGAGACGCTCGCTATGCAAAAAATTAATTTTGTAGTTGAGGACAGGAAGCAAAGCACAGTCAATGAAAAACAAGAGAGTGTAAAATTTCTGCGTTGGGGAGAGGAAAAGATGACCTTTAATAGCCTTCTTATACTCGGCATGGATCAAAAAACTATGCATACAATTTTCGACAGTATCGCTCAGGTTAATGGAAGAGCGTCGGAACTAGAAGCTTTAGCCGCAATACAACAGTCATGCTATAAAGCGGATGAGAGAATATGCACCACTTATATTGAAGCTGTTAGACGGTGTGAAGGAGTTGGTTTAGAAGTGGAGCGAAAGTTTCCGGGGCGAGAGCAGGAAATGAAGGTAATGCATAAAATATTACGTAAAATGGCTATAGACATAGGACGGAGTAACTCTGATTACCAAAAAAATAATGTAGAACGTGCAATACTGCAAAACAAAACGGCTGCGCGTACAATCCAAAATATTGAGAAAAGCAAAGATATTCCTGCCGACATTAAACAAGCTGTAATAGGACAGATACAGCAAGAAATAATCGCTCACGATTTGCAGCAAACCATAGAAAAATATGCGGATACTAAGGTGGGAAAAGCTATGGTGCAGACTAAGGTAGTGCAATTGACCTTGAAAGATAGTATAAATCGTACGCGTTCCGAGTCGATGTTGCGGTAGTGTAGAGTATAGTTAATTAACTTGAATTAGGGAGAGCGAAGAAGGCTTCTATATAGTAATTTAGGTTGAATTAGGTATTTTAAAGAAATCAGAAATAGCCTCGTATATTTAATTTAACGTAGCTTTCAAGTGCTTCTAGATCAATTTTTCTTTTTGAACCACCTCGTTCTTTGCGAGATAATTGCCTTCTTTTTTATATTTTCGGTACCACCTTCCTATTGCTGATACACTTATTTTAAATAATTTAGATGCTTGGTCATAACTATTCCCAGCTTCTAAATATTCTACTACTTTTTCTCTTCAATCATTGCTATAGCTTTTTGTCATTTTTCCTTTCATTATAACGAAAAATTATATCTAATTCAATCTAAATTACTATATACAAGTTTTTTGGGCTTGACGTCTTTGATGCTTTCTATGTATTACTTGCTATTTTCTTCACTTGCTTCCACATAGGTAAGGGGTTTTTATAGCAAAATTTAACACTCTAGCCGAATGCCAGGAGCTTATTCCAAATCTATTACCCATGACTTCCAGCTTAGTGTTAGGATTATTTTTTACAAATAGTTCAATCTCCTTGTAATCCCTTCTTTAAATTAATGTTACTTTTTATTAAACAGAAGAGTGTGGAGTTTTGTAAAAAATCTATTGCGCGTATATACAATCTGTAGTATAAACTTCGTTAAGAATATATAATTTTTAATATTACTTTGTTTGCGCGAAGTTAGCCGTGATATTTCGTAAAACTTATCAATATCTATATAGTTGTCTAGGGCATGAATATTATTTTCTAGATTTATGGTATATCTTTAGTTTTATTAACGGAGTATTGCGTTATTTTCTCACAAATCACCAACCTCCCACATTCACTTATCTACTATTCCTCACCACCCTTCTACTCTTACTCTATCGTAATCTTTTGTTGCGTTTTATATTGTTCCTTTGCTTGTTTTATCATATTGGTTTGTACGTCTCCTACATTAGATGTAACTCAATAAAAACAATAGCAATAGAACATCCAATGGTTTCCGAAATAGAAGCTACAGTAGAAGGCGTTACCCCCATGAATCGCGGATATAATGTTTTGTTATCTAGCATCGAAGTATTAGATTATGACTCGCGAGTAGAAAAAGCATACGTGAGTTTCAGCAAGAGATATTTGAGTGCAGATGAAACGATTAATAAAGATTTGATAGGTTCTAGGGTACGCTGCAAAGCTATGTTAGATAAAATACAACAAGAGTTCTTGCCAAATCATCATCGTTTTTTCGTACTATGGTATTTTAATGACATAGGAGCAACGGGTTATGGGATGTCTAATATGCAAGTTTTATATCAGACGCGCACATCATATCTATATAGATTATTACATAAGATACGTGCATTTATTCATGCGCGATTCGATGAGGTGCTTGGTCCAGCGCATGGGGGATTTACTGCCGCCATTACATTAGGTAACTTAAAATGTATAAAAAAACAAGATCTAGAATCTATTAGAATAGCCGGCATTTCTCATGTATTATGCGTCTCCGGCCTGCATATTTCTTTAGTTATTGGCATTTGCGCTAAAAGCATTAGATTTATATTAAATCTATTTGGCGTCACAGAATCTAGAATAGATGCGCGTTTAATTTCTTACTCTTTAGCCACGATTGGAGGATATTTTTATTTAAAACTAAGTGGTACAAATATCGCGGCTACTCGCGCCTTCTTGATGGGAGCTCTGATGGTTGTTGGCCTTGTTAAAGATCGCGGAGTATTCTATTTGCGACATTTGGGTGTGGCGGCATTTGTTATGCTATGTTTTCGACCAGAATATATACTCTCTCCTAGTTTCCAACTATCATTTATTTCCGTCGCTTCGCTAATAGCAGGTTTTCAGTTCTTTCCAGTAAATGTTAGTGGTAATATCGCTAAATCCTTTTGGAATAAAATTCTGTCTAACTTATATTCTAGTTTTCTTGCATCTATAGTAGTAGCACCAATAGCTATTTTTAATTTTTGTACTTTCTCCACATACTCTATTCCCGCTAACCTCATTGTAGTGCCTATTATTGCAATATTCTTTATGCCGCTATTGGTGCTGTGTTTAATACTTATGCCATTTGGTTTTGATTACTATCCTTTAAAAGGCTTAGATTTCTTTATCAAAATTATTTTAAATACTTGTCGTTACATACAAAACCTACCGTACTCTATACTATATACGGGGTTTTGGTGCAATGAGAGTGTTTGTTTGTTTTGCTTTGGCTTCGCTGTTTTTGTCATTATACAAGCTAAATTGCGTTTTGTTGGAGTAGTGATGATGTTGATATCGGCAGTATATGGGCTATGCACTCAAACTCCGGATCTTATTGTTTCTGTCCACGCTGGACACGTTGGATTTAAACAAGATGATGGTTTTAAAATTTATAGCAACTCTCTCTCAAAATTTTATGCGCAGTATTGGTCTAATTGGATGGGGCAGAAGGAAATATATCGATTCAAAAAACATAATTCTTTTATCCTATCAAACGGATCTACCCTAAGAATTAATTCTACGTCAGCAGATTGCTCCGAGGCTGATATTCAAATAAATAAAAATAATGCAATATGCAATAAAGGTAGGCAGATTATTGATATTGGACAAATATCTGATGCTCATACTATATTGTTATTCTGTCAAGGAGATGTGTGCAACATTGAGCCGGTGGGGATTACAAATCTAGATCGCGTTTTGTCGCGCGGTTATTAGGCGTTCAGTCCTGGTGTTTGATCCCAGAGAATAATGGTATATATTATGAAGAGAATAATTTATGGAGAAAAATCTTATGGAACAAATATTACACGCGAATGCCAGAACAACGAAGGCAATCCGTAGAGAGATCCGTGATAGTAAAGAGAGCATAGAGAAAGCGGCTAAAAGATTTAATAGACCTCTTTCCTAACTCTACTCCTGATGGCAACTGTGGCGACGCTGTCGATGCGCAAGTCCTCACGTACTTCATGTACGCTGCGGCTCTGTACTTCGTATACTCCTCGCATTTGCGCATCATGAGCGAGTTTTGAAAGAGGTCTAATTTACCAATCACGATCATCATAAAAATACTTTTACTCATATATTTGAGCGTGTTTGCAATGAGCATCAGATAGAGCATAAAAAGACTAAGATCAAGCGTCCTTGGACTAATGGGTAGGTAGAGCGAATGAACAGAACTCTCAAAGAAACAACTGCAAAACAATTTCCATTATGTATCTCATGATGAGCTGAAACAGCATCTGCATGCTTATTTGATGGCTTATAACTTCGCTAAACGACTTAAAGCCATCAAAGGAAAAACTCCTTGGCAATTTATATTAAATCAGTGGACAACTCATCCTGAATATTTTATAGTTAATCCTAACCATTTCTTGCTGGGACTAAACACCTATGTTATCCTATGAATATCGACGTCCATAGCGCAACCCCTCATGATATAGTAATTTAGGTTGAATTAGGTATTTTAAATAATTTAGATGCTTGGTCATAACTATTTCCAACTTCTAAATATTCTAATACTTTTTCTCTGAAATCATTGCTATAGCTTTTTTGTCATTTTTCCTTTCATTATAACGAAAAATTATATCTAATTCAACCTAAATTACTATAGCAACTGTGCAAAAAGAGTATTATTTGGTCTAAAGGAAAAATTTCCAAGGTTAGTAAGGATTTTAGCTGACCAATGTTACCAAAGAGATTTACAGAAGTGGTTTTATACTCACACTCGTGGTAGTTTGCTTACCATTGTTAAGCCTAAAGCTGGCACTAAGGGCTTTCAGGTGCAACAGTGGAGATGGCTTGTAGAGCGCTCATTCGCTTGGCTTGGTAACTTTAGAAGATTAGACCTCTTGCATAACCTAAAAATGAAGGAGGAATTCTTAGGAAAAATGATGTTGAGCGCCGCAGCATACTCTAGTATATGAGGAGCGCAAAGGAGTTTTGGCAACAAAATTACCCCACGGAATAGGTTATGCAAGAGGTCTATTGTCAAAAGATTACGAAATAACCACCTCTTCAGCTAAGGCTTCTGTACAATTGGCTTTTACAAAATTATGATGAAAAACTTATCACGTGGTTTTACGTGACTGATTCTGAAAGTATAGTTTATATTGACGAGAGCGGCATCGAGATGACGATATGCAAGGATCGGGGATGTGGAAAGAAGGCGAGAAGCTAGTTAGTAAAAAGAGTGGCAAACATTACGAAAGAACGAATATTATAGCAGGATAAATCAATAGCACCTATGCTATTTGAAGCTCGAGTTGAGCGCACTGGGTTAAGCAAATCTTACCGTTGGTTCTAGATATTTTACCCGCCAGTTCTAACTCTAGTAATATGACGCATACCACAGAGATATCTAGCTCGGCCATAGCAATAATATGCTCTAATTCAGTCTCCGAATAGGTGAGCAATTCCATCACCTTCCTCCTCGCATCATCAGTAACAGCTGCTTGGATATTCTCAAAATCTATTTCTCTGTCTTTAAAGCTATTCAACCTATCTTCAACCATCATTGCATGTAGTAACGGAGGAGTTAATTGTTCGGTAATATCATTAATATTCTCCACTAGATGCGCTCCATTTTTTAACAATTTATTAGAACCATGGTAACGAGGATCCATAGGAAAACCTGGCACCACAAACAACTCCCGATTTTGCTCTAAGGTAGTTCTAGCCGTAATTAATGAGCCAGACTTGAGGCTAGCTTCTATTACCACAGTGCCTAGCGATATACCGGAGATCAGGCGATTGCGCCGCGAAAAATGATTAGGTTGCACAACTGTACCTATCGGTGATTCTGAGATAAGTAGTCCATCTTGCGCTATACGATGATACAATTGAGTATTTTCTTGAGGATAGATATGATTAATATCTCCGGCAAGCAGCGCAATTGTTCGCGCCGTGTCCGCTTTATGTACTGCAGCATCTATTCCGCGCGCTAACCCAGAAGCGCAATAATACCCACACTGCATTAATTCTTTTGCCAGCTTAGATGCCATTGCTAAGCCGTTACTAGATGCATTGCGCGCACCCACCACTGCCACGACATTCTGTCTCATAAGCTCGGTTCTACCTTTGCATATCAATACTGGTGGGGGGTCTGTAATTTGCCGCAGTATTTTAGAGTAATCGGGGTTTAGGTATGTGATTAATTTTGCATTAGATTTGTTAATTAACTCTATCTCACTCTCCGCTTGTTGGCGCGAGTAGATTGCTAGTGGGTTTTTTTTACCTCCTCTACGCGCAAAATCTGGTAGATGGAGTAGAGCCTTGCTGGCATTACCAAATAGTTTAATAAGATGAAAGAAAGTGATCGGCCCTATATTCTCGCTGCGAATTAAACGTAAGATACTGATCGTTTCCTCGTCATAAGATTGGGATTTTGTTGATAAAAAATTCTCTAACATAAAACAACTCTAAAGAGTATCAGCATGAGAAGTAAGGTAAGACGATACGCCTGATGTAGTAGGAGTCATACCCTCTTTACCTTTATGCCAACCAGCAGGGCAAACTTCTCCATATTCTTGGAAGTGAATTAATGCATCAATTACACGCATCATTTCCTCTATGCTCCTGCCTATCGGCGCATCGTTAATTAACATATGGCGCAGCACGAGATTTTCATCCACTACAAACGTGCCGCGTAAACTTATGCCTTCGTTAGAAAGTACACCGAAGGTTTTAGACATTTCTTTTGTAAGATCTGCAACCATCGGTATAGCAATATCTCCCACACCTCCTTTTTCATATGAAGTTCTTTTCCATGCTAAGTGGCAATATGGTGAATCGACGCTCGCTAATAAGACCTTGGTATCGCGGTCGTTAAATTCGTTAATTCTATTATTTATAGCGATAATTTCTGATGGACAGACAAAGGTGAAGTCTAGTGGATAAAAGAAAATTACACCCTTTGATTCGCCAAAATAGTCGTGTAGTTCGAGGGTTTTGATCTCATTATCAGGCATTACGGTTTTGATGTGAAAATTTGGTATTTTTTTACCAACAAAGACTCTGTCGCGAGTGCATTCATGACATTTAGTGTCATCTATTATAGTGCTCATATATCTGAATTTTATATTATTAAAAATAAGCGTCACCAGAGGTGTCTTTGTTAGGATAGCAAATACAAAATCAATCTCAAGATGTTTATATGAAAAAATTATCGAATTATTTCTTCATGAGGTAGTTTAGAAAGTGATCTAATGTGTTGGTATGCGATAGAGCGAGACTTGGTGTTGCTATTGCTACGTATTGCGCTTAACATACTGGCTGTTTCTTGCTGTAGATATTCTAAGCGTACTTTACTAAGGCCAGCGCGTTTGATATTTAATATTTCAGCAGCTTCCTTGCATACATCAATTACTCTACCACGCACAAAGGGGCCTTTATCGTTAATCATAACCACCACAGATCTACCATTCTTTACGTTGATAACCTTTACTAAAGAAAACATAGGTAGCCTTCTGTGCGCCGCAGTAAGGAGCTTTTTGCCATCTAACGAAGATGCGCTCCTCCCTTTATACCAAGAAGCTAGACCTGTTTCTTGGTATGGTTTATCTAGCAAGCGCGTTTTGCATCTCACCCCAGCTATTTCGTACATGCCACTATGCGCCGCATGAGACTTCTTTTTAAGCTCTATTTTTGATTGTAATTGCGCTTCCGTTCTAGATTTAAAACCTTTGTCTACTTCATGTATGTAATTTTTGCTATTGGTGCGCGCATTTGCCATGTTCGGCTGCAACGCATAGCAACATAATAACAAATAGTATGATAGGATTTTGATAGTGCGATGAATCATTTATATTTCCATCCATTTTTATTTTTTCGTATACTCATTTTTTTTATTTCAGATATGTCTTGGTCATATACACCACCAGATTCTTGGTAAGATTCAGACTGTAGCTTTACATACGAGACCACCTTTGTTACGCCATTGGTTACTGCAGCCAACTCATTCACTTTCTCTATCTCATCTGAGTTCTTGGCTGCGCCGAATAGATATACTACCCCATCTACAGTAATAACTGTATAATTAGAAGATTTAATTTTTGCTTCTAACAATATTTTACAGCGTAGTGTGCTAGTAATCAATAAATCTTGCATATACTGCGAAACATCTACGGAGTCTTTTGTGTCTAAAGTAAGGTTATTTGTAACACTTTGCACGCCTGGTACATCCCAAGCTATTTGCACTGCCTCCAAAATATCTTCTTCATTTTTTAACTTACCAACAAGAAACACCGCGCCTTCTGTTACTTCCACATCAATATTCAAATATAATCTTTTAAATCTGTGCTTATGCATAAACTGCGCTTTGATGCCGCTAGCAATTTCCACATCTTGCCATACTTTTTTAATACCCTTGTCGTGAGTAATATGAGGTATGGTTTTTACTGTATTAATTGTATATGCAATTGGTTTACTGCACCCGCTCAAACAGGTGAGTACCATGTATAAGCCAACAATAATTAGAATATTATTCATAAATGCATTTAATAAAAGATTCTCTATGACGAGTTCTTTTCTATCTCAATTTTATATTTTATTTTACAAAATGATATTTATTTTTGTTATCTCGCCAACATGCACGAAGGTGCAGTCGGTATTCAACGCAATTTCTAAATTCTGCGCATTAGTTACGTTTTTTAAATCTTCTAATAAGCTAGAATCTAGCGCTACATTAATTTGTAGTTTCGAGATTTCAGCTTTAATTGAGAGATGTTTTTCTGATTTAACCTTGCGCACAATATTTAAAATATCAAGTAGATACTCTACCTCTCGCTCCTGCCCTTGACTAAGCGCAACAGGGTTGTGCGCTATCCAAGAACCCTTAGTATGTATACTTTGCACATCATATAAACCTAGATAAATACATTCGGTAACATAAGGCATGAATACCGAGAACAACTTTAATATTATCTTAAAACTATGGCGCAAAAAACACAAAGCACTATTTTTTTGGGAATCGGGATGGTTCTGATATATTCTCCCCTTCACTATCTCTAAGTAGTCATCGCAGAATGCGAATAAAAAGAAAGATTCTATTTCTTCCATTGCCATAGAGTATTCATAGCTCATCATGTAGCCTTGGTATTGCTCCGCCACTTTTAATAGCTTATTAAAATAATATCTATCTAAAGGATGGGTGATGAGTTTTATATCCGCACCTTCTTGCGGCTGATCTGATAGATTCAGTTCCAAAAACTTAGCTGCATTCCATAATTTATTTACTAACCTTTTGCCAATTTTTAAAACATTTTCAGAATAGCATGTGTCCGCACCTAGTTTAGACTTTGCCGTCCAATATCTTAGAACATCTGGGCCATATAAATTAAGCAGTTGATCAGGCTCTACTATATTCCCTTTAGATTTAGACATTTTGGATTTATCATGCGCTAAACACCAACCACTAATCATGATATTATGCCAGGGTTGGCGGCCAAAACGCAGATAAGAGTTTAAAAGAGTATAAAAAGCCCATGTGCGCAATATTTCGTGCGCTTGAGGTCTAAGATCAACGATTCTTTTGCCAAGCACAGCATCTGTTGCGAGTTCCGGAGAAATACTGCTGGTCATCCAGGTATCAAATACATCAAAATCCGGCTCTACTTCTGTAGCCCCATAGCCATGCGGCAGGGAGTTGACGGGGTCTATGGGCAGCTCCTGCTTACTTGGTAGTAACACGCGCCCCTCTTCCCCAGCCCTTTTAGAATACCATACCGGCACTGGCACGCCAGAAAAGCGTTGCCTGCTAATACACCAGTCCCACGCCACACCCTTAATCCAGTTCTGCAATTTAATTTTCATAGACTCAGGCCGCCACTGAATCTGATCTACCATACGTAGCAACTCTTCTCTAAACTCTACAGTTTTAATAAACCATTGATTATTCACTAAAATTTCTAGAGGAGCGCCAGACCTTTCGGCGCATTTTACTCTATGTACTAATGGTTCTTGATGAATCACTGCATCGCCTAGTGCCTCTATTATATAAGCCCTAGCCTTATTCACTTTCATGCCATTCAACTCAGGCAGGATGGAGAATGAGTGAATGATGTTGCCTTGTTTATCTATAATAATTCTGGTAGGTAATTTATATTTTCTCCACCACAAAACGTCAGTAGTATCGCCAAACGTGCAGCACATCACCAGCCCCGTGCCCTTTTCTGGGTCTACCGCATCATCTGCAATTAATGGCACTTTGTGCGCGAATAGTGGTGAGGTAAGCTGCTTTCCAACAAACCTAGTGTATCTAGAATCATCTGGGTTACATAACACAGCAACAACAGCTGGCATTAATTCTGGTCGCGTGGTTGCTATAACCAGATTCTGAGAATCGAGCTGATCAAACAAGATGTGATACATTACGCTAGGTTTTTCTTTATCTTCTATATCCGCTTGTGCTAGCGCAGTTTGGTCTACGCAGTCCCAAAATACTGGCTCCTGCGCGCGATAGGCTAAATTTTTTTCTAATAATTCTATAAAAGAGCTCTGAGAGAGCGCTTGAGAGTTAGTGTTGATGGATTGATAAAGCAAACTCCAATCTACGCTTAAGCCTATTCGTTGGAATAAATCTTGGAACTGCTGCTCGTAGTTTTTAATAATTTCTAAGCACTTGTCTCGAAAATCATTGCGGGAAAGTTGGTGCGCCTTGATGTCTAGGTTTTTTTCTACTAAACGCTCCGTTGGCAGACCATTATCATCAAACCCCATTGGATAAAAAACGTTTTTACCAATTAATCTCTGAAATCTTGCTATAAAATCGGTGTGGGTGTAGCTGTACACATGCCCTATATGTAGCAAACCAGATACTGTAGGAGGGGGGGTGTCTATCACAAAACATGCATCTGGATCTTGTAGCTCGCGATTATATGCATACACTGCAGTTTCTTGCCAAAAATCTTGCGCTATCGTCTGAATTAATTGAAAATCATATGATTTACTAGACAGGAACTGTTCTTTGAGCTTGTTAATGAGATCCATAGATTTTTTGTAGTAAGAGATTTGCTAGAATAATAACTGCCATTATATATCTCATTGATTAGTGATGCAATGAGAGGCGGACGGCACCTTTTAGGTCTTGTGCAAAATTCTACTCCTGACGGCGATGTGTGCATCACTCAAATTTCGAGATCTTCACTTAACTTATGCTTTATGTGCGCTCGAACATTTACTTCTCACCAACGGTTTTAAAAAGAGGTTTGTTGTTTTGCGCGGACTACGAAGTGTATACTGATACTCGGATATAAATAAATTTTAATACAGGTGTTGCGATGAAGAAAAATTTAATATTTACTGCAATACAATTAACTTTGTCTTGCGTCTTGCTGTTTGGTTTAAGTAGTTGTGGTTTAAAACAGAAGATAGAAATGCCAGTTTTAGATCGTTAAGACACACCACTTCTCATTTACAATGAGTGTTAGGGTTTAAGTATGTTAAGCAAAGCAATTATCTTATTCCTCTTCGTTTTCTACTGATGCCTCTTGAGAATCTTGAGATGTCTGAATTTGAGCAGAGCCTATCGCGTAAACACACAAAGCATCTAGCTCTACTAAGTTTTTTAATGCAATGGTATTCAACCGCCCTATAGCATCCATTACTGGGCCTGGAATTGTGCCACCTCTACTTTTCGACATTATGTCCGCTTGAAAGTATAATGGATGATGGTCTGATTGTGCTGATCCTAAATATATAACGCTGGCAAACATTTGGCCGCCAAAGTCGCAATCTACAACGAATTTTTTCATGATGATAATTTTTCTTATTTTCTTACATTATCTAATTTGTGCAACAAACTGCCGCAGTTCATTATTATAACATGGAGGCGTTGTCGCGATATACAATGAATATGATGAATTAGTTTATGATTTTCAAAAAATTATAAAAAAAAGTATACAGGATGCATATTATTAATTTAAAACTTAGTTTGCTGGGCGCTGCGCTGATTACTATTGGTATTATTAATTTATTTGTTGTGAATTGGTTAAATATACCTGTTGTAATAAAACTTCTTTTTGTATATTTTGCAATTATTACCGCGGTTGTATTGGCTATAACCTTGAACAATCATGGTATGGTATCCCAAACATCTATGCTACTTGCGACTATTTTAGTATATGTGTTTCTTACGATGCTGAATACGCAATATCATCTAGCTTTGGTAGATTATAAGCTGTTCATAACTTGGGCTTTGCTGATATTTTCTTGGACATTCATTTCTCGTTGTGCAATGCAATGGTTAGCGTTCTTATCTGTATTAAATCTGGCATGTATTACGTGGCAATGCCAAACAGTACAATTAGGGATGATATTATGGAAAGGTCATCAATATGAATTACCTAAAATCTGCATTTCTTTAATCTCATTGAATCTTTGCGCTTTATTGACAAGAGAGTACCTAGTTACTAAACGCAGCTATATTTGGCTGAACGGTGAATGGTTTAGAGTGGTGTTGTGTGCAAAATTAGTGATATGCGCTTCCATCCCGCTTTTGCTATGGATTTTTAATGGGATCAGTACTTCTTCTGCGTTATGTTTAGTGGCTGGTATGTTTGGAATTTTTGTCTACAGTTTGATGTATTATCTATATCGATATAAAACGCCAAGTGTGTATACGCTCTTTATTATATTTTTTGGCGCTTGTGCTGTGATCGAAATTTTTTTAATAAAACAACTGATGGCAATACATGGAAGGATCAAATTTTGGCTTATAAGTATTACTGCTATACTACTATTTTCTTTAGCTTGTTTATTACTGCGCAAAACAATAGAATGGATGAGGAATGAACATAATATGAAAGAAAGTTGTGGCGATTATGGAAAGTAAACGTAAGAAATATGCGAAGCACAGAGCTGCTAATATACGCCCAATATGCGAGGATTCGAGCATCGCAACGATGAGCGTAGTTGTTGCGAAAGTAGAGCTGCAAAAGAAGTCTAATGCTGAATTTAATGGGCGTTGTAGTGTAGGTCTACGAGAGGAGCTTCTTTCGGCTTTTCTCGTTGTTTTTATATGTATTGGAGCTTTTATTGCATTTTTCTCCGGTTTGAATATATTGCCAGTAATATCATCTCAACCAATAAATGTGCAGTTTGCAGTTGGTATTTTAGGTATCATAGTTTCTATTTTTCTATATATCCGCTTTGAAAATAAAACCGGATTTGCATATTACTTTTATAATATACTCTCTTTTAGCTGCGTCATGCTTAGTAGATTCGTGCTGTTTGGGGTTGTGAGAGAAGCGAAAATTGACGCCCCTTTTTTATGGACTATGGTTACCCTGGCACTCATTAGCATCACATACCCCTTCTATCGAATATTCATCGATAGGTTTTTATCTGTATGTTTTGTTCTATGTACGTTTGTACAAGACGCTCATAATCTATGTAATTATAGCTCGTTTCAATCATGCGTTCTGTGTCAGAGTCGCGCATCAATCTTTCCTATCACTGACATACTTTTCTCCTGCGCTTTTTGCGTGCAGTTTGGTTGTGTAATGCTATTCATGCTCTACTATAGCACAAGGCCTGCACAGTATACTCCGATGTATACTCCGATAATTCATGCCTTTGCCGCCTTTTTATGTGTTGCGCTCGCCTTATTCGGCTCTGGTCTGGAGAAGGCGAGAGTTGTTTACTCAACCTTCTATCTTACTACAAATATAGTAACCCCTATGGGGTTCGTATGTTTCCTTATATATGGGCGAAAATATCTTATTAGACATCCTTCCAAACTCATTCATGATGAGCAAATGCAAGGAGCAGAACTCCCAGCGTACATAGAGTTAAGTGATGGTTTCGAATCAGCAGCGACGCATACATCACCATCAGGAGTGGAGTTTGGAAAGAAGGCTATTCACTTAGAGCGCTGGCTTTGCGCGTTGCTGTGCGTATGCTCCTTGTTGATAGGATATTTGGGTGCGTCGGGGGCGCTACTTGCATTGATGTTTGTTATATTTAGTTATGCACAAAAACACTATATCGCATACATTATAAGCTCTATTCTTTTTTTTGCCTTTGCTATTATGTATTACTACACCGCAGACATGGAGCCGGTAATTAGGTCTTGGCTAATGATAGCTAGTGGTTTAGTGATGCTGTTTGTTGCGCTCTTATCAGAGAGAAGCGCTGGGCAACTTAGAAGTAATTAGACAATAGACCTCTTGCATAACCTATTCCGTGGGGTAATTTTGTTGCCAAAACTCCTTTGCGCTCCTCATATACTAGAGTATGCTGCGGCGCTCAACATCATTTTTCCTAAGAATTCCTCCTTCATTTTTAGGTTATGCAAGAGGTCTAATAGATCTGCTGCGTAAGTATGAGTTTGAAAGGAAGTTAATAAACGTACTTTATTTATTTCCACCGTTGCACATTGCTCTAATGTCGTAAATTATTAAAAAACTCCAGTAATAGTTCTTCAAAAAGCGCTCGATGCTCATCGCTGATAGTGGCTAGCATGCGTGATTCAACAGCGCGTATCATGTCATGAGCTTGAGTTACAACTTTATAACCTTGATCTGTTAACTCTGTGCATAAAATCCTACCATGAGAAGCATCACTTTCACGCCGCACGAACCCTCGCCTTTCCAAGTTCGAAACAATACCATGCATGGTCTGTGCCGTGATAAATGCTGACCTTGCAAGGGTCGCATTAGATGTGCCTGGCTTTAGTTCTAATTGCGCAAGTACTGCATATTGCGGCGTAGTAAGATCAAGAACTCTCAAAGCTTCATCCATCTGAATGCGTAAAGCGTGCTGGGTCTTTTTTAGTTTGTATCCGAGTAAACTTTGTACGCCTATCTCTTTATCTATTGACATATCAGCGTCCTTATATTACAATATATTATCAGTATGCTTATACTATAATAAAATAATAAAAATTTAATATGAACACAAGTGTTTTTGAGTCGAATAACAACTTAGCGATCGCTAAAAACTATTACAATGCCATGCTAGCAAAAGACTTTGATAAAATGGCTGGCTACTTACATAACGATGTGCATTTCCTCGGACCGCTTGCAGAAATGTATAACAAGGATGCCGTTGTGACGGCCGCTAAGAATTTTGCCGGAATATTGCAGGATATCAAAATCAGGTCGCGTTTTGCAGCAGGTGATCAAATTATGTTCGCTTATGATATGACCATTCCTGCGCCTATCGGTAAGTTTCGAGCCGCAGTTTTGATGGGTTTTAGGGATGGTCTGATCTCTAAAATAGAGTTATTTTATGACGCAACCCCATTTCAAGAGAAAAAGAGTAAGATTTTTGAAGACGATAATTAGAACCAGTCACGTAAAACTACGTGATAAGTTTTACATCATAATTTTTGTAAAAGCCAATTGTACAAAAGCCTTAGCTGAAGAGGTGGTTATTCCGTAATCTTTTGATAATCTTCTAAAGTTACCAAGCCAAGCGAATGAGCGCTCTACAAGCCATCTCCACTGTCGCACCTGAAAGCAATTGGTGCCAGCTTTAGGCTTAACAATGGTAAGTAAACTACCACGAGTGTGAGTATAAAACCACTTCTGTAAATCTCTTTGGTAACATTGGTCAGCTAAAATCCTTACTAACCTTGGAAATTTTTCCTTTAGACCAAATAATACTCTTTTTGCAC
>NZ_JACVVM010000004.1 GCF_016751895.1 Candidatus Sarmatiella mevalonica | reverse complement strand
ATAATGGATAACGCTGCATTTCACAGATCACAAAAGACAAAAGATCTCATTGAATCTGTTGGTTGTAAGGTAATTTTTCTTCCTCCTTATTCACCTGATTTTAACCCAATAGAGAAATTTTGGGCTAATATGAAGCGATGGGTTAAGCAGAAAATTTCTGACTTTCAGAGTCTTTTTGCTTCGTTATCTTTCTTTTTTAAATACGCTACCTCAAATTAATTTACTATAGTTGATATTTTTCGTAAAATTGATGATTTTTGCCATAGTACCCTACATTTTTTAAGGAAAGGCTTTACTATGAGGGTTTGAAGTAGTATATATCGTTTATTTTTTGTGACAAAAATGCATAATATACTACTTCAAGCCTTCAAGCGCTATCACCTCATATAGCCGGAAATAAATCAAGAGTAAAATCTTTTGTTGCAGCAATCTTGAGTATTATTACGGATGCTGGTATTCACCAAAAAGAGCTTGCGCTATCTCTTCCTGGTCCCGCAAAGGATAAATCTAAAACTCATAGAATTTATCGTTTATTGAAAAGCTTTACTATAGATTTTGTTTCGATTGCTAAGTTAATCATCGGTTTATTCGGAATCACAAGTTATGTTTTGGCAATGGACAGAACTAATTGGGAATTCGGAAAAACGGATATTAATACTTTATTTCTCGCGGTAGTTATAAACAATATACCTCTTTCCTAACTCTACTCCTGATGGCAACTGTGGCGACGCCGTCGATGCTCGAGTCCTCACGCACTTCATGTACGCTGCGGCTCTGTGCTTCGTATACTCCTCGCATTTGCTCATCATGAGCGAGTTTCGAAAGAGGTCTAATATTTCCGTACCGATTATGTGAGAATTTTTACCCCATTGCGGCACTTGTTCGACAAGGTTGATGAAAGAATTTTTACAAAAATTTTTGACCTATTTTCCCAATATTAACATCGAGCGCTTACTTGCCGATAGAGAATTTATGAATAAAGATTGGCTAGATTTTTTAAAAGAAAATTAATTTTATTATCCCGCTCCGTTGTAACATGCATCTTAGGTTAATACAGGCTGGACGCGCTTCACTAGAGAAGGGAAGAGGAGCAAAAGCTTTTGCAAATTTAAAACCTTTAGGATATGAGTATTCCGAAGGAATTTTGTGGGGGCACAAGGTGATTATTTACGCATCCAAAAATGAATCGGGCAATTTAATGATTTTAGCTTCTTGCGAAGAATTAGAGCAAAAAGCTTTTGAGAAATACAGATATAGGTGGGCTATCGAAAGGTTATTTAAACATTTAAACAGCGGCGGATTCAATATTGAAAAAAGCCGTATAACTTGCCATGAAAGGTATAAAAAATTGATCACCTTAGCCGCAATTTCGGCTGCAATTATTATTAAACAAGGATTAATAGAAGCCGGCTATCAAAAGATACAAATAAAGAAAAAAGAGGAGGTAAAAGTTCCTATTTGGTTCCTTTTTACCTTAGGCTTTGATAGGTTAAAATCCTGCTTTCGTGCAACCGTGAAGTGCTTTATCGAGACATTATCTCACAACTTAAGACCGCCCGACACCCTCTTTTTGCACTCTTAAGTAGCGAGCTCAAAAAAATGTAGGGTACTACGGGGTTTGATACCCATTCCATTTTTTCTATAGACATAATCCGGGCTCCCTCAAGATACCATTTAATTACTCTCAGCCTTTTTTATCTGTGTATACCTCTCTTAAGTCTCTTTCCCTGAATGTCTTCCCGTACTCCTTGCATTCGTATCTTTGCTTCTTCTTTACAAAGCCATTTTTAACATATTCTCCACTGCCGTAATAATTATAGTAATTTAGGTTGAATTAGGTATTTTAAAAAAATAAGAAATAGCCTCATATAATTGATCAAATGCAGTAATTTGATTTTTAATCCAACATTTCATATTAGCTCAAAATTTCTCTATTGGATTCAGAGCCGGTGAATATGGAGGCAAAGAAATGATCCTGCAATTTACTATTCAATCAATTCTTTTGTCTTCTTAGATTTATGAAAAGAAGCATTGTCCATAATTACAACTTGGCCGGACCTTAATTCCTTAATTAAAACATTCTCCACCTAGCTTTCAAATAATAGTGCATTGCATGGACCATTAAATACCATAGGTGCTATTGACTTATTATTCACTAATCCTGCTATAATATTCGTTCTTTCGTAATGTTTGCCACTCTTTTACTAACTAATTTCTCGCCTTTCTTTCCCCATCCCCGATCCTTGCATATCGTCATCTCGATACCGCTCTCGTCAATATAAACTACACTTTCAGTAGATATATCTTTTATTTTTTCTTGGCAATCTTGGTGTCTTTCTTCGCTAGCTTCCAGGTAGGAAAAGTCTTTTTTTATAGCGAAAGCCTAGATTTTTTAACCAGTAACTTATTGTAAAAACACTTACTCCAAATTTTTGGGCAGCTTTTTTCAATGTCATATTTTCATTTAATTTAACGTAGTTTTCAAGTGCTTCTAGATCAATTTTTCTTTTTGAACCACCTCGTTTCTTTGCGAGATAATTGCCTTCTTTTTTATATTTTCGGTATCACCTTCCTATTGCTGATACACTTATTTTAAATAATTTAGATGCTTGGTCATAACTATTCCCAGCTTCTAAATATTGTACTACTTTTTCTCTTAAATCATTGCTATAGCTTTTTGTCATTTTCCTTTCATTATAACGAAAAATTATATCTAATTCAACCTAAATTACTATAGTTTATGTCCCAGCACTGGAAGTTAAAGCGGCTAACATTTCTTTAGATTACTCTTGCGGTTTTTAAGACGAGATCTATTTAGCTTGATCTAAAATTTGATTTGCAAATGGTGATTGAGACTTGTTTAACGAGTTCTGATTCAACAGAATAATATCAGCCTTAATATTACCGGCGCCCTCGTACTGAATCGCATCTCTATCAGCGCTACCAACGATTTTAACAAACCATTTAGGGTCTACGCCATATTCTATCAGCAATTTGCGCACAGCATTTGCTCGCCCTGTTGACAGTTCCCACATATCATCTTGCCCATTGCCGGTAGCTGTATGGCCAACAACTGCAATATAATATTTATATTCTTTTATTAAATCCGCTATATTGGAAATTACGCTATACATATAAGGCTGTACCACATCTGTACCTCTTTGAAACACAGCGCGTTGGGCGGCGTCTTGTAGTTTAATTTTTAAACCTTCTGTAGAAATTTCCATTGAGATGTTTTCTCGGAAATTACCAAAAGTGTTGATTAATTTTGCTTGTCTTATAACTTCTTGGAATATTTTTATATCATGTCTTGGATCTAATTTTCCAATCTGATCGTGATCTATCTCTATCTCTGAAGCTTTGTCTGTTAAACCATCGTGTTTTTGGTTAAAATTCAACCCCCCTTCTAGATCTTGAGCTTGAACAAAATACTGCGAAAGCCCCTCTTTAGTTTCCTTTGGCACTATGTTTAAAATCCACATTAACATAAAAAAGCACATTATCGCCGTTGCGTAATCCGCATATGCCGCTTTCCAACTACCAGACTTCCTTTCTTTACGTTTTCTCATATAGTATGTTAAAAAATATTAACTATTTTATTGCATTGATTGCTTTTTCTACTTCTTGAAAAGAAGGTTTCGCGCTTTGTGGAGTAGCCTTTCTCATCAATTCAACCACTACAGCCGGTTGATGGCCATTTACATATCCTATTAAACCAAGTTTGATAGATTGTAAAAAGTGAGAATGATCAATGGAATAAGTTTCTAGCTTTTTAGCGATTGGCGCCACCATGGTGTATGCGATCAAAACTCCGAGGAATGTACCAGATAATGCCGATGCCACTAATGCACCTAAAACATCAGGGGGTTCCATTACACTTCTCATGGTTACTATCATACCCAACACCGCACCTACTATACCAAGCGCCGGCAATGCATCAGCGATAAAAAACAGAGAACCAGAAGTCTCTAATTCGTGATCTGTATATACTTCAATTTCATGATTCATCATCGACTCTAGATCATCTGCTTTGTTAATACCAGTGAGTATTATTCGCAAATTATCTAACAAAAACTTTTTGACATTTTCATTATCTTTGATGTACTTGCTTGCATTTTTAAAAAATGCGCTGTCTTCTGGACTCTCCACGTGCTCCTCTAATGCAAGTAACCCTTTGGACTTGGCAACTTTAAATAAATTAAAGCACAAGACGCATAACGATACGTAGTCTTCTTTTTTTGGTGAGGGAGAAGATATCAGATATTTCAAAGATTTTAGAGTGCGCAAACTCACTTCGTATTTACTTGCGATAATGTAGGCGCCTAGAGAGCTACCAAGAATAATTAATATTTCAGAAGGTTGGAACAATACTAGAAAATCTCTGGAATGCATCGCGTAACCAAAGCCGATAGAACCTAGTACTATCAGCAGTCCGATAAGAAACGTCATATCTACAAAAAAAATTAATAATAAAAGTGGTAGTGATTATACATCATTTTTTCTCATTTTACAAAAAGAATCTCTCAAGATCTCTTCATATTCATGATATCCAAGATCTGGATATACTTCTGGACGATAAAAACACTGCGGAGATGAGAAAAAATTATGATCATTAGATAATGCGCCAAATTTGTTGCTTTGTACAGCATAAAACACACGCCCAATTCTAGAGAGCGATATAGCGCATGCACACATATAACATGGTTCAAGCGTGACATATAAATCAAATTCATGCAAAAATTTCTCTTCCCTATTAGCAATTGCTTCTCTAATAACCAAAAACTCTGCGTGCAACAAGGGGTTATTGCAGGTTTGCACTAAATTGCACGCTCTGTAGAGCGCCCCTCGCCTATTGTTTACCAACACCGCTCCTATTGGCACCTCTCCTAACTGGACGGCCTGTTTCGCCATATCTATGGCCAGTAGCATAAAGTTGCGGAACATGCTTTGGCTTATCGTAACAAAAGAAAAATGGATTAGATTAAAATAATATAAAAAATAATAAATTTTTATCTAAGATAGGATATGTCCTATGGAAAAATTTTGTATTTGATTATCTTTTAGTTTTATCATCAAGTTGCCAGTTAAGTCTATATCAACAAATTCACCAGTAATACATTCTTGTTGATTATGAAAAGTGATGGTTTTGCCTAGATTATATGCGTTATTTAGCCATTGAATTCTCGTCAATTCAAAGCCATATCTAATCCATGCATGGTAACAATGCATAAAAGATTGCATACAGGCGTTGAGTACTGCCCCCACTTCCAATTGATTACCAATGATTTGGGCGAGGCTGGTTAATGGGCGATCTATATGAGGTGTTTTATTTACGTTTATCCCTACTCCTACTAGATAATACTCTTGCTTATTTAACATTATAGATTCCACAAGAATACCACCGAGTTTTTGATGATTATACATAAGATCATTAGGCCATTTTACCTGCACTTGAGCTGGTTGAGTGAGCTCGTTGAGCGCTAAACAAAAAGCTAAGCCGGCAAGCAGGGGTAGCTGCCCCTTTTGTTCTAGGCTGAGCTGCTCTAGTAAAACTATGGTGGCATATAGGTTTCCTTCGCTGCCTATCCAGTTTTTGCCATATCTACCGCGCCCCTTGGTTTGCTCTTTACTCCAAATCACAAAGCTATGTTGCATTTCTCCAGTTTTAATCAAGCGTAGCGCTTCGCTATTAGTGCTGTCGATAGAGTCGAAGATTAATAAGCGATATTCTTCTAACCAAGACATAGAAATATTTCCTCAACAACAAGTAATGCTCCTAATATAAAGCTAATAGATAAATATGCAATAAACACGAGAGAGTGATGAGCGAGTTTGGCAAGAGGTCTAATACCCCGCCCTTCCAACTTTATAGGCATAGTTTGATCAAAATAAACAACCTTTAACATGTTAAGTACATAGAAAGACATCACTAGATTGCATCCTATTGCAAGAAGCGCTATGCAGATTTGCTGTTCTTGAAATAAATAATGCAGAATAAAATATTTACCAAAGAAGCCGGAAAGAGGTGGAATACCCACGTTAGAGAATAAAACTATGATGAGCGCAATGCCAAGCCACTTGTAGCGTCTCCCCACGCCAGACAAGTCTTCTAGCTTCTCGGCCTTGCTAAGAGAGGCAAGGATAGCAGTAAAACCAATGCCGTTAATCATATAAGCCAAAAGATAGAAGATAGAAATTTTGGAAAGATCTTGGTTAAAACTCATAGTCATCGGTACCAACAGATAGCTAGTATTAAATAATTCGCTATATGCTACAATTTTTTTAATATTTTTTTCAGTTAAAATGCAAATGCTCGCTAATATTAGAGAAGTCAGGAGAAAAAGTAACAGCCAAGAAGAGAGGATAGGCGAGATTGGTAGATATTTAATAAGATTTATCAAACCAAGTAAAATAGTAAACTTCTGAGCGGTTGCAATGTAGTTTATGGTTGTAATGCTAATACTGCTATATAGATCTAGCGTCCACAAATGAAAAGGCGCGAGAGAGAGTTTGAACCATATATTAATACAGAACAGAAACAAACCAATGCATGCACCGCTCTTTTCTGGATTGTTGAAAATTCGTGCAAGCGACTGATATTCAAGACTACCATCATTAAAACCATAGATTAGCGATAACCCATAGAACCCTACTGCACTCACGATGAGATGAATGATTAAATATCTTGTGATGCTATTTACCGCGCCGTTTTGTGAGCATAGCATGCATAGCCCATACAAACAAAAGGTTTGTAATTCTAGAGCGCACATAAGAGCGAAGAGGTCTTGTAAGCCAATGATAGCGATGCCAGCAAATAAATTGATTAATAACAGCGCAAAATATTCAAAATTCACTGACAACTTGCGCATTTTGCTAGACTCCATGTGTAAAATCGCTGCAACTGCACCAAAACCGCTAGCTATGAGTGCGGTAAATAAATTGGAGTTTGGGAGCAACAATCCGATGTCTTTTATAGAGTTTAGCATTAGGGTGTTATTTAAAAAAGAGTTTATATGATAAAACATTTAGTAAAATTAGTAAAACTTTAAGTCTTTTGTTTTTAGTTTAAGCATTGCTATTGCCGTGCATAAGCAGGCGCAAGAGGTAATGTATACCGCAAGCTCTAAATACTCTTTGTTTTGATTAGAGACAAAGGAAATAAAGCCACTAAGCACAGCGCTCCAAAACAGATATACCCATGAACCTTCAGAACGAATTTCGCAACCAACAACAAAGGTTTTAAGCAAAAGATTGCGAATGAGCGCGCCACCACTACAGGTAAGTAAGGCAAAAAATGGTCCCCATAATTCTAATGGTTCGATTCTAGACATAACCGTCATCGCAACTCCGATTGCAATGAAGCTAGATTTCGCAAAGACATCGCAGTATGCTCTAGCCATTTGTATACGTGGCAAATAGAGATCAAGATTTATGTTGTGCATTTTTATAAATTTGGCAACTACAAGCCCTGCTAACACTGCGCAGCAAGATAGATATATGTAAACTGGATTGAGAATGATACCAACGGGTCTACGGTCAATAATCACATCTCGCATTACTCCGCCACATAAAGATGGTATGAGCGCTAAATATATAGTGTTCATTAATCCGATTCTAAACTCTATGCTAATCAACATTGCTGAAAATGCGAAAGAAATAGTGGCCGCTATTGCAAGATAAGAAAATAAATCAGAATTAATTACCTGCAATAACAGTAAGGGATAGAGATATCTTTTTAAGATATTCTGGTATTCCCTGCTATCTATAAGGTCAATAATGCCTTGATTAATTTTTTGCGTTAATTCTGGCGAAACACTTGTTTTGCTCAAGGCTAGATGTACGGGTGTTTTAAGATTCACAAATATCTCCTGTACTTCATTCTCTAGAGCATTATTAAATATAAAATCGGCAATAATCAGCCTGTCGCCAAAGCAACATTCAATTATATGTTCTTTTAAATCTTTGATTAATGCATCGTAATTGGAGTAATGAAAAACTATATCTTGATTAAATTCATGATTTATAAAAAGATTTAATTCGTTAGAAGAGAAAACGTTGCCCTTAATCACTCCAACGCGCGTGTTATATAGCCTTAATTGCGAGAGCAGTTCTGGGATATTGTGAAAATTTGATAGTTTATTTTGTTGTTTTAATATAAATAAACTATTCTCTTCTATGCGGTATGGCACAGAAAAGGATACGAAACCTTCGCGAGATTCTGTTTTAGTAACATCCATCGCCACATCCTGTATTCCATTCTGCAGATCAATCTGTTGCTGATGCCAATCATTTTTTTGATACTTGATTTCGATTTTATTTGCTTTAAATAAACAGTTTAATAATTCGATATCTAGCCCCGTTAACCCCACTGATTTCCTTGTTACATCAAGCATTTGGTATGGTGGTTCATCATTCCATCCGGCAACTAAATAGTGGTCATGTGCAATATTTTCTCCTACTTTTGCATACGTAAGGTTGACGTACAGTAAAAATACAATAAAATATATTATGTATTTCGGATCCATGTTTTGTTATGATGAACTCTAAGAATTACGGGTTATAGTTCAATTGTATTATATATTCCATAACAAAGCATAACGAGTACTACCGTAAGTAGATTTTATTTTTAGGAACTAAGCCTTTTTGTATATCTATATACTACATCGGGATTATTGTGAAAATATAAGGAAGCGTGTGAGTGTACCTACATTTAGTTTTTATAGCACCCAGGAATTACTGGATGTTTTTGAGAGAATATTATCGTTTGTTGATTCTACGATTGATGATTGTGCAGATATAGAATATAACAACGAGCTAGTGGGCATAATAGATAAGCAGGAAAGAGTTTTTATTATTAATAAACATTCTTTCGCAAATCAAGTATGGATTTCTTCTCCAACGAACGGCCCTAGTCATTTTGCATATAACGCAGCCACTGGTGAATGGTTGAACACTGAGAATGGCTCAGAGCTTTTTGCCGTGTTGCAAATAGAATTAGACTGCATTAAGCAGTTTAATGCCCAATATTCGGAGCCGCCCACTAGCGACGAGCTATAACAACGCTGGCTGATTTGGCAATTTATTTGTAGGGTATAAGCATGACTCATGCTTTTGCGTTTAGTAGTGAAAATTTAGCAAAATTTCATCTGATTTTAGCAAAATATCCGAAAGACCAAAAAAGGAGTGCGTTGCTACCCTGTCTCATGCTGGTGCAGAACCAAAATGACGGGTGGTTGTCTGTGGAGGCGATGGAGTATGTGGCACAATTGTTAGACCTACCTTATATTAGGGTATATGAGGTTGCTACGTTTTATAGCATGTTTCAGCTTGAACCACGAGGAAAGTTTCACTTCAAGGTTTGCACCACTACCCCCTGCTGTTTAGTAAAATCAGATGAGCTACTAGCCCTCATTCGCGAGCAAACCTGTGTGAGCGATGCCAAAAATATCAGTGAGGATGGGTTGTTTTCTGTATCAGAAGTGGAGTGTTTAGGTGCATGCGTCGGTGCGCCAGTTGTGCATATAAATAATGAATGTCATGAAAAAGTTACTCCGCAATCGATGATAGATATCATACGTAGCTTAAAAAAGAGTGATGCGGGGCGCGGTTGATTAGACTTCCTTCGAAACTCGCTGCATGACGAATAAATGTGAAGAGTGTACGAATAATCACGGAACTTCGAGCCTGCATGGGGTTAAGCGAGGATTTCGCGTTGGACACTACGCGCATATCGCCATGAAGGAGTGGAGTGTGAAAGAGGTTTATGAAAACTACCTTGATTCTATCGCATATTTTTGTATCCCGCTCATTTTTATAATGAGATATCAATTTCGCCCTTTCTGTTTTCCGTGAGCGTTTTATTTCCAATCTGATTTTACTACTTTCCCGCGCCCCTTGCCAACTCTTATTTGATCAGAGGTATACATGCTTAGTGGATTGCCATAAACAGTTGACGCATCATATCAACTAAAATATACGTATGTATGTAGCGTCAATTTTTGAATTCATAGTTAATAAATAAAAGCAACTAAGAATGATTAATGCAAAGCAAAGGAGAGCGGATATTAAAGAAAAATTTTTGTAAATAACATTATCATACATTGTTTAAGTTAATTGATGATAACCACGACGCCGATTTAGATACGGGGGTGGGGTTATATCGCAGAAATGTTGAGTCAAGACAAATCTGCGCACAAAATTAAAACTTTGTATGGTATAGTAATTTAGGTTGAATTAGATATAATTTTTCGTTATAATGAAAGGAAAATGACAAAAAGCTATAGCAATGATTTAAGAGAAAAAGTAGTACAATATTTAGAAGCTGGGAATAGTTATGACCAAGCATCTAAATTATTTAAAATAAGTGTATCAGCAATAGGAAGGTGGTACCGAAAATATAAAAAAGAAGGCAATTATCTTGCAAAGAAACGAGGTGGTTCAAAAAGAAAAATTGATCTAGAAGCACTTGAAAGCTACGTTAAATTAAATGAAAATATGACATTGAAAAAAGCTGCCCAAAAATTTGGAGTAAGTATTTTTACAATAAGTTACTGGTTAAAAAATCTAGGCTTTCGCTATAAAAAAAAGACTTTTCCTACTTGGAAGCTAGCGAAGAAAGACGTCAAGATTACCAGGAAAAAATAAAAGATATATCTACTGAAAGTGTAGTTTATATTGACGGGAGCGGTATCGAGATGACGATATGCAAGGATCGGGGATGGGGAAAGAAAGGCGAGAAACTAGTTAGTAAAAAGAGTGGCAAACATTACGAAAGAACGAATATTATAGCAGGATAAGTCAACAGCACCTATGGTATTAATGGTCCATGCAATGCACTATTATTTGAAAGCTAGGTGGAGAATGTTTTAATTAAGGAATTAAAGTCCGGCCAAGTTGTAATTATGGAAAATGCTTCTTTTCATAAATCTAAGAAGACAAAAGAATTGATTGAATAGTAAATTGCAGGATCATTTCTTTGCCTCCATATTCACCGGCTCTGAATCCAATAGAGAAATTTTGGGCTAATATGAAACGATGGATTAAAAATCAAATTACTGAATTTAATCAATTATATGAGGCTATTTCTTATTTCTTTAAAATACCTAATTCTCCAATTGGATATTGCTTGAATTTCTTTTTATCAGCAAAGGTAGATATTTCTTTTTTAGGCAATACAGAGCAGCCATGACGCTTTAGGCAACAATAGACCTCTTTCAAAACTCGCTCATGATGAGCAAATGCGAGGAGTATACGAAGCACAGAGCCGCAGCATACTCTAGTATATGAGGAGCGCAAAAGAGTTTTGACAACAAAATTACCCTTCAGAATAGGTCGCGCAATGCTCAACCTTAAAAAGAGGATTGGATGATAAGAAATCATTAGACATCTTTTTCAAACTTCGCTCAGTTAGTAAAATAAACCCCCCTCACTCATATAACCTTCTGCTATTTATTGCCAAAGTGAGGGTGCCCTCGTCTATATAGTCTAGCTCCCCACCTATTGGTAGCCCATATGCCAATTTTGAAATAAGAATCGGCACACCATGAAAGTAATCAATAACACTATGCGCAATCATCTGCCCTTCTATCGTAGGGTTAGTTGCGATGATTAATTCTTGACATTGATGTCGCTTACACCTAGAAAGTAGTTTATCTAAATTAAAGGAGCTGTGATTGCGATGATTCTCTTGCGCATTCAGCACATGATATTTACCCTTAAAGGTCTTGCTCCGCTCTATTGCCCATAACTCGGCGACTGTTTCCACAACCGCTATCACTTGGTTATCTCTGCTTGGGTCAGAGCATATTTCACATATCTTATCTGAAGAAAAATTGAAGCATTCGCTGCAACAATGAATAGATGAGTAGATGTTGTGTATTAAATGTTCAAGCGTTTGTAACCGATTGTCTTTATCTTGCAGAAGATAGAGCACTATCCTGCGGGCCGATCTGCTGCCTAACCCAGGCAAAGTGGATATAAAGTATACTAACTTTTCTATATCATTTAAATTTCTAGACATTAGAATGAGCAAGATTTGTTGCAGGTGACGATTGTTGAGTCTTGCGCCAAAACTCTCGGGCATTTTCTAAATCTTCTTGAGTGTCTACAGATATCACCTCTTGATAATGATGCATTAAACTCACGTGCATGCCATGCTCTATCGCCCTAAGCTGCTCTAGATTTTCGATAGTTTCAAGATTCGATGGGGGGAGCGCTACAAAGCGCTCTAGCGCTGACCTAGTAAAGCCATATATGCCAGTGTGGTATAAAAATTGCTGCGCCCCATACGGAATATCGTTGCGAGAAAAGTATAACGCTCTATTGTAGGCATCCGAGATAATCTTCACAAATTGCTGCTTTTGCATCACACACTCCCCTTTTCTTGCTAAGGTAAGGATATCGCATTCTGTTTGGTGTAGCTGATGGAGCATCTGGTTAATAAGGTCTGGTTCTATAAATGGCATATCTCCCTGCAAGTTCACGACATATTGAATGTTACGCTGGGGGTCTATCTGTTGGATAGCATGGTGTACTCTGTCTGTGCCAGATGGTAATTCCGGAGTGATAATCACGGGTACGCTATGCTTAGCAACTGCATCAGCGATAGACTCAGAGTCTGTGGCGAGGTATACATTGCATTGTATTTTTTTATACACATTCAACACAACATGTTCTATTAAGCTATACTCTCCTATTGTTTGCAGCGGTTTGTGCGGCAGTCTCTGAGAATGTAGTCTTGTTGGTATTATAACGGCCGTGTTTAGCATATCGATTGCGAGTATTTGTTATAGGTAATGAATGTATATCTTCTAAAAAATCATTTTAAGTCTTTTTGTTTAATATCTACTTCTTGGGTTTTATATTCATAATTTATGATTTCTTCAAGCAATAAGCTCTTTATCTCATCCTTGATTTCCGCTCTTTCTTCTGGCGTTTCCGGTTTTTTACTTGTTCTAGTTTCCCTAACATAAGCAAAATAGGCGTAGTCTTCATTATCAGCCACCAACGTAACTCCGTTGTTAGGGGTGCTGGCTAATGCCTCATAAAAGTTATCGTTAAATTCTATGTTAGTTACTCTGGTAGCAAAGTTATTACTTAGTAGACCACGATAAATTTTTAACTTTGCATATGCTCCGTCCAGAGAGCTTATTTTTGTTGCATCAAAGTCTTTATTTAATTGTTGCATTAATTTATAATTATTCTCCTTATTTCTTTCTTCTCTCCACCCTTTAGTAACTTGCACGCGCACTTCTTCGAAGTTTTGTGTATATTGATTTTTAATTTCATGCATATGCACAATCAACAAACCGCTGTTTAGTTCTATTGGATAAGACACCTCGCCTATTTCTAAATCAAAAATATGATTCGCTCCTTGCTTGAGCTCATCTTTTTGTTCTGCATTCAGTAAGTCATTATATGCTAGCGCTAACGCTTCGCACGCCGCCCAATTGTATTTACTAGATAAATCTTTGAGATCTAAACCAGATGCGATATCATTCTCCACCGCTCTAATCAGATTCTGCAATTCACTTTTATTTTTATTATTTTGAGCCATTTCTTGTATTTTTTGCGGCTCTAAACTCTCTACATCTTCACTATTTTCCTGCGTGAAGGCTTGCACCTCTTCATCATTCACAGTTGCGATATTCTTCTCAATGGATGCGAAAGGTATGTAGATATAGCTAAATGAGCGCTTTTCTGGTATTTCGAATTGATAAATATTATTCTGATAAAACTCCTTTAGCTCCTCTTCTGTTGGTTGCTGCGTTGTGCTTTGATCAAATTTTTCATCTAATTTCATAACCACAAGATCAAACACTTTAATTTGTTTATTAAACAAGGATAAATGAGATATTAACGAGTTTGGGAGGATGGTTGTGTCTTGCAATGACGAGATGAGCAATTTGCGCAATTCCTCGGCCTTAATAACCTCGCCTATGCTAAGAATAAGCTGGCGTTGTTTGTCTAGGTCATAGTTATTCTGATTAGATTCAATCAAGTTATTTTTAATTAATTCCATCACATCAGCGCTAGATAGATCGAGGCAATAATCTTGCACTAAGTTATCTAGTAACCTGCGATAAATCATATCGTTTAATATTTCTAGATTTACCGCTGGATTGTTTTGTATATTACCTAGCTCCTCGTAACTTATGTTATTATCTAGATTTTTCTGTACGTTTTGAACGAATCGATATTTTTCTTCCAGAAAGTCGCTACGTTTAATTGTTTGCGCATTACGAAATTGTACTATAGCAGCATCTTCTTGATCAGCGCGATAGCTTTGCTTTAAACCATAAGCAAAGGCAATGAGAACTAAAACAAAAAGCGCGCGGAAAAAGAGATTATTACTATTTTTTCTAATATGAGATAACATTTTATCGTTTTTCAGTCTTTATTAATTTGATGCGTATCTATTTTCTATGATTGATTATACCAGATCTTCTATACCAAAAATCTCTGTAATCTGAGCCAACTCCTTTTTATTCATATTATCTAATTGTTCTTTGTGCGGTTGTTTATGTATAATACGCTTAATTAGCTCCTTAGCGCTAGCAGACAAGGTTATGCCATTGGAGACATGTTCTTCGAATGCCTGAGCAACCATAGGCACCCATTTTTTTACTACATCCATGAGAGCAAGAGCATACACTCTTATTTCATATTGGGCGTGCGGGCTACATCTTAGATCTAAAAAATGCAATAGATTTCTGAGGTTAGTTTTCCAATACCATTGAGTATAATAGTTCAATGTTAGATTCATCCTCGCTAATTCTCTGCTAATTCCAAAACGGTTTGCATTAATGCAGTTCCCCTCCTCGT
Source organism: Candidatus Sarmatiella mevalonica (assembly GCF_016751895.1). Classification (GTDB taxonomy): domain Bacteria; phylum Pseudomonadota; class Alphaproteobacteria; order Rickettsiales; family Rickettsiaceae; genus Sarmatiella; species Sarmatiella mevalonica. The sequence continues at coordinate 20,562 of NZ_JACVVM010000004.1, read as the reverse complement.
CCTGGTTCATCATGTGAATATAGTGTTCGTAATTACGAAGCGCGTCTTGTTTTAAAATTTCTAACACCTCCATTGCTTCTTGCGTTGGTAACGGTGCGTCTGCACTGCACTGCTTGTTGTTTTTGGCTTGGGGCTTTACTTGCTCTAGACTTGGTAGATAGAACTCATTACTTAAAATAGAATAGCGAGCAGAATACTCGTTCACACTAGCGGTTCTGTGCCTAATCCATTGTCTTGCAATAAAGATAGGGAGCTTGATATGCAGTTTTATCTCACACATTTCAAATGGACTGGTGTGTCTATGTCGCATTAGGTAATTGATAAGAGCTTTGTCTTGGCTAGACTGCTTGGTACCAACGCCATAAGACACCCTGGCGGCTTGCACCACCGCCGCGTCGTCTCCCATATAATCTACTAGCCTGATAAACCCCTTATCTAAGATGGGTATTGGCTGCGCAATGATTTTCTCTAATTCTTCTACGGTTGGTCTAGCTGTTAAAGTTTTTGGTTGTTCTTGTGTCATGCCGTTCGTTTCCTGATATTTATTGTAATTATTATAAAAAATTCAAAGATTAAAAATATATAAATTGCTCCCTCATGACCTTTTCTTCTAGAGAGTGAGTAGTATTAAATAGAATATTAATTACATCGGTTTTTGATTCTTGTACGACAAATTTTTTTACATCTTGGATTTCTTGAAAATCAGCCGAAATATTACCAACTCTCTCTCGCTCTTCTAATATATCACATTCTATACTTGCAGAAAATGGCAAGAGTGCGCCATGCCACTTTCTAGGGCGAAAAGGCGAGATGGGAGTGATGCAAAGTAGTCGAGAATGTATAGGTACTATTGTCCCGCCCGCAGAAAAATTATATGCGCTACTACCAGCCGCAGTTGCTACAATCACTCCATCAGCAATGAGCTGAGGTATTCTAGTGAGACCGTTTACTTTAATTGAGATTTTACAGGCCTGACTAGTTTTTCTAAAAAGAGCTACTTCATTTATAGCTCGCAAATGAAATTTTACACCTTCGACGTTTTCTGCCTCTATATCTAGAGGTCTGATTGTTGCAGCAATACTATTTTGAATCGTTTGGGGTATATTACTACATTCTACGCCCAAATCGTTCATTAAAAATCCAACAGAGCCTGTATTAATTCCATAAAAGGGCAAATTCAGGTGCAGATATTGATGTATAGTATGCAACATGAATCCATCACCTCCAATCACCACTATAACATCCGCGCATTCCGGTTGAACTGCATCATATAACGCATCCAATTTGTCCTTTAGTTCAAGGGAGTGTGAGCTATTAGAGCCGATGATAGCTAGCTTTATATTGCGCGAATCTTTCATAACCAGGTGCCGTGGGATATAACTATGGTATAGTGATATCAATGATTCAACTTATAGATAAATACATATAACACATTGCTAATACTTGCTATGCAGTAAAACTGCCTAATATAATTTAAATACAGAGGTATTTTTTCTAAAACTATTGAACATTCAACAAGGTTTTGCATGATAGTAGCAAAGTTATCATTACATCATATCAAAATATTATCAAAAAGGAATAAGCAGAGCATAGTTTTGTTATTTAAGCAATACACGGCGTTACTATTATGTGCTTTCTTACTTTTTGGTTGTTCCAACCCTAACCTACATACAGACAAGACGATAAAAAATGGTAAAAAGTTACCACTTTATAATACAAAATACATTGAGCTTGCAAAGCGCAATATTGCGCAAAATCGCATAAATCAAGAAGAGGAAGAGCAAATTGACGAGATTGAGAAGATTATTAGCTCAAAAGATCTGCATAAACAAATGTATATCGCCATGATTAAGAAGGAGGGAGAAATGGCACGCCAAGAAACTTCCTCGCAAAAAAATAAAAAACAAAAGAGTGGCGCTAAGCAATTAAAACAAGCTAACGAAACTATAGATGCTAGCACTAATCAAGAAGAGCAGCTTAGGAAAGAGTTAGAAGAATTGCGCGCTATGCTCGTGCAAACAAGAGAGGAATTGATGAAGCATCAGCAACCCACAGCTGAGATCAATGAAAACATATCAGAATCTTTAGAAAGAACTAGTGTTAGCAAAAATAGCGAGAAGAGCATGCTAACGCATGATGTAGACGAGAGCAAGGGGTCTTGCTCTAAATGCAATACAGATTCAGTGTGAGATTAATAATAAATATTCGTTGATATATATGACTATAGAAAGGAGTAATAAATTGAGTTTAGATTTATCAGATAAAACAGCTTTAATCACTGGAGGGCTTGGTGGCATTGGCTTTGGCATCGCCGCAGATATGGCAACGTGCGGGGCACAGCTCATTATTCATGATTTGTTGCAAGCAGAAATGGCAGCGCAAAAACTGGAGAGTTTAAGAAAGTTAGGCGCAAAAAACGTACATTATTATGCCGCTAACCTAGCTAATCCATCGGAAATTAGCGATATGTTTAATAAAATACAAAATGCTGGAATGTATGTGGATATTTTAATTAATAATGCAGGAGTACAATGTGTATCATGTATAGAAGAATTTCCTGATGACAAATTCGAGCAGATTATAAGAGTAGATTTACTTTCTAGTTTTTATACCATTAAACAGACTATAGCACATATGAAACAACAAAAATGGGGGAGGATAGTGAATGTAGCTTCTGCTCACGGTTTGGTTGCGTCTCCATATAAAAGCGCTTATGTTGCTGCAAAACATGGTTTAATTGGCATGACTAAGAGCGTTGCGCTAGAGTGCGCAGAGCATGGAGTGAGTGTGAATGCTATATGCCCTGGTTATGTAAAAACAGATCTGGTAGTAAAGCAGATAGCTGATACTGCTAAGTGTAGAAATTGTTCAGAGACGCAGGTAATGGATGAAATTATTCTGGGGTCTCATGCAAATAAGAGATTTATAGAGGTTTCGGAAATAGCGCAACTAGTATTATTTTTAGTATCAGAAGGGGCTATGTCTATTACTGGTAGTGCGATTACTATAGATGGTGGATGGACCGCGCGTTAGGGGGTGATGACATAACGCATGTTTAATTTTCGTAAGGGTGCGAATAAACTAGATTCCGATCAATATAAGGAACATTGTTATTTATTTGTGCCCGTAATAGCTCATTATAACGAACATACTTTAATTTCTAAAGATGGCCATTTAATACAAACAATCAGAGTAAGAAGTGTCGATGCCAAAGAGGCGGGAGAATCGCTGCTGCAGCTGCGTCAGGTAGTGCGTGAAGCATTACTCGGGGCCATTGGGGATAGTAAAGAACTTGCTGTGTGGGTCCATACCATTAAAACAATGGCCGATCTTTCTGATCACGCGCAATATTCATGTTTTTTTGCTAGCGAATTAAATGATGAATGGAATAAGAAAAACTATTGGTGCGATAAATATATAAATAATTTATATATTTCGATAGTGCATCAAGCAGCAAAGATAGATTTTGATAATTTTAGCAGTTTTCTAAAAATTCTGACTGGAGATGGGCTGATTGTTGCGCACCAGCGGTATTGTCAAGATGCATTAAACAATTTAAACCGCGTAAGCGAAATGCTTGTGCAGGGCTTAAGTGAATATGGTGCATATCGCCTCGGTTTAATAGAAAGCTCCGATGGCGTGCATTCTCAGCTCGCTGCTTTATATCAGCAATTATTATGGTTTGAAGAAGGTTTTTTCTATCTGCAGGATGTACAGCTTTCAGATTTGCTCACATATGACAAAAGATATGCCATAGGCAACGACAAGATAGAGATTAGCGTTGGTGATAGCAGTAAGTTTGCGGCGATTGTATCTATAAAAGAGTACCAAGAAATTCCAGTGCAAGAATTAGATTATCTGCTCCAAATACCCGCAGGTATGATTGTTACCGAGGTGTTTTATGCAGTAGATCGCTCAGAAATTGCCAGCAAATTTATCGAGAGAAATCAAATATTGCAGACACATGCTGATCAAAAATTGATACAGGCAAGCCAGTTTATTGTTGCTACTCAACAGAACAACGAGTCTTTTTGCGCGCAACGTATTTCTATAACCGTAATAAATGATACATTAGACACCTTAGATATTAATATCAAGAAAGTATCTCAAAAACTTTCTCTTTTAGGATTAATGCATGTGCGCGAGGATATAGATTTAGAAGCTGGGTTTTGGTCTAACTTGCCAGGGAATTTTCTTTTTTTAAAAAGATTAAGCTACAATCTGCTACGTTATACTGGCGCCTTCGCATCTGTGCATAACTTTCCTTTGGGCAGCAAATATAATAAGTGGGGAAGGGCTGTAACTTTATTCAGAACTGAAATAGGCACGCCTTATTTTTTTAACCTCCATGGAGACAACGATAGTAATGTTACTGCTATTATAGGACATGAGCGCTCTGGTAAGACGGTATTGACTAATTTTATTACCGCTCAGGCGCAAAAGTATCAGGTGAGCACTTTATACATTAGCCAAACAACTAGCTCGAGAATATTTAATTATATGCTTGGGAGCGTTTGTTATATCAATGATCTCAAAGGACTAGTAAACCCTTTGCTTTGGGCAAGTAGAGATAGTATTAAGGAATTTTTTAAAATCATACTTAATCACTATATCGTACCATTATCTGATGAAGATTTACAAACGTTAGAGTTATTATTAGATTGGATTGCCGGCTTGGAGCAAGCCCAAAAAACTTTGACTTTTGTTTTGCAAAACTTTGACTTTGCTGGTAAAGGCGCAGCAACACAGAAATGGCTAGAGATATTAAAGCCGTTTGTAGCTGATGGCTACTGTGCTGGTATGTTTGATTGTGCTGAGTCTGTGCGTGCTAATAATCTTTATTTTGCGCTTGGTGGTATTTCTGCCGAATGGTTTACAGTCAAATTCCGACCGCTTGAACAAAAATATTTGGAGCAGTTTTATCGAGATTTAGACTACCATCATTCGGTGCGCTTCGCCCTTTTTTATGCTCTTATTAAAACGCACGATGAGTGTTATGGATCTGGTAGAAAGATGTTAGTGTTAGATAGTCTAGATATTTTAATCAATGCTCATTACTTTATGCAAAAGGCTTTTCAGGTGTTAGATGAATATCAGAAAAATAATGGCGTAATTATATTTAATGCAAACAGACGTAGTATTTTTATTGAGCATAAGAGTAGCATAGAAAAGATGGCGCAGGTTATATTATTAAGCGGAAATTACCCGTTAGAAGCACATGAGCTTTATAGCATCACTCAAACTGATCGCGAGAAACTAGCGCAATTTAGTAGCATTATGCATGGGTTTATGTTAGTGCGTAATAAAGCGTGTATTGGATTAGAGCTGAGCATTTCTAATCTGGAGGCTATTACTAAGATATTATCTTGCAAAAAAAAGGACGAAGTATTGTTTGATAAGATACTGCAAAACGACCAATCACAAAGCGCCGAAGAGCTTCAGCGCAAAGTTTATAGCGTATTACAAGCCAAATTGGTGTAATAGCGCGGCTGAAGTGGGAAAGTTGTGAATATATATTTTTATGTCGTCTATGGTAATGGATTGCAATAGCGGTTAAAATATATTTGTATTTTCTCAGAGTTATAGAATCCATATGGTAATCAACGCAAATAATCCACTGAATCCACTTTTATTAGAAGACATGGAGCGCGAGCTGGATGCGCTGCTGCAGCAATTAGAACAAGAGCTGAGCCAATCTTTTAACAGCATTAATCAACTACATCAAATACAAAGTAAATTTTTAGGCAAAAATAGTTGGATGCAAGAACAGATGCGTCAACTTTCACAGCTTTCGCATGAAGATAGGAAGTTAGTTGGAGGGGGTTTGAATCGTGCTAAAGAAAAATTTACACACCTTATATCCAACGCGCAAGCGCAAATCGAAAGCCAAGAGTTGGCGAGGAAACTGCAGCAGGAGTTTATTGACTTAGACTTACCACTGCTACCCACGCACCCTGTGCATCAAATGCATAAAATTTCTATAACAAGTAAAGAACTCTGCGCTATCTTAGGCAATATGGGTTTTGCCTATGCTTGTAATGACGATATAACGAGTGATTGGGAAAATTTTACTGCATTAAATGTAGATGAATATCATCCTGCTAGACAAGATCATGATAGTTTTTATTTAGATTGCTTTGCGCGTGACTCAAGCGAGCCTTTGGAAGTAGGAGGAGGCGAAGTGACTCGGAATAAGATTAAAGAAGGTGCGGTAAAGTGGTTGTTGCGCACGCACACCTCTAACACGCAGGTGAAGATGTTTGAGGCTCTGAGAGAAAGCGGCGTTAGTGATTTAAAATTTATTTCTTACGGTAGAACTTATCGCAAAGATTCAGATCGAACTCATACCCCCATGTTTCACCAAATGGAAGGTGCGTGGGTGAGTCATTGCAAAAGCGATGTGGCAGTGAGTATACATACCATGCACTCTACTATCAGCGCTTTTATTAAAAATTTTTTTGAAAATGAAGAGTTGGAAGTGAGGTTTAGAGCCAGTTATTTCCCTTTTACGGAACCATCTTTTGAAGTGGATATTAAGCAAAATGGTAGTTGGTTAGAAGTGATGGGGTGTGGGATGGTGCATCCAAGTGTATTGAGTTTTTGCAAGTTAAATCCTGAAGAGTATCGCGGCTTTGCGTTTGGGCTTGGCATAGAAAGATTCGCAATGATTAAATATAATTTGAATGATTTGCGTACGTTTTTTGACTATCAACATTTGTTGTAGTTAGTGATGGGCGTTCGATAGCTTATATTTGTTATCTCTACAAAATGTGAGTTATTAAGCAAAGCCTAACCTCGAAAAACTATCAACTACAAATACTAGAACCTATGCAACATAACAGAGATGTGTTGCTGAATGAAAATTTAGTTGTGTTAGATGCCCTAACGAATATTGCTATTACTGACTTTCTAGAGCACGAGCAGAATGCTGTGGTTGGTAAAAATTATATTCTGAAAAAAAATAATTGCTTATATTATCATCATAGCCCTAAAAATGCTTGGCGCACACTCGAGCCGCAAGAGGGTATGTATTTCTTCTTTTTAGCATCAAAAAGTTTTGTATATTATAGCGCTAAACAGTGGCATGTTTTAGGATAAGCTGCGAGTTCTTGTAAACATAAGATAGAAAGTTTGCAAAGATATTAAGTTTATACTTGCAAATTTTTTGAGCGCGTGAAATACTAGAAATATAACAACTTATAATTTAACTTAGTTATACGAGGTATTTCATTATAGTATGAGCGCAAGTTTAGGTAATATACAAAAAAGCGATGTACAGAATTTTAACGATGAAGGATTGGATTGCGTCGCAATAGTTACTGGTGGTACTAGGGGGATAGGCAGAGCGATTTCTGAACTCTTATCTAATGCAGGCGTTACGGTGGTGGCAAACTTTGTATCTAGCGTCGAAAAGGCTCAGCAGTTTGCTCGCGAAACTGGAATAAAAGTTAAACAATGGGATGTGACCAACTATCAGGCTTGCAGAAGGGCAGTTGAGGAGATAGAAGAGGAGCATAAGAAACCAGTGGGAATTTTAATTAATAATGCCGGTATCATCAAAGACAAAATGTTGCATAGGATGGAGCCAGAGGTGTGGCATGATGTATTAAATGCTGATTTAAATTCTTGCTTTAATATGTCGAGCGTTGTAATTAATAACATGAGAAACAGCAAGTGGGGCAGGATAGTGAATATCAGCTCTATTAATGCCACTATGGGGCAGCTAGGGCAGACGAATTATTGCGCTGCTAAGGCTGGTATTATAGGCTTTACTAAGGCTTTGGCCAAAGAGTCAGCTAGCAAGAACATTACAGTGAATTGTGTTGCCCCTGGGTATATTGATACTGAGATGACGCGCGACGTGAATCAAAGCGTTATGCAAGAAATTATTAGTGATATACCTATGGGTAGATTAGGTAAAGCTTATGAGGTAGCTAACGCCGTGTATTTTTTATGCCAGGCTAACTCTGCTTTTATTACTGGGTCTGTATTGCATGTAAATGGAGGACAGTATATGCAATAACCACCTTGCTCGCGTGTGTATTTGAGTTGAATCATCGCCGAAGGAATTAATTTTGATATATTCCAACGCCATTAATAGCCGATTTTCCATGCTCAGCTTGTTTCTTCTATCTCATTCTTCCTAATCTAAACACGCGCTCATAGGAAGAGTTCTATAAATTATGAAAAGATCTGCTGAATACGCGCCAACATCACGCCGCTTTGTAGATCCTGCATCACAGATTGATCAATCGCATACACATAAATCTTATCTTTAGCAAAACCAAGTGTGGTTGTGCCAGGTGTGAGGGTGATGGAGCTGGCATATATCACTCTCACCCACACATTGCTAGAAGGGCACGAAACCCACTGAGTAGTCTCTTCGCACTGTTTGTTTTTTGCTATTATCAAGCATAAGGCATATCCGGACAAAAATATTTGCCATAATAGCCAACAGAAATATGCAAGACAATTAAAACTACGACTAACAAAAAGAAGCATGAAAAATCAGCCCAATTAATTAACTCAAAACTATTACAAATTATTTATACTTCCTTAGCATAACCCATAATATTATAACCACAATCTACATAATGCACCTCTCCAGTAACCCCTGCAGACAGAGCATCGCTAAATAAATATACCGCAGCACCCGCAACATCTCTCTGCGTAGTAAGGCGCTTTAAAGGAGCCGTGCTTTGATGCATCTCTAGCATAGAGTTGAAATCTCCTATGCCAGATGCAGCCAGGGTTCTAATTGGTCCGGCAGAAATAGCGTTCACACGTATCCCGTTCTTACCCACATCTGCACTCAAATATTTTACGCTCGTTTCTAATGCTGCTTTGGCTACACCCATGGCATTATAAGACGGAATAACCTTCTGTGAACCATAATAAGTGAGCGTGAGAATGCTGCCGCCGCTGTTCATTAACTTCTCTGCTCTACGAGTCATCGAAACTAGAGAATAGCATGAGATATTCATAGAATATAGGAAATTATCTAAATTAGTATCTACATACCTCCCTTTAAGCTCATTTTTGTCGATAAATGCCATAGAGTGCAGCAGGAAATCTAACTTACCCCATTTACGTTCTATCTCCTCAAACAACCCGTCTAGGGATGAAGCGTCTGACGCGTCACACTCGTGTATAAAGTCTGCACCAAGCTCTTGCGCCAATGGCTCCACTCTACTCTTTAATTTTTCTGATTGATAAGTCATGGCAATGTCTGCCCCCTGCTGCTTGGCGAAAGAAGCGATATGATAGGCTAGAGACATGTTGTTTGCAACTCCGGTAATTAAACCTTTTTTACCAGATAGTAAGTTTTGCGGTTCTTGAGTCATATAGTATATACCTAAGTAATTCTAAATATAATTGATATCATCTAAGTTTGTAGGCGAGGAAAGTATGATGGAAGTTTGCATTACTAAACTGTTAAGCAACCATCTAATTTATTATACTATCAAAAGATATCTACTTGCCACAATAGTGCAGATTAATAATTTACACGCAAAAAATACAACCCCTCTGGTTTAGCGGTTGGTCCAGCAATACTTCTGTCTTTCGCTAGTAAAATCTCCTTCACCCGCCGCGGCGTCATCTTGCCAGCCCCCACCAAAATTAAAGTGCCCATGATATTACGCACCATATGATATAAAAACGAAGGGGCGTGAAAATAACAAGTTATCAACTCTGCTTCTCTCCATATTTTTATTTCGCTCATAGTTCTAATGGCAGAATTGGCCTGGCAATTTGCTGCTCTAAAGGATGTGAAGTCATAAGTACCCACCAACTCATTTGCACCTAATTGCATTAGCTCTACATCCAACGGATGATACACAACGCTAACTCTATTTTGATACACTGGGTTATGCAAAACATTCCTGTTCAAAATTTTATATAAATAACTTCTACTCTTTGCACTAAAACGAGCATGAAATTTCATATCTACCGCCTCGCAATCTAAAATAGCAACATTGGTACCGCGCAGAAAATGATTTAATGATCTAATTAATTTGCGCGCATCATACTCACCGCAAAGGTCAAAATGTATCACTTGTCCAAGAGCATGCACGCCCCTGTCCGTTCTACCGGCGCAAAATACTTCAACTTCTTGTTTAGTAAAATTATAAATTACAGATTCCAAAATTCCCTGTACAGAAGGCAGATTCAGCTGCTTTTGCCAACCACATAAACCACTGCCGCAGTATTCTACCACAGCTTTATATCGTATTAATTCTTTGCGCATGCATTGCTTATAAAAAATCTTCACCTTAAATCAATCATATTGATTTACAGAATAACTAATATATCCTATTTAATAAACATAAGGATGGTCATGCATAGACATAAAAACCCTAATAACCAACCTACAATTTAATATAAAATCACAGGAATTACCAACAGTAAGATGAGTCTTTGATATGGAACAACACTCTCATGTGAGCGCATCTCGAGAATCTCCAATAAATGACGCTTTATTTTCATCTATAGTGCAAGAAATGAGCGAAATATATGGAGAAATGATCTACACTAACTGGCTTAGTAAGTTAAAGTTCGTTGAAAAAACTGGTAGTTCTGTTATTTTATGCACTACTAGCACCTTCTTAAAGGACTGGATTAAATCTCACTATGCGCACATCATTCTAGATCTTTGGAAGCGCAAAGATAGCGCCGTGAGCGCAATAGAAATAGTAGTGCAACATACCATAGATGGGCAGGTGCGCGCTGCTGAACAAACCGAAGCGCCTTCTGTAATAGCGCATCAGGTGGAGGATTACTTCTCATATCTTGACCCGCGCCTGACGTTCGATAATTTTGTGGTTGGTAAACCTAACGAATTTGCTTATGAGGCCTCGCGCGCTGTGGCGGAGTCTAGGTCTGTGATAGCAGAGTCTAATCCTTTATTTTTATATGGTGGAGTAGGACTAGGCAAGACCCATCTGATGCACGCTATTGCATGGAGTATAAAAAAAAATAGCAGCTATAGAAAGGTGGCTTATATGTCAGCAGAAAGCTTTATGCATAAGTTTGTTAAAGCGCTGCGTAATAAGGATGTGATGTCTTTTAAAGATGGTCTACGCTCTGTGGATGTGCTCATGATTGATGATATACAATTTATTTGCGGTAAAGATAGTACACAGGAAGAATTTTTCCATACTTTTAATACCATTATGGACAATAATAGACAGATGGTGATTTCGTGTGATCGCTCCCCTTCTGATTTAGATAATATAGAAGATCGCATCCGCTCAAGGCTTGGCTGGGGTTTAGTTGCAGATGTGCACAGCACTACTTATGAACTTAGGTTAGGGATTCTTTATTCTAAAATCGAGCAAATGGGTGTTCACATCCCTCAGGAAGTTATAGAATTTTTAGCGGAAAAAATTACTTCCAATGTGCGAGAGTTGGAGGGGGCTTTAAACAAGGTTCTTGCGCATGCCAAGCTAGTGCAAGAAAAAATATCAGTACAAAGTACTAAGAATATCCTCAAAGATTTGCTAAGATCCAACCAGCGCCTCGTTAGTGTAGAAAATATACAAAAAGTAGTCGCGAAATTCTATGATATTAGAGTTGCTGATATGCAATCTAATAACAGGCTACGCAAGGTGAGTAGAAGTAGACAGATTGCTATGTATCTTACTAAAAATTTCACCAAATATAGCTTAGCTGAGATTGGCAAGAGATTTGGTGGTAAAGACCACACCACTGTTATGTATGCTATAGAAAAAGTGGAAGAATTAATGCGAGACTCTCTGGATTTTAAACAAGAACTAGACCAAATTACTCATATTTTACTCAATTCCTAAAATAGATCAGCTGCGTAAGTAAGATTTTTAGAACTTGAAAAATGACTTCCTTAATGAACGACTAGTCTATTAGATAAAACATATATTTTAATTATCGCAAAACTACATGGGTTACATTCTCATATCTCCTAATTGCGCGGAGCTTTATCGTCAGCTTTGCACGTCGAGCATGGTAATTGCAAACTTTACTCCACTGTTTATTAAAACACATATCTTTTCGGATCAGGAAATAGAAATTACAATCAACACTGCTAACTATTCTAACCAATCAATAGTATTACTAATCTCCTTTCAAAACCCAAACCAAAACCTGGTAGAATTGCTTTTTATATTAGATCATCTACAACATAAACTAAATAATCCAAGGGACGGGTTATCAAACGTTATAATCATCGCACCTTATTTCTGCTATGCGAGGTCCGACAAAACCCCAGAGCATCAACCAAATCCAATGAGATGCTTAAGTAATATCATTAAGCAATACAACATTCAGCGTATTATTACACTAGATCTACATTCACAGGCTTATTTTAACTATTTTTCCCATGCTCAGCTCACCAATATTGATCCTAGCGAAAATTTTTGCCAAATGCTAAGCAAAATACCGGATTTAACATTAATTGCTCCAGATGCTGGTGGAAGCCAAAGAGTGCGACGTATGGCGCGGCAATTAGGAGCGCATTGCCTTTTTATGCATAAGCATAGAACGCGTGATGTTGTTTCGTTTCGACCAATTCAATGCTCTCATAAATTAAAAAATTGCGTAATAGTTGATGATATATTGGATACAGGTTCAACCATGTTACAGATTATTGCTATGCTACAATCTTTTAAACCATTTAGCATAAATATAGTAGTAACTCATTTGTTGCTTTCTAAAAACCGCGAGGAGTTTTTGCGCAATCAAAGCATCAAGCATATATACACTACTAATAGTATCTGCCATAAGCAGAGTATTCATCGGGGTGCTGGTTTAGATGATGCAGACAAAAAAATACAAATCGTACCAATTGCTAACCTCATAGAACGCGCATTGATTTATTGAATTAGGGCCGCTTTTATAATATAATTCTGCCTATAGGAAAAATAATTAAGGTATAAACAAGCTCAGCTTTCCTCCGCACGCAAAGCTGTGTAGTTAGACGACAAGTAATTGAATGAATGATGTAGAAATTATCACCTTTGGTTGTAGATTAAACACTTATGAAAGCCAAATCATCAAGGATAATTTACAAAAACAGCGGATGCATGAGGGGCAACAAATAGTTGTTTTCAACACTTGCGCCGTTACCCAAGATGCAGAAAAAGAGGCTATCAGAGCCATTAGGCGCATTAAGGCGCAAAAACCGAATGCGCAAATTATAGTCACTGGCTGCGCTGCGCAGATTAAACCTGAGTTGTTTGCAGATATGGAGGAAGTGAGTAAGGTTTTGGGGAACCAGGAAAAATTACTTGCAGATAATTATCATAGCAACTCATCACATCTTAATAATTTGCCGCAGAATAGCTTACAGCAAGAGCGAGATGAGGGGGGCGAGAAAGAGGATGGGCGAGATTGCGCTAGTATCAATCGTAGCAAGATATCGGTTAACAATATCTTTGCAGCGAAGCATATACCGCCAATAGAGGCGCTAACGCATTTTGAAAATCGCAGCAGAGCTTTTCTGCAGATCCAAAATGGTTGTAACCATAGGTGTAGCTTTTGCATTATTCCATATGCTAGGGGTCGTAGTAGGTCAGTGCCAGTTGGCGTGATAGTAGATCAAATTAATAAACTTCTACAAAATGGATACAAGGAGATAGTCTTTACTGGTGTAGATATTACTGGCTATGGTTTAGACCTACCGGCCCGCCCCAGCCTCGCTCAGATGACGCGTAGAGTGTTAAAGCTGGTGCCTAACCTGTCCAGACTCAGATTTTCCTCGATAGATGTGGCAGAAATTAACGATGAGTTAATGGAATTAATGGCGCACGAAAAAAGAATCATGCCGCATTTTCATTTAAGTTTACAGTCGGGTGATAACGATGTTTTACAATTAATGAGGAGGAGGCATAACAGACAACAGATTCTAGATTTTTGCTATAATATCAAGGCAGCAAGGCCCGATGCCACCTTGGGAGCGGATATTATCGCTGGCTTTCCTATGGAGAGCGAAGAAATGTTTTTAAACACCTTTAATCTAATTCATGAGGCTGGATTACAGTTCTTGCATGTCTTTCCTTATTCTGTACGCACAGGCACTCCTGCAGCTAGCATGCCTCAAATTGCTATGGAAATTCGTAAGAAACGCGCAAAGCTGCTGCGTGCCCAGGGTAATGAGCAATTAAAGCTGCTGTTTGCATCTTATGTTGGCAAGACTGTTGATGTATTAATGGAAGGTGGGAATGTTGGGAGATGTGAAAATTTCATTAAAGTTCAGCTAGAAGATGGCGAGGAGGTGCGGGGGGTGTGGCGCGGAACTGCGAATAATAAACCTCTTTCCGAACTCGCTCACGATGAGCAAATACAAGGAGCATACGAAACGCAGTTACCATCGGGAGTAGAGCCAAGAAAGAGGTCTGATATTGCAAGGGTGAGGCTGGCTGGATATCGCGGCAATTTAATGCTGGGCGAATTGTGCTAGGTTAATTGTACTAAGCTAATTGCGTTAAGCGAATGAGCTTGATACTGTTTTTTGTGTTTAGCGAATAACCAACCCCGCACATGCCAACTATGCATCGCTGAACACGTGCCGGGAGGGTTTTTTTGGACCTATTATGCTATAAATACTGATATAGGCTAATTGCTCTAATAGGCACAAGGAGTGGGGTGCGCAAAATTTATGGTAAATCGCGATAGCGGTGCGTTGTGCAGTAACGCATAGCTGCGTTTGGATCACTTGGCATATTAGAGTAGAACGGGTCGTTTCTACGCTCAAAAGCCGCCGTCTGATTCAATGCGCCACCAAAATCACTACCTTTCATTCTAAAAAAATAATAATAGATCAGAAAATATAAATAACATGTAAAATACAGGATTGTAACCCTGTATATCTACGGCAGTTTATTTCATTCGATAGGCGCAATAGCTTGAAATTAAATCATGAAAAAAATCTGTCATATGTTTAATTTATATCACTTATTACTCATGTCTTAAACTTCTTGCCTAACCAAACAAATAGTTGTTAACTATCCTATATGACACGAACTTTGCAAAAAGGTGGTTGCAAGAATTTGAAGAACAAGCTAATCTATAGTAAAAAATAACAATAAATTCTGGATAGATGGAGAAAAACATATGTAACGAAGACATACACAAGACATATGTGATGGCAAGTATTTAGGTACTCAGGGTTAGTACTATCAATGATGAGTAAATACATGGATCAAATGAAAGTGCAGCACTTTGAACGTACTGAAGTAAAGGTTTAAGCATCGACGCTGATGTATAGTAATTTAGGTTGAATTAGATATAATTTTTCGTTATAATGAAAGGAAAAATGACAAAAAGCTATAGTAATGATTTAAGAGAAAAAGTAGTACAATATATTAGAAGCTTGGAATAGTTATGACCAAGTATCTAAATTATTTAAAATATCTAATTCAACCTAAATTACTATATGTAGTTGCCATCAGGAATAGAGTTTGCACAAGAGGTATGTTACTACTCTTCCACTGTGTTTTATGAAAGAGAGAAAAATATTATCCATCAATACAATTTGAGGCCTGTCTAGTTATGACCCATAAAAAGGAATATGTGGTGTTAGTAAATAGTACATACCAACCCATTGGTGCAGAAGAAAAAATAAAAGCACACGCGCAGCGCTTGCTACATCTTTCTTTCTCCATAGCAATTTTGCGCAAAATAGGTGCAGTATACGAGCAAGATGGTATGGAAATACTCATGCAGCGTAGAGCAATGAATAAATATCATACTCCAGGTTTATGGACTAACACCTGTTGCGGTCATCCAAGAGTGCGAGAGGAGGTGATAATTGCGGCAAAGCGCAGGCTATTTGAGGAATTTGGATTGCATATTGATCTCATGCAATTTTCATTTTTTCAATACACAGCTCAAGTTGGTGACAATATGTGGGAAAACGAAGCGAATCATGTATTAATTGGTTTAATGCCCGCAAATCAAGAACCTAAACCGAATCCCGATGAAATTATGGAATATCAATGGCAATCATTTACTCAGGTGCGTCAATCCCTACAAAAAGATCCTAGCACGTATACGCCATGGTTTCCCCAAGTATTCAAAGCACTTGAGCAAGAGTCGAAACTAGTCGGTGATATTTTAGATCATACGCAGAAACTTAGCAGTTATACTGATATATAGCTAAAGAGTCATAAAAAATTACATTTCATATGCGTTTTGTTTGAACCATATTGCGCTTTATCTAGTAAATGACTTTTAAGGCGAAACCATATCGAAGGATTGGCCGCAGCCACATCTTTTGGTAGCGCGCGGATTATCTATACTAAAATAACTACTGCCTAATTCTGAAACAAAATTCAGAGTGCAATTTACCAGATACTCCTTGGATATTGGATCTAGCGCTAGTTTCACGCCATCCCTTTCTATTATTTCATCATCCGCATTAGAGGTTTTAACAAATTCATATGAATATTGCAACCCAGAACACCCGCCAGCATCTACTGCAACGCGCAGCATTCTTTCATAGCCCCTCTGCGCATTAAGCTGTTTAATGCGCTCTATTGCTGCACTAGAAATATCCATAAACCCACTCCACTTCATTTTACACCATAAGTACTATATAATATAGCACATAACCTATTAAATTTACAGTTCTTTTAGATATTGATGCACTTTTTTGACAATATTTTTATAAATTTCAAAAATATAATTAACGATGCGGTAATTGAGATATGCAAAACAAGCATATCAAGCATGCAAGAGAGGGAGTTAAGACGGATATTGCCCGCTATTTCAATCGAAATTCCTCCAGGTAATCAAACCAAAGCAGATTTAGCGACAAACGCCGCGATGATTCTAGCTAAGATGTTGAAACGCAACCCGATGGAGCTAGCTAACCAAATTAAAGATAAAATAAAACAACCCTTTGTTAAGGAAATTGAGATTATCAGTCCTGGTTTTATCAATTTTTATCTAGACCCTAGTGTATGGCGTTGCAGTATTGCTAATATTTTAACAAAAGACAAGTTAACCGTAGATTTAATTGCTAATAAAGAATTAAATGATTCTAAAAAAATAAATTTAGAATATGTATCAGCTAACCCAACCGGCCCGTTGCATATAGGGCATGTGCGAGGTGCGGTATATGGCAATGCTTTGGCAAATCTACTCAAATATTGCAATCTAAATGTAACAAGAGAATATTATATAAACGATGCAGGAGCGCAAATAGACACGCTAACCCAGAGTTTATGGATTAGATATAACAACGTGGCGCATGGTGCTAATACCCCTATTCCAGATGGGTTGTATCCAGGGCAATATCTAATAGATGCCGCGCAACAGCTATATCAATTAAACCCTCGGCTTAATCAGCATGATGAGGCTTGCAATAAAATAGTGCGCGATTTTGCGCTAGATTATATGATGAAAATCATCAAAAGCGATTTACAGCAGTTAGAAGTAGAGCATGATTTATTTTTTTCTGAGTCAAGCCTGCATAGCGCTGGTGCCATCACTAAAGTGCTAGAAGAGCTAAGGCGTATGAATTTAATATACGAAGGAGTTTTGCCTAGACCTAAAGATTTAGCTAGCAATGCTCCATGGGAGGAGCGTGCGCAAATTTTGTTTAAAGCCACGCAATTTGGTGACGATCAAGATAGGGCCTTGGTAAAATCGGACGGATCATGGACTTATTTCGCGGCAGAGTGCGCTTATATTAAAGATAAGATCGATAGAGGATTTAACTACTTAATTTTTATTTTAGGTGCTGATCATATAGGCTATGTTAAGAGGCTTAATGCGGTGTGTAAAGCTTTTAACCAGGATGTGAGTGTAGAGGTGAAAGTGTGTCAGATGGTAAACCTTATGAAGCATGGAGTACCAGTAAAAATGTCTAAGAGATCTGGTAACTTTGCCGCTGCACAGGATGCGTTGGATGTTGTGGATCCTAATGTGATTAAGTTTATTATGCTCACTCGCAAAAACGATGCCTTGCTTGATTTTGATCTAGAAAAAGTAGTAGAGCAATCGAAAGAAAACCCAGCATTTTATGTACAATATGCTAATGTGAGGATTAATTCGATTATAAGAAAAGCGCAGGAAAATGGATTGGATGTTCAAGATCATTCAAACTTCGCTCTGCTTACGCAAGAATCTGAGATAGATCTGGCTAGATTTATAGCTTTTTGGCAAAAGGTATTAGAAAGCTCAGCATCTTCATTCGAAGTGCATCGCGTAGTATTTTACGCAATACAACTTGCATCAAAATTTCATGCATTGTGGAATGAAAACGATGAAGGAGTAAGTTATAAATTTATTGTGCCACAAAACTTAGAACTTACGAATGCTAGGGTTGGCTTAGCGCGCGCTGTGCAAAAAGTTTTATTGCAAATCTTCTCCATTATAGGCGTACAAGCTATGCAATCAATGTGATGCTTAATCAAAAGATAACGCAATATAAAAAACACACGCTTTTGCTTGTGATTGTTATTATTAGTGTGTTTTGGGTGCACAACAATTCAATCACGCCGCACCTGCAGCCGCAGTATGTAGAGTTTAAATCAAAACCAACAAAACAACAGCAAGAGTCTCCTGAGGCGCATCAATCTTTTGCGCCACATGAGAGTATTTTGTATTCACAGTTAGCTAAAAATAGAAAACTTAATATTATT
The DNA here is from genome assembly GCF_016751895.1 of Candidatus Sarmatiella mevalonica. Classification (GTDB taxonomy): domain Bacteria; phylum Pseudomonadota; class Alphaproteobacteria; order Rickettsiales; family Rickettsiaceae; genus Sarmatiella; species Sarmatiella mevalonica. The sequence goes on along the minus strand of NZ_JACVVM010000004.1, from coordinate 1,939 downwards.
TGGACTAATAATAAAAAATCATCTAAAATATCAGACAACTTCAATCAAGATAGCTTTGGTCAATTGTCGGAGAGAAATGATATTTTAGAGTCTTTTCAGCAAAATGCCAAAGAAGACGATGAGGCGCTAGGTTTAGATAGAATCATCAAGAAGAATTTAAACGAAGATAAGATATTCATTACTCATTTAGATTTAGGTTTATATTACATAAATATTGGATATGTAGTGTCTATAGAAAATGGACGTGCATTGTTTGAGCGGATGAGTAAACTTTATGAATTAAAAGATGATTTGTTTAAAATACATAAAGTACTTAAAAAGCACAGGATATTTTATGCAATTCTAGTAGGGCCTTATAGAGAGCTCAAAGATGCTAATGATTTATGCGCAAGAATTACTGCTGATGGTAACAGCTGTTTTGTAGTGGAAGATGCTGTGCTGCGCAATCAGATGCTTGGTGTGGAAGAAGGGGGTGGAAAATAGCTCATATAATCAATGAATCAATCGCAAGAATCTGCTATTACAATTTACATCCATTGGCCATTTTGCGCATCTAAATGCCCTTATTGCGACTTTAACTCATACGTACTTAAAAATGATATAGATATTCATAGATGGAAATTGGCCTATTTATCGCAATTACAATATTTCTTACCTCTCATTCAAGATCAAAGAATAAAATCAATTTTTTTCGGTGGTGGTACGCCATCATTAATGCCATTAGAAATATTAAATGCCATTCTGCTTTTTTTGTTTCAGAATACTTCTGTAAGTAGAGAAACAGAAATTAGTATCGAGGTGAACCCTACTTCATTTGAATATCAAAAGTTTGAAAGTTTTAGTAAATATGGTATTAACAGGGTTTCGATAGGCCTACAATCTTTGAATGATGACAATTTGCACAAACTAGGACGCAATCATAGCGCCGCCTGTGCATTAGAAGCGGTGAGAAGTGCTAAGGAAATATTTGATCGCGTATCTTTTGATGTGATATATGGTCTAATGGACCAATCGCTTGAACAGTGGCGTGAAGAGCTAGAGGAGTATTTGGCGCTAAATTGCTCACATCTATCTCTTTATATGTTAACAATTGAAACTGGCACTGGTTTTGCTAAGCTATTGCAGCAAGGTCGCATCATACTACCTCAGGAGGAAGCGTTAGCGCAAATGTATACTCATACAATGCATAGACTCAAGCAAGCGGGTTATGATAGATATGAGATTTCTAATTTTGCCAAACCATCCCAAGAATGCGCTCATAATTTGCATTATTGGAGATATGGGAGTTATTTGGGTTTGGGGCCTGGCGCTCATAGTAGAATTGGGGCTAGGGCTATGGCTATGCATAAAACGCCAAGCAAATGGATTGAATCTGTAGAGCAAACGTGGCATGGCCTGGATGTTGATGAGCAGCTTAGCCAGGAGCAGCGAGGTATGGAGATGATAATGATGGGATTGAGATTAAGGGATGGTATTGAGAGAGGCGAATTTTTGCGCAAGATTGGAGTGAGTTTGGAAAGTATGCTTGATGAGAAGAAGGTTAGGTCTTTTGTGCAAGATGGTTTGTTAAAATTAGATGAGGTGAGTATGTATCTTACAGACTCTGGTGTTTTATTATATTCCTATATACTTAATTCTTTATTGCATGCGTAAAACAGAAAGCGGAGCTCTGACATAGCGCTTGGGCGCAATTATATGCTCTTACTATATATAGTAAATTAAGTTGAAATTTGAGTAGATCTCTTGCGTAGGTATTTAATTAACAATTAGCCAATGCGAGGGGTGAAGAAGGTTGTTCGTGATTATTAGACCTCTTTTCTAACTCTACTCCTGATGGCAACTGTGGCGACGCTGTCGATGCGCAAGTCCTCACGTACTTCATGTACGCTGCGGCTCTGTGCTTCGTATACTCCTCGCATTTGCTCATCATGAGCGAGTT
>NZ_JACVVM010000003.1 GCF_016751895.1 Candidatus Sarmatiella mevalonica | reverse complement strand
TATTCAGGATGAATTGTCCACTGATTTAAAATAAATTGCCAAGGAGTTTTACCTTTGATAGCTTTAAGTCGTTTAGCGAAGTTATAAGCCATCAAATAAGCATGCAGATGCTGTTTCAGCTCATCATGAGATGCATAATGGAAATTGTTTGCAGTTGCTTCTTTGAGCGTTCTGTTCATTCGCTCTACCTACCCATTAGTCCAAGGACGCTTGATCTTAGTCTTTTTATGCTCTATCTGATGCTCATTGCAAACACGCTCAAATATATGAGTAAAAGTATTTTTATGATGATCGTGATTGGTAAATTGAATCCCATTATCTGTGAGCACCTTATGTTTTTAGGACCCATCGGAAGGTCTTTCGTATCTTCTCTTTTTCTCCACTTGATGATTGTTTTTGGGTTAACATTAAATCTTTTAGCCGCTTTCTCTATGCTCTCTTTACTATCACGGATCTCTCTACGGATTGCCTCCGTTGTTCTGGCATTCGCGTGTAATATTTGTCCCATAAGATTTTTCTCCATACATTATTCTCTTTATAATATACACCATTATTCTCTGGGATCAAACAGTTAGTATCATGGGGAGAAAAGGGTAAGGAGTTTGAAGCTCTATCTGCACAAAGTAAACATACAGCAGAACAGCTTTCAGAGATGGCGGCGACAGTTTTGCAAATTGATGTCACTCAAGCGGTAAATGATCTCAATGAGACTAAGGCTAAAATGTCAGCTAATGATGTTGCGACGCAGATTGCAAAAGCAATGCTTGATGCTATTATACAATTGATACAATCATTAGGCCGCTAATAATAGCTAATTTCTTTCGATAAGACTTTCGATAAGAAATTAACCTACATTAGTTTACTACACTCCCCAGCACGTTTTGCCTAGCGCAGGATGTGCTGGGGTTTTTTGCATTTTGCTCTTCGCTTTGTTTAGCAAAAAATCCCGTCCTTCCTCTCTTGAATATCGCATCACCTGATAACTATATTGTATATAGGGCGTTAATTAAAAAAACAGCAAATAGAATTTAGAAGTGAAATAAATTTTTTTTGCATAATGTGTTTTGCATAATAGTTTTTTAATGCCTTCTTTAGAATTATTTAATTTAACTATCTATTTAATTTTTATACATTAAAATTAAGGAACAAAAATATGAGCATGTTAAAATTTGAACCTTTATACGACAGAATCGCTGTTGAACCACTACCATTAGAAGAAAAAACCGCCGGCGGCATTATCATACCAGATAGCGCGAAAGAAAAGCCAATGCGCGGCAAGGTTGTAGCTGTTGGGCAGGGCGCGAGAAATGATAAGGGAGATTTGGTTTCCTTGAGAGTGAAAGTGGGCGATGTAGTGGTTTATGGTAAATGGGCTGGTACGGAAGTAAAATTAGACAGTTATGAAATAATAGTAATGAAAGAAAGCGATGTGATGGGCATACTGTCTTAAAGATTTATCCATCTCAATGCTTATGCACTAATCCAAAAACTTGATTTTATTTTTATTTTAAGATTTTAAGAGGTATATTTAGTTATGACTAATAAACAAATAGAATATGGCGCGGAAGCTAGAAACAAAATTTTAGAGGGTATTAATGCTCTAGCAGATGCAGTAGAAGTTACGTTAGGCCCTAAGGGACGCAATGTTTTAATCGAACAGTCTTTTGGCTCTCCAAAAATTACAAAAGATGGAGTGACGGTAGCAAAAGCTATTAATTTTAAAGATCCTCAGGTGAACCTGGGTGCGCAATTAGTAAAAACTGCAGCTAGTAGGTCGGCGGACATGGCTGGGGATGGCACAACCACAGCAACGCTATTAACTCGCGCAATAGTGCAGCAGGGCAATAGGAGTATCGCAGCTGGAGCGAACCCAATGGACATAAAGCGTGGCATAGAGTTGGCTACTCAAGAAATTGTAAAGGAGCTGGGCAAAATGAGTAAGAAGGTTACTAGCTCTGCAGAAATTGCTCAAGTTGGGACCATCTCTGCAAATGGCGATAAGGAAATTGGTGATAAAATAGCCGAGGCCATGGAGAAGGTGGGCAAGGAGGGAGTAATTACTGTTGAAGAAGCTAAGAATTTTAGTTTTGAGATAGAAGTTGTTGAAGGTATGGAGTTTGATAGAGGATATCTTTCACCTTATTTTGTTACAAATAGCGAAAAAATGGTGTGTGAATTAGAAAATCCATTCATCTTGCTGGTGGAGAAGAAGGTGTCGAGTATTCAAGATATCATCCCTATTTTAGAAAAAGTTGTGCAATCTGGTAGGCCACTGCTAATTATCGCTGAAGATATAGAAGGCGAGGCCTTGCCTACTTTAGTTGTGAATAAGTTGCGAGGTGGGCTGAAGGTGTGTGCGGTGAAGGCTCCAGGATTCGGTGATAGAAGGAAGGCGATGTTAGAGGATATCGCAATTCTGACTGGCGCACAATTAATAGCAGAAGATATGGGTATGAAATTGGATAAAGCTGACCTTGCGATGCTTGGCCAGGCTAAGAAAGTTAATATCAGCAAAGAAAACACTGTTATTATGGGTGGTAAGGGGCAGAAGGAGAGTATAGATGCCCGTTGCTCACAAATTCGCTCTCAAATTGAAGATACTACTTCTGATTATGACAAAGAGAAACTGCAGGAGCGCTTGGCTAAACTCTCCGGAGGTGTGGCCGTGCTTAAGGTTGGAGGTGCTACCGAGGTGGAGGTGAAAGAGCGTAAGGATCGGGTGGAAGATGCTTTAAGCGCAACCAAAGCGGCTGTGGAAGAAGGTATTGTTCCTGGCGGCGGCTCTACTTTGTTTTATATTAGTCAAAAGCTGGAAAATTTAATGGGTGCAAATGAAGATCAAAACCGCGGCATTCAAATTGTTAGAAGAGCTATGATTGAACCAATTAAGAGAATTGCTGGCAATGCTGGTGTTGAAGGGTCGGAAGTGGTTGCTAAATTAAAGGAGAGTAAAGATTCTAACTTTGGCTTTGATGCTCAAAAGGAGGAGTATGTGGATATGATAAAGTCTGGCATTATTGACCCGACCAAAGTTGTGCGCACGTCTATTACTGGCGCTGCTTCGGTGGCTTCTTTGGTGCTTACGGCGGAGGCGGCAATTTATAATGATCCAACGTCTGAAGAGAAGGGCGGTGGACGCGGTGGTGCAATGGGCCCTGGAATGGGAGGAATGGACTACTAGGCAAGCTTTCTGTTTTTGCGTTGCGCCGCCTTCCAAGCATTACGCATGGTAGCGGATGCAAAAAGAGTGCGCGGAGAGCGTGCTCTAACGCAAAAATGCTAAAATAGACGAAGTGATGGAGCGAAGATGTGAGAGGTGATTTTGAGCAACTGGCAACGTATCAACTGTTCAGTATGAAAGGCGTGGAATATGGCGCTATTAACAAAACGCCTTAATTCTTCTTGTGCTTCTTGGGTTAGTTCTGTATATTTCATTCCTTAACTGATGCCACTTTAAATCTTTCGTGGCAATTCTTATTTTATCAGTGGTATTTTTACTCTTAACTTAACGTGAGTTTTTGAAAAAAATTAATCACTAACGCAAGCTATTTTATTTTTTGCAGTGGTACGTATGCTTTGTAGGAAGACCTCACCATCGGCCCACATTCCACTGCAGCAAAGCCCTTGCTAATTGCAATATTTTTTAACGCCGCAAACTCCTCCAAACTCCAATAACGACTCACAGCCAACTGTTTCTCTGAAGGTTGCAGATATTGTCCTATAGTTACAAAATCTACCATTGATTGACGCAGATCATCTAATACTCCTATAGTTTGCTCGAATGTTTCGCCCAATCCAACCATAAAACCTGATTTTGTAAATATTTTGTTATTTAGCGTTTTTACATGACGCAATAAATCTAAAGAATGAGAATACCGCGCTACTGGTCGAATGGTTTTATATAACTGGGGTACAGTTTCGATATTATGATTAAAAACGTCTGGTTGGGCGTGAGCTATAATCTCCACGGCTCCTGTTTTACGCAAAAAGTCTGGTGTCAACACTTCAATACTACTAGCTTCTTCATTCTTTGCTGCCTCAAGAGCATTTTGCATTTGCTCTACTTCATCATTGGTAAAATGCTCATTATATAGTATTTCAGAGATTGATTTTTGCGTAAAATCTTTATTTCTGATAGCATCAATTGTTTTGGCAAAATGCATAGCTCCACCATCAAATAAATCGTCACGATCTACCGAAGTAATCACTACATGCTTTAAACGTAGCAAAGCGCAGACAAGAGCGATTTTGATTGGTTCCAATACATCAATTGGCATCGGCTTACCCTTTGCTACATTACAAAAGGCGCATCTTCTTGTACACACTGACCCCATTAACATAAAAGTCACGCTGCGTTGCCCCCAGCACTCCCATATATTGGGACACGCTGCCGACTGACAAACAGACGATAATTTCAGTCTTTTTAATAAACTACTAACATAATCATAGTTGATACCGTGGGTTACTTTTGTTTTAATCCATGTTGGTTTCTGCATGAGTTTTTCCTCAAAAATATCAAATAATTTTATATACTAGTAAATCGCCTTGAATTAGACGAGATAAAGAAGCGTAACAGGGTCTCATACAAATGAGTCAATTCAGTAATTCCCTCTTTAATCTTACCCACAAGTATCAAATACTCATAGTACCCTACAATTTATGTAGTGAGAGGTAGTAGAAGCGGCTTGAATATAGGGGATTGAAGTAGTTTTTCTGATGATGCATAATATACTACCTCAAGCGCTTACATTAAACCTTTCTTGGAGAAAATCAAGGATAGAATGTTTTGTTGGAATGATAATTAGCATAATTGAAAATTGTTCAGTTATAGTAATTTAGGTTGAATTAAATATAATTTTTCGTTATAATAAAAGGAAAGATGGCGAAAGCTGTAGCAATGATTTAAGAGAAGAAGTAGTAGAATATTTAGAAGCTGGGAATAGTTATGACCAAGCATCTAAATTAGACCTCTTCGGAAACTAGACTTTTCATAAAAACTTTTCATAAAATATTATGTAATAGTTGATCTAGAGGTATATGTTATGAAATACGAACAGATCAAAAAATTAAAAGCCGAGAAATTTCGTAGATTAACAGGAGTAAAACAAGAGACCTTTTGTAAAACGGTAGTTATTCTTCCAAGAAGCAGAAATCAAAAAGAAAACAAAAGGTGGCAGAAGAAACAAGTTAAGTTCCAAGATTGCTTGCTTATGGCTCTTGAATATATACGAGAATACCGTACATATTTTCATGCGAGTCAAAGTTATGGTGTAAGCGAAAGTACAGCCTATGATACAATAGACCTCTTTCGAAACTCGCTTATGATGAGCAAATGCGAGGAGTATACGAAGCACAGAGCCGCAGCGTACATGAAGTACGTGAGGACTTGCGCATCGACAGCGTCGCCACAGTTGCCATCAGGAGTAGAGTTAGGAAAGAGGTCTATTGATTTAAAATCATATCTGACAAATACCGCAACAGACGAAAAAGATTCGGCCTAAGGTTCAATTTAATCTCTGCTATTTACAATATGGAATTACAAAAATGATAGTTTCCGAAGGGGTCTATTTTAGTGAAGAAACTTGAAGTATCATGGGCAAAGAAAGTCGTTGGCAAATGTTGATGATGCTGCTTTTATACTATCGTACTTACAGCACTCAAATGCAGATAGATTTTATGTTTGGGATCGATGTTTCAAGGGTATGCAGAATAATTAAAACTTTGAAACGATTGGTCGCGAAGTTGGTTGCGATAGAAAAAGATCGCGTCCTAAGCTATGAAGAGACTGAACAGTTAATAGATGTAACGGAGCAAATAATTGAAAGGCCTAGCAAGAAGCAAAAAGATTCTGGTAAGAAACGTAGGCACACGCTTAAGACTGAAATCCTACCACGACAAGGTTCATGATTTTAAAATGCATAAACAGAAAGATCGTCTTCCGATAGATACCAATATTTATGCTGATTTCGGATATCAGGGGTTAAAGAAACTTTGCAAGAACGCCAAAACACCGATAAAAAAACGAAAGAAAAAGCCCTTGAGTTACTGGCAAAAAATATATAATAAGATAATTGCTAAAAGACGTATAAAAGTTGAAAATATTATCACTCAACTTAAAAACTTTCGCATTTTATCGAATCGTTACCGTAATAAACGCAAGGCTATTAATTTCAAAAATGGATTTTATAATAAAGCATTAGTGGTATAAAACACATCAGCTCTACACCTAACATATTCTGTGTTTTTTTAAGTTCATAACTTACTTTCTTACTCAGCAGCTCTAATAAAGAACCGTTCAAAAGTAATAGAGCTGCGTGAGAGGTCTTTTTTTTGTTCGCTGCATACTTGACTATATTAGACTATTAATATAAAATAAGCAGCATGTGGTTTATGTTTTAGCATGTCGCCGCACCCCTTGCGTAGGGTGTCATGTGTTTTAAACGTAAGTTGTTTTACTTTTTTAACGAGGTGTTTTTCTTCTTATGTCTAGTAAAAAACGCGGTAAATATTCATTAGTACGCCTGGTTAGCTCTGAAAAAACAGGCACTTTTATAGTGGCAAAAAAGGGTAAGGTTAAACTGCAACGTCGTATGTATGATCCTAAGATCAGAAAGCATGTGTTGTTTGTAGAAGCTAAGGGTAAGGCGTAACAGTACTATATTTCAAAACTTCATTCTGCGCGTGCTTCGCTAAGTAACGCGCGTTTTGTTTGTAATGCAATTAAATTGCTAGAGCTAGCGCGAGAACCTACGTTCACCAAGAGACCTCTTGCGAAGCTTTACTCTGTCACAGGCACCGCATCGTTGTTATCGATTCGAAGCGTTCAGCTAACTCCATATATGCTCAGGGTTCTGCGCTTTCACCCGCCCCTTACATTCGCTTGTTATGCGCGAGTTTCGAAAAGGATTAATAGATAAGTGTTAAAATTGATCTATAGCACCACTTGACTTGTAGAACTATATACTCAAAGCCTCCTCGTGCGCATCTGCTCTCAAATCCTCTCACAAAAACTCCGCTCCTGATGCCAACTGCGTCCACCCTTCCGATGCTTTATTCCTTACTGAACTCCATGCGCGCTGTAGCGTCATGCACTTTCATTTACATTTTATATTTATTCTTGACTTGAACGAGTCGCCAGAAAAATATAGTAATTTTAGTTGAGTATTTTATGAATTAAAATATATATCCTCCTTTCGACATCTTCGTTATAGAATGATTGCATCTTTTTATCGTCGAGCCATATGCTATATCAACACAAATTTAATTTACCATACCATTTCATTTTCTCTGGCTAATTAAGCAAAAACACAGAATAAGGTCAGCTATTACTCACGCTATAAGCTTTTCATTAGACCTTCTTGCGTCACTTCACTTCTTCATGGTACCGCGCGTGCAGCTTCAGTGCCAAACCCTCGCTTCACTTTATGTACGCTTAAGGCTCTATACTGCGTATGTTCCTTACATTTACTCTTAACCTAGCGCGAGTTTAGCAAGAAATCTATTCCATTCAATCCTTTTTAGCGCGCTATTTTTAATTTGTTTTATTCGCTCTTAGTCAACTTATAAAAATACATATACTAAACAATGCAACTTGGTAGGGATTAATTTTCTTTTGGTATAAAGCAGAACGTATTCAGTTCCTATACTACTCTTCACCAACGCTTGCGCAAAATCTTGACATCCCTAGTCTAAGCAGAGTAATGCATCTCATTGCATAAGCATGCGCTTGCATCAAAGCTATGAGCGCATGTATTTTGTAGTATCTCAAGTAAAAGCTGTCCATCACCTGACTTATTTGAAAATACATCAAAACCACTGCCTAGCAACTAACAATTAATAGTAGATTATAAAAATTTTAGCAAACTAAGAGTTTAGTATACTAAAAAAATACCGGGGTGTCAAGATACTTATTCGATTTTATTTCCAGTAGGTTTCTTATGACAAAAGTAATAAAATTTCAAGCCCCATTCGAGAGGCTAAGGGCTTATAATGAACCAGCGGTTAGTCTATATAAAGCGGTCATCTTGCAAGCTTTAATAGATGCAACAGATTTAAGAGCTGAAAACACAAGCAAACAACAGGCAGTAAGCTGGCTAAAGGATGACGCTCATGAACAAGAGTTCCATCAGGTTTGTCATGATGCAATGCTGGAACCAGAATTTGTACGCAACATTAATACAAAAATGAGCGAATTACACCTTTATAAAAGCAAGCAGCGTAAAACACATAGACAATATATACACTAGACTTCTTTACAAACTCGCGCTAGGTCAAGAGCGAATGCAATAGCATGTAAAGTTCCGTGCTTTTATTAGACCTCTTGCATAACCTAAAAATGAAGGAGGAATTTTTAGGAAAAACGATGTTGAGCGCCTCAGCATACTCTAGTATATGAAGAGCGCAAAGGAGTTTTGACAACAAAATTACCCCACAGAATAGGTTATGCAAGAGGTCTATTGATCCCTTTATCCGCTTTTGACTAGACCTATTGCGCAGGCTCTACTCCTGATGCAACTGCCGCGTGACTATCGATGCGTGAATCCTCACTTAACTTCATGTGCATTCAAAGTTCTGAGCTTTCATTTAATCTTAATTAGAGTGAGTTTTGCAAGAGGTCTACTGAAGCGAGTCTAGTAAAAGGTCTAACAGATAGGCATAAAACTCTTGCAACAGAACGTAAAACCTAAAAATCTAAGCAGGACTCGCGCAGCAAAACCAAAGGATATATTAGGGCGTGAAAAGAAAACGAACCGCAAATGAAGGGCGCGAAATACCTAGCGCGAGAGAAAAGCACAGAAGATACGAGGAAAGGAAGAGAGGGGGTAAGGCGCTGTTAACAGACTATCCGCCCCACATTTTCCCAGAATACAGTATTTGCAAATACTACTGCTTCTTTTCTTCTTTTTTCTCTCCTTCCTCCTTCTCTTCAGCTTGTTGTTGCTGTTGAGTTTGAGGATTTTGTTGATTTTGCTCTTTTTGTTTTTTGCTGTTATCAGCAGCAGCGGCAAATACAGAAGTAGAAAAAACTAGTGCTAAAAAGAAAGATACAATACCCTTAAACATTTTTTTAAAACCTAAAATAAATAATTATTAATAAATGAAATTTTACTGGTTTATGACTTTGATCAAAAACCACTCCTTGCGGCAATTCGATTATAGCATGTAGATAGCAGCAATCAATATTAACCACCATAATTACAGAGTAATAATTTGCATAAATGTAATTATATGCAACACTATTGTGTACCTGAATTTCCCACATTATTGCATCTTACATAGCTTGCAGTTAGACTGTATAAAAAGTTCTAATTAAATAATTTTTCTCGCAGAGATATGAGATTTTTCCCATTGAAGTTGATTTCGGAGAATACTGCCATCAACTTTACAAAGCATGCTAAAATTACATATTTTTTTTCAATTCTCATCACTATACTAAGTATAATAATTGCAACAATATACGGCTTTAATTTTGGCATAGACTTTGTTGGTGGCGTGAATATTGAAGTACGCTCAAACCAAGAAATAAATTTACACGTACTGCGCGATGCGCTTGATAAACTTGTAGATGTAGAAGATGTTTCCGTTCAAAAAGTCGATGTATATGACACCATGATTAGGGCTGCAATGCATAAAGGAGCAGATTTAATGGGTACCGTAAACGCAATGAAACAGGTGATTATAGATAATGTGAGTACTGCCCAAGACGGGGAGCGGAAAGCTTTGCAAAATACTCAGAGCACAATAGAAAACTTAACAAACAGTTCGCTAGAAAATCAAATAGAATTTAGGAAAGTAGATTTTGTTGGTCCGCAAGTAGGTGAAAAGATGATTAAAACTAGCATAATCGCCGTGCTTCTCTCTTTCTTGGGCATTATGCTATACATCTGGTTTCGTTTTGAATGGTTCTTTAGTTTTGGCGTACTCATAGCCCTAGCTCACGATGTCCTTCTAGCTCTGGGCTTTATGAGCCTTACTGGCCTTGATTTTAATCTTGGTACAATTGCGGCAATTCTCACAATTATCGGATATTCTGTAAACGACTCAGTGGTAATATATGATAGGGTACGTGAAAACTTAAGAAAATATCACAACAAACCATTAGCAGATATCATAAATCTCAGCGTCAACCAAACCCTGTCACGTACAGTGCTTACGGTACTTACTGTGGTGTTGGCAAATGCCGCTTTGGTGTTTTTTGGTACAGATGCGATTCGTAGCTTTAGCTGGCTCTGTTTGTTTGGAATTATTGTTGGCACCTATTCTTCTATCTTAGTCTCAGCCCCTATTCTCACTCTGTTTATTAAAAAATAATAGACATAAATACAACAGCCTAGCAACAGTAAGGATTGTGACAAGTGCTTAAATACAAGAAATTAAAAAATTAAAATTTGAATTAACTAAAAAATTTAATAGCACTTTTATGCATTTATATATCTTTCTCTATTTTTTTGCGTTAATATGAGAATGAGCATTATGCTCTGCATCTATAGATTCAGATGTTTATTTTCGCATTATTGTCCTTATTGCAAGTTCTATCCTTACCTTGGTAATTGTTTATGATTCTGACTGCAAATCTCATTGAGCTCATCATTTGGGCTAGCCTCGCTCTCCTATTAATAAATAAACTCATCTCGATTCTAGGCATACAAGATGAGCCCGAACTAGCTCATTCTCTCACCCAAGAAGAAAAAATATATGATGTTAATTATGATGTAAAACCCAAAGACGCAGATGAATCGCGTGATTTTTTTGATCAACAAAATGCCCAAGTCATACTAGAAAACTATCACGCATTGCTGCAGAAGCAACCAAGCTTTACTATGCAAAAATTCTTAAAAGGCGCATACTCTGTGTTCAAGTTGATGGTGCAGGAGCATGAAAAAGAAGAGGAACTGATGCAACTAGCAGACAAGCAGGTAATTACCAAGGTGAAGGAAAACTTGACGCAATATACGAAATTAGATCTTGCGCAACTACAATCTAAAATAACAGAAATATACATATTTGCGAACAAAGCATACATCAGGGTTTGTTTTTGGCTAAAGAATGATTTTAATCAGGAGTGGGTTTTTACGAAAAATTTGGATGCCAAAGGTAATGATTGGCATTTGAGTAGCATTGATTAAACCGCGCTAATAGGTTATAAGAAAGAAGGTGATTAAATTCTTGGTAAGCGCCTATGACTCATTATAATTTAGAACATCAAATACTCGAAGAAAAGCGCACCGTCGCGCTCTCTGGTGGTGGACAAGACAGGGTGCTGCGCCAACATGATAGTGGCAAACTCACTGCGCGTGAAAGAATCGAGGTGTTATTAGACATAGATAGCTTTGAAGAAATTGGAATGTTTGTAGAGCATAGATGCTCTAACTTTAACATGCCGGACAGTAAGTTTTTAACAGATGGTGTAGTTACTGGTTACGGCACCATAAATGGTAGATTAATCTTTGTCTATAGCCAAGATTTTACAATACTTGGAGGATCTTTAGGCGAATATCACGCTAAAAAAATCTGCAACCTCATGGAGAAAGCCATAGAGGCAGGTGCACCTATTATAGGAATTAATGACTCAGGTGGCGCTAGAATACAAGAAGGCGTAGATTCATTAGCCGGCTATGGCGAAATATTTAAATTAAACGTTATTGCATCTGGCGTTGTGCCACAAATTACGCTAATAATGGGCCCTTGTGCCGGAGGGGCCGTATATTCTCCTGCCCTCACCGATTTTATCTTCATGGTAAAGCATACTTCTTATATGTTCGTTACCGGCCCAGAAGTGATAAAAACCGTGACTGGCGAAGTGGTTGATAAGGAAAAACTCGGCGGTGCAAGCGTACACTCCTCCAAAAGCGGCGTTGCCGATCTGGTATTTGAAAACGAAATAGAGGCTTTGTTAGAGATGCGCAGATTTATTAATTTCTTGCCATTATCTAATAGATCTCCAGTTCCACATAGAGTTACAAAAGACCCCGCGGATAGAGTGGATATGTCACTGAACACTCTAATACCATCGACTAGCAATAAACCCTATGATATGAAGGAGCTGATAGAAAGAATTATCGATGAACATGAGTTCTTCGAAATTCAAGAAGATTTTGCTAAAAATATCATTATAGGCTTTGGTTGTATGGAAGGTAACACAGTGGGATTTGTTGCTAATCAACCAATGCATTTGGCTGGATGTCTAGATATTGATGCATCTAGAAAGGCCGCGAGATTCGTGCGCTTCTGTGATGCGTTTAATATTCCTATCGTTACTCTCATTGACGTGCCTGGTTTTTTGCCAGGAGTGCATCAAGAGCATAATGGCATTATTAAGCATGGCGCAAAGCTGTTATATGCCTACGCAGAGGCAAGCGTACCCAAGGTGAGCGTGATTACCAGAAAGGCTTATGGCGGAGCTTATATAGTAATGAACTCTAAACATTTAGGTGGTGATGTAAATTATGCCTGGGGAGGCTCTGAGATAGCTGTGATGGGGTCGGAGGGTGCTGTTGAAATTGTGTTTAAGGATATTGCGGGTGACCCAGAGGCGAAGGCTCAAAAGGTAGAAGAGTATCGGAAGGTGGTGGCATCGCCTTTTGCTGTGGCAAGTAGAGGTTATCTAGATAATATAATAAAGCCTCAAAATACTAGATGGATGCTTTGTCGCGCTTTAAGAACTTTGCAAACCAAAAAACCACTGTTAGCAGTGAATAAAAAGCACGATAATCTACCACTGTAAAGTTATTTTGCACAGTGTAACGTAATATATTGTATCGGATAATCTCGCGCACTCACATTGCTCATAGATAAAAAATGGTAGATAAAAAACGATGATAAAAAAATGAAAATATTAGCAATATATAAAAAAAACGCACTTTATATTACTCTTGCATTTTTAATAGTGTATTTCGTCTCTCATTCTTTTTTAGGGAATAAGGGGATATTTGCATATAATAGACTTAAACAACAAGTACACAAAGCCACATTGAATTTAGAGGAGTTAATGATAGAGCGAGCAAGTATCATGCATAAAATGCATCTGATCCAATCACATGATATAGACCTTATCGATGAGCTATTGAGAAAAAACCTAGGTGTTGCGCTAGAACATGAGATAGTGTTTAGCCCACAAAATACAAAACAAAAACCAGCTCATAGCGAATAGAGTGACGTAAGTACTATTAAAATACATTTTAGTACCGCGATTTCCTTGAGCATAAATAAAGAACCCCTTCCAAAACTTTATTTCTTCATGATAACTTGCGCCGTCACAGTTTGTGCCAATTGAAACTTCATTTAACGGACAGTATTTTTTTACAAGCGATAGTCAGATAAGTTAAGACTATCAGATGTGTTGTTATTATACATAGACTCATTAGACCTCTTGCATAACCTAAGGGATAGGTATTAACTAACCTCTATAAGAGAGGTTAAGATGAAATACGAAAAGATAAAGAATTATAAAGATGGAGAGTTTCGAAGGTTAAGCGGTGTGAAGCGATCTACGTTTAAAAAGATGATAGCAATACTTGAAGAAGCGGAAAAAAGCAAGAGGCGGGGAGCCAAATGCGCTATTGATAGAAGATCGGCTATTAATGGCTTTGGAATACTTAAGAATAGACCTCTTGCGTAAGTATTTAATTAACAATTAGCCAATGTGAAGGGTGAAGAAGGTTGTTCGTGATTATTAGACCTCTTTCCTAACTCTACTCCTGATGGCAACTGTGGCGACGCTGTCGATGCGCAAGTCCTCACGTACTTCATGTACGCTGCGGCTCTGTGCTTCGTATACTCCTCGCATTTGCTCATCATGAGCGAGTTTCGAAAGAGGTCTATTTTAGCATCAAGCAGCAAGTAATTTACCCCACGGAATAGGTTATGCAAGAGGTCTTTTCTTTAACTCCTCGATTTTGCGACAAACCACAGATCTTTTTAAGGGATTCGCTTTCTGGTGATTTAAGTTTTTTATAGATTATTCCTAACGTTTTTTTGTATACCTTATCCAGGAAGGATTCGCGTATAATCTTTTAGCACTTTCGTAATTCTATAGCTATTCGGATATTCTCCTGCGCCTTGTTGTAGTTTTTCTTTATCTATTTTTTTCAAATTTTAAAGTCTTGGCAGAGACTGGATAGTTAATAAGTTAGATATAAAAACAATGCATGGAGCATTAATCACCATACCATCCTTACTGCAACTAGCCTCATGTAGCACCACCTTTTTTTCCTTTAACAAATATGTCGCTTTCTCCGCTACAATGGTTTCGTGACTCTCTTTGTTGGTAATCCTCACTTTATTTGGTATATCAATTCTTGTCATAACCATTGGTGAGAGTGTTTTGCAAAATATTATAATCTCTTTTGTGTTCAATACTATATTATTAAACCACAGCATCACTTCTCCTGTGATTTTAATACTGCTAGTTTTTTGATCTAACAATATACTATCAGCTTCAAGATCGATAAAGGTGTTGTTATGCACAACTGTCCTTTCTTGTGTATGGTCGTATATCGCAGACGCACCCACGTCTACTCTATGATGGTTGCAAGATGCATTTAGATGATGTAATGGCATGCAACACGATAGTATGAACAAACAAAGTGGAGCGGCGCTAATGCGCTTGTTTATATTATTAATCCTCAAGCGTCTATACCCTTGCTTAGTGAGAAGTTGATAAACTTGCGTTAAACTTTTAGAAGTGACAAGAACTGCAAGATTGTAGCGGTGAAGGATCTTGAGTCAAGATCTAGAATTCTTTAAGTATAAGGAGTATACTTAGCGATTATAAATGAAAAATAACAAATATGCATTAGACCTTTTGCGCAAATCACTTGGCCAGGAGAGTATCAGGATAAACAAAACGCAAAACATAGAAGTATAGACGGAACTCAGCGAAGATTTTGAATCGATGGCGATGGGTGGCGGTTGTTATTGGGGAGTAGAGTAATACAAGAGGTTTATTAACGGCTAAGATATATTTATATGAGCAACAACAATATTCAACAAAGAACTCAAAATATTATACTGCATAACATTAAGTACCTTGAGCTGTTATTAAACAATACTAGCTTTTTTAATACCTTAGAAGAAGCGTTAGCATTGATATTAAAAGCTAAGAACAAGTTAGTTTTTAGTGGCGTGGGCAAAAGCTGGATCATTGCCAATAAGATTTGCGCTAGCTTTGTATCTACGGGCACATTTGCATGTTGCTTGAATCCTATGGACGCTATGCATGGAGATTTAGGAGTGATGCAAGATGATGATGTGTTAATATGCCTCTCTAATTCTGGCAATACCGAGGAGTTAGTGAGGCTAGCAGAGGTTATTAAAGAAAAAAAAAATCAAATAATAGTTATTACCGGTAACTCCTCTTCTACGTTGGCGCGTATGAGCGACGTGTGTTTGGCGTTTACAAACAAAGAAGCGTCTTTGCTTGGCGCCCCAACCACTTCATGCATTATTTCTTTATTAATAGGCGATATACTGTGTATTTTAACATATGAAGCCAAGGAATTTGGCGCGCAAGAATACCTGGCGCTACATCCAGCCGGAGCTATTGGCGCGCATTTGAGTAGTATTATCTAGCCAAAACAGTATAAAAGAAAAAGCGTATGCGATCAACGTCAAATATCTCATCAATCAGATGCTATGGCGCTGTTCACAAAATAAATTGCAAAAGAAAAAGGAGTAAAGCTTATAAAAGTGAGTAATTACAATTTTTTTGTGGTGTATTATAGTCAATTAACTTGAATTAGGGAGAGCGAAGAAGGTTTCTATAGCTCTATAGAGATTGTCGAAGAGATGGATTTTATTTTTACTCCACTTCTTCATATTAGCGCAGAACTTTTCAATTGGGTTAAGGTTATGAGAATAAGGTGGTAAGAATTTTACAGGAAGCTGACTCGATCAATTCTTGTGTTCTTTTGGATTTATGAAAACTAACCTGAATATTAGACCTCTTGCATAACCTAAAAATGAAGGAGGAGTTTTTAGGAAAAATGATGTTGAGCGCCGCAGCATACTCTAGTATATGAGGAGCGCAAAGGAGTTTTGACAACAAAATATACCCCGGAATAGGTTATGCAAGAGGTCTAATAAAGCATTAGTGGTATAAAACACATCAGCTTTACACCTAACATACTCTGTGTTTTTTAAGTTCATAACTTACTTTCTTACGCAACAGCTCTATTTTATCAGAAGGTATACCCGTGATAGCAAGCGCTGCGTCGTTGTTGATGCTTGCGTCCTAGGTTAACTTTATGCACTTCCGCGTTTGCGCTTCTGCTCCTGATCCTACCCTGAGGGTCGCAGGGGAGGTAGTTAGGAATGCTTGCTATCTTGCATAAGTTCTTTTGCTATTGTATCGTATTTCTTTAAAAGCATAAGGGTATTTTCTAGCTCTTCCAGAGGTAGCATGCAATGCCCATCGCTTGGAGCATTTTCTGGGTCTTGGTGTACTTCCATGAAAATGCCGGCGATACCTGCGGTGACCGCTGCGGATGCAAAGAGGGCAATATATTCTCTGTCTCCTCCGCTACTCTGCGTGAGTGCTCCAGGTTTTTGCACTGAGTGCGTTGCATCGAAAATTACCGCGGCACCAGTTTGCTTCATCACTGCCAGGGATCTTAAATCAAATACTAGGTTATTATATCCAAAGCACGCCCCGCGTTCTGTGAGCATGATGTGTTGTGCGCCAAAAAATTTACATTTATTATACACGTTGTGCATGTCGGATGGAGCTAAAAATTGACCTTTTTTAACGTTGATTGCTCGACCGCTTTTGCACACCGCTTCAATTAAATCGGTTTGTCTGCAAAGAAACGCTGGTATTTGCAAGATATCTGCAACTTGCGCAACTTCATTGACTTGTTCTGAGCAATGTACATCAGTGATGATTGGGCAAGCGAATTGTTGCTGCACTTTGTTTAATATTTTAAGTCCCTGCGCTAACCCAACGCCTCTTGCTGTGCTTGCGTTTGTTCTATTTGCTTTGTCAAAGGATGATTTATATATAAGTTGAATATTGAGTTTATCGGTGATTTTTTTGATTTTTTCCGCCATAAAAAGGCTATGGTCCATGCTTTCAATTTGACAGGGACCGGCGATGAGAGTGAATGGTAGATGGTTGGCGATTGTTAAGAAGTGTTTTTGCAGAGTGAACATGTAAAAATTAATTATATAGTTGCGCCTAACTGTGGTATATGAGATTTTTTGGATACATGTGCAGACATGGCGAGTGTTGCGACGCGAATAACCATCTTAAACTTTCTTCATGCCACTGCGCAGTCGCTGTCGATGCTTCAATACCCCCCCTTTTTTTTGTCAAACTCTATTCATGATGGTAACCGCCGCCGCGTCGTCGTTGATGCTCGAGCCCTCTGTTCACTTTATGTATACTCGAAGTTCCGCGCATTCATTTGCCCTACCTCATGAGGGAGTTTATTTTATTAAGAGTCTTTGATGTGTTCTAGTTTAACATTAGCCTCTTTACTTGAGAGGTTACCTAAAATAATAGCGTTAGCCATAAACACACAGGCCAAGACTGCAGTAGTGCGCACCATAAAACGGGAAGCGGCAGTTTGCGTAGACTTACTGCCACCTATACCAGCTAAACCATCATTACCGGTTTTTTGCAGCAAAATTGCGGATATGAGTAGCGCCGCAACAACGCAATGTATTATTAAAAAGATATTGAGCATGTAATTATAAATTTTTATCTATTCGTCGACATTAGGCGCTTATGAGGTTTATGAGGGTCTTCTCAAGTGCTGCATTGTGTTGTATGATGCTAGCGTATAGCCCCATTAACGTCTCTATGCGCTTATTGAGCTCCGCAATACTCGCTGTCATTTCATCCATGCTTTGAACGCCAGTAACGCTTTGTATCACCTCTAGTTCTTGTTCGAAGAATGCTTGGCTTGTTTCAAGATTCGCGTCAATGGTTTGTAGGGAAAGTTTTATTTTTGCTACTATACTTGACCCCGCTCTATCTGGTGAGTCAAATTTATGGTCGTCCAAAACAACCGGCTCTTGTATAGCCGAAGCGATAGATGTGTTGAAGCTAGTTGTTGATCCCTTGTATGTTTCATATTCCCAGGATACATCTTCTGGACCATCTGTGCCACCCGCAAAGGAAGTTGTGTCAGCTCTGGTAAATGCAAGCGCATTACCCCATTCGCCAGGTGATTTAGCCAGCAAAGTACAATTGTCGAGCGCATCACCCTTTATAGTAAAAGGTATGTCAGGATTTGCTGCGACTTTGTTCTTTAGATTTGCCAGATCCGTATAGTAAATGTGATCAGCGGTGTCTACGCCAGGCCCAAGAGTAAAGGTATACAGCTTATTGCTGCCTAATGATATCGAAAATTCCGCTGCGATATTCTGCCCCGCGAGCTCAGCACGTGATACGGGCTTCTGCGTGGTTACAGTTTCTTTTATAACCTCTGCTGTGACAGTTTGATTATAAAAATTTACCGCCACTCTTCCGTCCTTCAAAAGCAAGACATCGTTTTGTAAGGCCTTTGGTATGGTGTTCGTTATCAGGCATGCTACATCACCAAGGCCACCTAGTTGCATTGTATTGTTAGCTGTGTTTACCGAAGATTTTACGTATCCTGTATAAGTAGGAGCGACTTGAGCTGATCCAGGTGCGAAGGTGCATGCGGCTACTTCAACAAGGCCGGGAGCAGGGGCGGGTGTAAATACTATCTGCCCTTGCGCGTTAAGTTTGCCAACTAATCCGCCGGTCCAGTAGCACTGCTGGCCATCGATAGTATGCTCCACTTCTACTGCTAGATAGAGTTCCTGGTCTGGAGTGAAATTTTCTAACTTTAACCCGAGATCGTATAGTTGCATGCCATTTGTTGTTAATTGCACTCCACTACTATTCACAACAAGCTTTTCGTCAATGGGACCGGGGGCAACATTAGTACGTTTGCATGCTGTGACTATACGCACCTTTTGCTTATCGTATCCAGTAACAAAAGCCCGTCCATCAGGTTCTAGTACAATATTTTGCAGGCCATTTTTTCCGCCAATTGTAACGCGTTGAGCGGAGTAGATAGAAGAGACTCTGTTAATTTCTGCCGCTTGCTCTTGTGGCGTGCGTGTACCAGGAGGGATGGTAATGCTTAATGCGCCAGACGGGGCAGCTGCATCTTTAGTTTTATTAACTGCGCAGAGAGTCAAGGGGTTCCAGTCGATTTTTTGCCCTAGGTCTAGTGCGCTAGAGGAATATTGATCAGTACTATTAAGAGTCGCGCCTGTTCGAGAGTTACAGTGCTCTATTATTTGTTCCAGAAGCGCTTTTGCATTCTGTTTTTGTTTGGCGACTTGGGCAAAGCTTGCGCTGTATCCACCCATTTTACCACCAAGTCTTGCAGCGTTAAGAGTAGCGACGGTTTCACCGTCAGAACGCAAAGCAAAAGAACCGGGACTAGAGTCGTTGGGATCTGTCGAAGGAGTGAAATGAAGATCAAACTTCGTTTCCTTATCTAGCACAGCGTGTCCCTGCACAGATATCGGTGGCATAGGTTTCGTCCAGTCCAGCGTATCAATTTGTAGATATTGAGAGATTTGGTATAGCATGATATTACGCTGAGTTAAGAGAACGGAACTATCTTGCGCAAAAAAAGTAGGCCCTTTTTTCATTTCTTCCTGGTACGTTCTCAAAATCTCATTGAATGCGAAAACTGTGGCTGTTATCTCAGACTGAAGAGCTGAGGATTGTTGATCTAGTCCATCAAGCGTGCGATTGACAGTTACTGCGAAAGCTTGAAAAGATGCGTCGCTATTTACCGCTTCGCCTGATGTTCGCAGATTTTCCGTTAATGTGTCCGCGGCGCTACTTACGAAATATAGACCCTGATCATCTGAAATGCGTGAGATAGTTAGACTGCTAGCAACTTGCTCAGATTCTAACTTAGCAATACTTGATGAAGTGCCTAAATTACTCCCAAGATAAGCTGTGGGTATTGTATAATAATGCCCTTTACCATCTGGATATCCCGCGTATTGTTCGGGTACGAACGAATACTTTTCTCTACTTCCATCCGCCTCTTTCATCAGAGCTGCGTTTGTCTCGGTTATGTTGAGTTGCGTCCTGCTGGTCTTGAGGGCGTTTTGGATTGTTTGAAGGCCGTTAGTAGACATATATTTATTTTTTATTTTCTTATTTAAAATTACGTTTTTTCTAGAATATAGGTGTGTCAGAGATGCATATTAAAAAAGACATAACTGACAAAGATCTTAGCAAGTTTATCATATTCCCTCCAGCGAGTCAATCCCAGCGCGCCTGAACCAGACCTCTTTTTAAACCTCTACTTCTTCATGGTAACTGCGTCGTCGATCCAATTCAAAACCCTCACTTAACTTCATGTACGCTCGCAGCTTCGTGCTTCGTACGTTCCTTGCATTTGCTCATCATGCGCAAGTTTCTGAAGAAGTCTATTTGTTCTTGCTCACGCGCAAGTGTTGCAAGAGGTATACTGAATAGAGTTTTCGTACTCTGCGCAAAAGGTTTATTAGTGTTGCGTTAAAGAGGTGCTAAACTTCTGTCTTACATTAATTTATATCGCGAGGAGCGACAATGAATAGTATCGATTTTCAAGTACTTTCTGAAGATGATCAAGCACCTTTAACTCTACAACAGCTCAAAGCTTATGCGCGCATTAGTTATAGCTATGATGATGAGTTACTAAAGCAACTACTAAAAGCTTCAGTACAATATGTAGAGCGAGTGACGAATTTGAGTTTGAATCAAAAGAGAGTGTTAGCTCGCATAACAAACCCAACTCAGATAGCAAATCTACGCTGGGCTATTAAGCAAATAGAGGAAGTAGAATGTAGCGAGAATTGCAATGCAGCAAAGTTGGCTAATATAAAAGATTATATTTGGCATGACAATAGAATATTTTTTCTCACCTTATCTAAGTTTAATAGTGCAGCTCTCCAATTAAAAATAACCTATAGCACCCTGCGCGATCAGCCCGATGCCTATCTTGCATATTGGATTATGCATCATACAACTCTGATGTATGACAAGAATCCGGCAGTAATGCAATTTGAAGAGCAGATGAAGGATTTTTACCAAGCATCTGGAGGTATTAAATTATAAAAACTATAAGAACAAAAATTACCAAACGATTGCTATAGAAATAAACAAAATGAAAGTAGTGGGTGAGTTGATATGGGATTAACCAATCATTTTTTACGCAGTGGTCAGTGCTATGACCTACCTCATATGATAGAAATTCTAGACCAGAATATGGATAAGACGTTGCACGCTACATTTGCTCATGTGTCTCAAATTGAGCGTACTGAAAGAGTGCATGAGAATTTGTTAGATGGTGGATATTTTGGCACCTTTAGACGACGCATATACTATGTATTTATTATTAGATTTCTAGAAGAGATGAGTCTTGAATATTACGTGAGATATGACAAGAAAGTATTTTTGTTGAGGCAGATTATGAAATTAAATGAACAGAATCATTTTATAAAATTAATGACTATGGAGGTGTAAGAATAGGCGATGTTATTAAGTAGTTATTTGGCGCAGAAGCTTCAGTGCCTTTTTCAGAATTTAGAAGAGATAATATCTAAGGTAGAAGTAATACTCGTAAACAAACCTTATACAGGCAAGAGTAATGGTATTGTATTTAAAATTAATAGAAATTTTACTACATATAATTTGTTTTATAGTAGGCATGAGGTAGGGGTGGAGATAAGAGTTATTCATAACAAGGAAAATGAGTGTTTACAATTATTAGACAGTTGCGATGAGCTTTTCAGGTTGCATAATCAGGCTATACAGAAGCTTTTTGCAGATCGCAAGGAATATGAAATTTTATTAATTCATAAATTAGAGAGTGATTTGGAGTTGAGTAAAAATTTAGTCACCTTTAGCGGGTTGTTAAAATATAATTTTTTAATACAGGAAAATTATGCAGAGCTTTCATGATGTGCGCATGCCAATCTTTCTTTCTCGCTTTGCAATTAGTAGTCCAACTTTTAAAAATTTTGGAAAAACTACTTACGCAGGCAAGGAGATTGTAAACGCTTTTAATTCTAATGTGAGTAATATTTATAAGATAAGCAACTGCATTATTAGCATGCTAGAGTTTAGACAGTTGCAAAGCTTTTTTATGGCAAGGAGGGGGAGGTTATATACTTTCCGTTTTAAAGATTTATCTGATTTTCAGGTGAGAATGCAGAAGTTAGATAATACATATTATGACGGGTTATTGCATAAGGTTACGCTACATAAGATTTACGCAGATAGCACCGCGCCATATTATAGGCCCATCACCAAGCCGGTAGCATCGAGCATCAGGCTATATAACAACAAAGGCGCGAAGCTAAAGCATCAGGTGTTAGATGGTTTAAATGGCATAATAAAAATTTCAGATGAGCAGGAGGCGGGAGAGTATCAAGATATTTTTATTGATTTTGAATTCGATGTAGAGGTGCGCTTTAATCAGAACCACCTCACTTACTCCGTTCTGAATAAAAGCATGGTGCAGTTAGAAGATTTTGAGCTCACAGAAGTGTGCGCGCTTTAAGTGAGTGGTTTTTGCTTGTAAAGAAGCATTGCATCGCCATAGCTAAAAAAGCGCATCTTATGGGTGATTGCTTGTTGATAGGCATTATTAATTAAGTTTTCGCCGGCAAAGGCTTTCACTAGTAGTAAGAGTGTAGATTTGGGCAGGTGGAAGTTGGTAATCAACAGATCCACGATTTTGAATTCAAAACTAGGTTTAATAAATAGGTTCGTGCTAAAGCTGCCCGCCTTTACTTCTCCAAAATTATGCATCATATATTCTAGGGTTCGTAGAACTGTAGTACCCACAGCTACCACCCTTCTACCATTGGCACGAGCTTGGTTGATGAGATACGCATCTTTTTCTTCAATAAAGCCATTTTCCTGATGCATCACGTGCGTTTCAATGCTGCCCTTAATTGGTAGAAAAGTGCCGCTGCCCACATGCAGAGTAATAAAGGCTATTTCTATTTCTTTATCTGCAATATTTTTTAACAGTTGATCAGTAAAATGCAAGCCTGCAGTGGGGGCTGCTACAGAACCAAGATTTTTACTAAAGACAGTTTGATATCGCTCTTTATCTGATGGCGTAACTTCTTTTTTGATATAAGGTGGCAGTGGTATTTGGCCATAAAGGTCTAGCATCTTATGAATATCCATGCCTGCTTCAGATGAGAAGGCGAGTTTAATCCTGCCACCCTCTCCCTTCTTTAATACTACAAATTTATAGTCCGGTTCCTGCGCCAGGCGCAATTCATCTCCTACCGAAAGTAGCCTAGAAGGTTTAGCGAAGGCATGCCAGTTACCTTTGCTACATTTAGAATCTAGATATACGGTTACCTTCTTTTCATGTGCCGTATTTAAGGTAAGTTTAGCATTAATCACCTTTGTGTTGTTTAGCACCAGCAAATCACCTGGGCGTAGGTGGTGGGGGATATTAAAAAATTGAGTAATTTGAGTCGCATCTTCCCTTGCAATCATTAAACGAGAATGATCGCGCTTGGGGCATGGTTGATACGCTATTAATTCCTTTGGTAACTCAAACTCCAAATCTTCTAATGAAATAATCGACATAATTAGATATGGCTTGTTTTGATAGAAATGGCGTGTATTAAACCCTTGTCTATTAACGGTCTAATAATATTATTTACTAATTTATGCTGCCCTAGCAAGGTGAGATTTTTAAAGCTTTCGTGCCGTACTGAGAGTGAGTAATGTAGTCCATCATCTGTGGCTAAAACAAACTCGCCTTTGGGCAGAGCTATTTCTAAAAGATCGTATATTTGCTCTTGTAGGTTCATTGAGTTATTTATCATGCGGAAGTCTTAATTGCATAGAAAATTAAAAAATAAAATAACTGAGTTATTTCATTATACCAACATTTGATTAAATATGATTTTTATTTTTTTGCAACAACTCTCGTTGCGCAAGTTTTGATTTTTTTTACTATATGTTAAACTTAAACATAACGCGCCCATGGTTTGAGTGCAAGGCTATGTTCCTAGCAGTTATTTCGGGCAAAAGCATCGTATGCAAGATAGAATAGAAGTGTGTAAAGGTGAATGAAGAAAAATCTAACTCATTTAACAACAATCATTATTAATAATAAGCATTATCAGTTATCTTGCGAGGCAACTCAAGAGAGAGATTTGTTACGTTGTGCGTCGCAAATTAATAAAAAATTAGAAGATATAAAAAGAAATAACCGCACTTCTTCTCAAGAGTTATTATTGTTGATGCTATCTTTAAGTTTGCAAGATGAGATGAACGGAAAAAATGTGTGTGATGTAGAAAATGAAGCATTGCGTAGTTTGTCACGCTATAATAACGATGCTAACGCGATAGGAGAGCCACTGCATGTGAAATTATGCAGTATCGCGCAGTATATTTTGAATCTGGCCGAACAGGTGAAGCGCGAGGAGTGATGAGTGATAAGATAAATGTTGCATGTGTGCATCAAGTACTCGCCGCCGTTCTTTGCTTGAAATCCCCCGTCTCTCGCCTTTTTTTCTTTTAAACAGTAATATTTTTTGATATTTATTTTTAAATTTTCATCTTGTCCCCAAGGTCTTATTTATTTACTTCTCCCCTGTTTTCTTGTATATTTTATTCTATGTATTTCTGTGGACAAACAGCGCGCTGCAAGCGTTTCTCGTGATTGAAGTGTGATGCAGGTTTTGTCGCTCGCAGCGCGAGTCTGTAAGTTTGTTGAATATCAATAAGTAGCTTAGCTTAGAATATAGAGTAAGCGCTTGTTATTAATATGAAAACAAATAATAACAAGCCTTAGTTTGTCGCGCTTCTACTTATGTTATTTGATGTAAGAAATATACCAATAACAGCCGCAAGCAGATAGTGCACTTCATATTTATCTGCCCTATTACTTGTTGGTCTTGTTTAACTTTGTTTATTTTAATTTATTAATTTTTAAAGGAATTGTATTATGGCCCCAAAAAATACTAAAAATGCTAAAACTAAAAATTTAAGTGTAAAAAAATTGTTAAAAACTTCAGCTGTCGCCTGCCTAGCAGGAGGTTTGTCTGTTGCTGCGCTAAATAGCGTCGCTTCCGCAGCTCCTGCAGCTCCAACAAGCGTGAGTATCGTGGTGACTGCTGGCACCATTGGTAGTATGGCAGCTACTGGCAATATTACTAATGGTAACTATGTATATAATAACGGCGGCGTAACAGATAACGCAGCCTTTGCTACAGCTTGGGCCGCTGCCGCTGCCGCTTTGCAAGCTAACCCTCTTGTATTGATTGCAGGGGCGAATACCAACGCATTCACATTTAATGCGTTAGCTAATACTCTACCCGGTTTCTGGCCTTCTGTGAACGTATTTGTTAATGGTGCGAACGCTACTCCCGTGAATTTCATCACTCCTGCCGCTAATGGTGTGTGGAAGTTAGGAGCTGTGAGCAAGGCTGCTAATACGACTGGAAGTGCGAGCGTGACCTTGAATGCGTCAGTTGGTGCTCCTATTGCTGGCTACGATAAACTACCTGCTCGCCTCTCAGCTGCATTAACTAACGTTGGTGTTTTAGTGTTAGATGGTAAAGCTGCCACTGGTGATGTATATACTACCGCTGCCGCAGTAAATGCCGGTACTCCAACTGCAATGGTTGCGGGTTATGGCGCGCTTACTTCTCTTTCAGTCACAACCATAGGCGCTAATGCCGGTGTGATTGAAATCAACACTACAAATGGCATCACATTAGGCACAGCCGCCGCTGGTGTTAGCGTTAACGCTACTGGCGAAACGAATGCGAAAGGTGCTGCACTTGTGCTAGTTTCAGGCTTAGGCTCTGCAGATGGTAATATCTACGTGAATGCTTGGGGTACAACTAACCCAGTTGGATTGATATTGAACGCTGACAAAAAATTAACAATTACAGGTGATACTGCAAACGCTGGTGCCGTAAGAAACTTTGGTACTATAGAAAACGGAAGAGGTATTGGAGTAACTTCTGGCGGTACATTAGAGGTGAACCTCACTTCTATCGTTGGTGACATCTTCACAACTCCAGGTGCTGCCCAAGGTTCCTTTAACGCTCCTATTACAAGCACTGTTGATGGTAGCGTATATGCTCTAGGTGGAACGATTAATTTTGGTGATGAGAAAGTTGCTACTCGTGTTACTGGCGCAGTTCATGTTGTTGCTGGCAATGTAAACATCAAAACTGGTGGTACTAACTCTGGGAACATAGATAGAGTAAACTTGCTAGCTGCTAAGGATTCTACAACACCTGCCGCCATTACAATCACTGGCAACGCAACTGTTGTGAATTTATCATCAACAAAAGTTCTTCCTACTAATATCGGAACGGCTGGCGCAAATCTAGCAGATGTGGTTAATTCTACCTTCACAGGCGCTGGCACAATCATCACAAACTTAGATTTAGCTGTGGGTGGTACTGTTTCTGTTAAACAAGTTAACCAAGGTACTATCACTAGCGGTACAGTTACCGTTACAGACGTTGGTGCTGGCGCAATCACTCTTAATGGTACTACAGTTACTGATGCGGTGTTAAACTTGCCTAATATAAAAGCTGCTGGCGCTCAAATCGCCGTGGCTAGTGGTAAGCTTGGTACGGTAAACGTTAGTGGTACTACTGATAAGCTAGAAAATGCATTTGCATTTACTGATGCAACAAATAAAGCAGCTATCGTTTTAAACGCTAAAGGCGTTAATATTCTGGGCGCAATCACAGCTCCTGCAGCTACTTTGAATTTAGAATTAGCAGCAAGCACTACTACAGATAAACCTATGACTACTGGTGCGTTGAACGCAAAAGAAATTAACGTAATTTCTACAGCTGCAGGGTTCGTAACACTAGGTGCTATAACAACAGACGTGCTTTCATTCTCCGCATCTAATAAACTTGTGGTAAACGGTGATTTTGGCGCAGCAGATAAAAAACTAGCCGCCATTAAATATACAAATACTACCGCTTCTAATGCAGCTGGTGAGTTAAACTTTGCTGGTACTGTATACGCCACTGGCATAGCATATGATGCATCCACAGCACCTTCTACTCTAAGCTTTGAAAAAGCATTGGTAGCTGATGGTATCGCTTCAACAGGCGACAAACTTCTTACAGTTGGCCTAAATACTGACCAAACTACTGCTACTAACTTTGATCTTGCCAATGGTGCGATTAAAACAAGCAAAACAGTCACATTCACTGGTGCGTTCGCAAAACCTACTCAGTTTGTAACATCTAAGGATGCAAAAGGTAAAATCACATTCGATCCCGCAGCAAAAGAACCAGCCGTTCTTGCTATTAAGGGTATTGGTGAAGCCGCCGCTCCTTATGCCTCTGTGAACTTTAAAAAGGCAGCTAAAGTTAATTCTGGTTTGTATGCAGACCTAGTTGAAGTAGAAGCCGCTACTTTCATTGCTGTGGGTACAGTAGCAACTCCTGCGTTTACAGTTAAAACTGATAGCACAGTTGTGTTTGTTTCTGACTCTGTAGATAGCGCTGCTTTCACAGCCGCTGAAGGTAAAAAAGTTGACCTCCACATAGGCGCACGCAGCGCAGAAGATGGTGTACTTAATAGTACTACTATCAAACTAACAGGTGCTTATGGTACAGACAAAACAGCTCTAAACTCTCTCACTATCGCTAAAGAAGTGAAAGAGCTTCAATTGAAAGCTAAAGTATACGCCACAACAGTTGCTGGCTTGTCTGATCTGAAAGTTGTAGTAGGCGATAAAACTAGCGCGATCTACGGTAAAGCTGATATGAACAACGCTGTTATCGCTATTGCCGGTGAAAATGTGATCACTTTTGGTGGTGGTGTAAAATCTGCTGCTACAGGTACGCTTGGATATGAAGTTGAAATAGTTAGCGCTACTGCTAACGGCCAATGGATTGTGACAGGCGAAAAAACAGAACAAGATTTGTCTGCTGTAACTGCATTTAACATTACAGTTAAAGCTCCTACTGGCCTCGAGAAAGGCAAATGGAGCATCATGACCGCAAAAGATAAAGGCGTGATTAAGTTTCCTAAGAAAGACGTGATTAAAATCGCTTCAAATGACGATAAATATAAATTTGAGTTTGAAGAAGGTGCGTTGACTCTTGGTGGAGTGTCTCCAGATCCAAAACCAGATGCTCCAACTGATGTTGCAAAAGTTTGGAGTAATATGGCGGGTGAAAGCTTTGCTAAAGAAGAAGCGAAGTATTTAGAGTATGTAAAAACAAAAGCTGATGCCGGAAATGAAACTGCGAAGTTGCTACAAGCTGAAATAGAGAAAATCAACGGCTCTAGCGCAACAGATGCAGAAAAGGCCAAGCAAACAGCTGAATTAGTTGCAGAAGCTTCTACTTCTCCTTCTGCTGTGGCAGCGGTGGCAGCTCAAAGCTTCTTTAATGTTTTGGGTTCTCAGATGATCAACAATAGCTTAGGGCAAACTTCTGCTGAAGGTCTTGCTTTAGCAAATAATCTAGGCGCGAGTGCTGGTGATGATTGTGATGATGCTAGCTGGGATGTGCAACTAAAGCCTTTCTATAACGCTGGTAATCAGAAAAATAATGATGCTATAGGTTATAAGACGAACCAAGGAGGCGTGTTCCTTTCTGCTGGATATAGATTTGATGAAAGCGCGAAGCTTGGTTTAGCTATTGGTTATACTGGAGCTGATATTAAAGAAAAAACAGTATCTAATCGTAAGATTACATCTAACTCAATGTTGTTCTCAATTTTTGGTAGCGGCGATGTGTCTCCAGAAGTTGGTATAACTGGTGCATTGGTGATTGGTTCAGTAAAAAGCAAAACTCCTGTTCCAGGTGTTGAAAAAGCTGCCAAACTCTCATTCAAGAATACTGTTATCAATGCGCTTGTGAAAGCTGATTATCGCGCAGAAGTGCTAGAAGGTCATACACTCAACCCATATCTATCTGTAGGTTTTGGTAATGTTGGTTCTTCTAAAGCCACTGCTAAAATGAGTGACAAGGCTGATGATAAAGTTGGCATAGAGTATAACACTAAAGCAGTTAACTGGTTCCAGGGTGTGCTTGGTGCTAACTACTATACAATGATAGAAAGCGGCGATTCTGTTATGAAGCCAGGTGTATATGCAAATGTACAGTTTGGTAGCAAGGGTAAAGTTACTGCTACAGAACAGTTTATTGGAGCCGATACTGCTGTAAACCTACCAACTCTTACTGGCCAAGCCTTTAGCTATAGCGCTGGTGCGAGCTTTGCAGCAGAAACTGCAAAAGGTATGCAGTTTGGTATTAACTTTGGATTCCAATTTGCTAAGAAGTATATGGGATGGAATGGTATGATGACTCTAGGAGTAGCGTTCTAAACAAATGCTTTGTTAAGATCGATCGTTAAGAAGCGGCTTTATTACGAAGGGGTTTTGTTATGAAACAACTTCGTGAAAGAGCGGTTTGGTTAGAGCGGCTTTGTTAGAGTGGTTTTATTAAAGCGGCTTCGTTAAAAAATGTTTTGCTAAAAAAGTAGCTTTATTAACAAATCATATACTCCTTTTGGAACTCGCTCATTAGACTTCTTTCTAAACTCGCTCGTGATGGGCAAATGCAGGGAGTATACGAAGCGTAGAGCGCATGAGCGTATATAAGTATGCGAAGGCTTTGAATCAACTGCACCTGCGTAGTTGGCGCGGAGGAGTAGAGTTTTTTTGAAGAAGTCTAATGTAACCCACTAGTGCGTAATCCCGCTGATACAAGCGTGTTATTGGGTAGAGTAGGGAGGTTTATTTGGCAAGGTTCTTTTAAAGGATTATACCTCTTGCAACACTCATGCTGAGTGTATGAGCAATGCAAGGAGTAAACGAAAGAGCGGAACTTCCGGTATACAAAAGAGGTGAGTGAGGGGAGGTGCGCATTAGTAGTAACGAAAGGTAGTGGCCGTCGTGATGGCTATGCAAGAGGTTGATTGAAGAGTTGAAGAAAGTTTTTAAGGCTGCCCCGGGTAAAAATATTTGGTTATGGCGCGGTTAGGCATAGCTTACGGTGCGCTCTTTTAAAAATTTGAGCGTTATTGCTAGCGATTGTTTGCAGTGTTTGATATACTTGTCTGACGTTGTTAAATCTTGCTATACTTCTCCTGCTTCGCCCGACGCGCCAGTCTGTTTTGTTTTGTTTGGCGCCAAAGCTTACATAAGCTTGCAGAAAGGTGTGCGTGCTATAGTTTAGTTTAGTAGTAGCTCAGGTTTAGCTCAGTTGCAGCTTTGCTTCTTTTTATCGATTTTTGCGATGTTGCAAGAGTTTCTGGTTTTTGAAAGACCCCTCTTCTTGCGCATAATATACCTCTTTTTGAACCCCTGTAGGGTTTGAGAAGGTTTAATGCCACCCCACAAGACCCCGCAAGGGCTAGCTCATGAGTGGCAAATGCAGAGAACAAACGAAAGTGCGGAAGGGCCGAAGCGTATATGATAAGTAGCGCGAGGGCTTTTAAGCATTGAAGGGCGGCGAGTGCGGCCGCCTAGGGGCTAGGCCATGAAGGGGCTAGGGTTTGAAAAAAAAGGTCTAGCGTGCGTGAAGTGGGGTTGAGTAGGAAGATTAGTTTTAATAATTTATATATAACTTATATTTGGTTTATGAATATGATACAAAAAAATAAAATTCAAAAGAAAAAGAATAATAAAAAAAGAAATGTGGTGGGTGTAGTAGGTAAAACCCTGCTCACTTCAGCGTTGGTTTCTGGTGCTTTTACTGCTGATGCGCTTGCCGGCATCATTGCTGATTTGGGCGTTACTGCTCTGGAGGATAATAACGCCGCCGCTCTCACTATCGATGTGGGCACTATGCTTCTTGGTGGTAATAGTCCGTTATACGTAATAGGGAATGCCGCAATGGCGAATAACGCCGCTTGGGCCCAAGCCGAAACGAAAATGACACCGGTACAGAAGAAGGAGGTTCTAACCTTCACGCACCTTACTGACCACGACGCCACTGTAGGTCTTACTGCTGCTGCCGGGCCTTCTATCTCTCCATTTTCCGCCTATTCGCTATATGCTGGATATAACTCTAAAAGCATTACATTGACTATGACTACGACCCAGTATTTGAGCGAGATTCCGATAGGT
Source organism: Candidatus Sarmatiella mevalonica (assembly GCF_016751895.1). Classification (GTDB taxonomy): domain Bacteria; phylum Pseudomonadota; class Alphaproteobacteria; order Rickettsiales; family Rickettsiaceae; genus Sarmatiella; species Sarmatiella mevalonica. The sequence continues at coordinate 7,092 of NZ_JACVVM010000003.1, read as the reverse complement.
GTGACTAGCGCTGTGAATGTTAATGCTGGTGCGGCAGTCAACCTTATCATCGCTGGCGGCGCCGGTACTCCACCCGCGCCTTCGCTTGCTAGCTTAACTGGCCTACCAAATGGTTTTGATGTTGTGCGCACTGGCGCTAGCGCAGCTATGGTGTTGACTGGTAGAGTACCGGTGGAAGCACCGCAAGCCCCCGCTAATCGTAACAAGTTCTATAATGCGACAGGTGCAACTAGTGGCGTTGCAATTGCGCGTAACACCTTTAATGCTCTTGCTACGATCGATCTGGCTAATGCAGCTAATAACATTCGCGGCGCATTGGTTGTGGATATAGAAGCAGTGAACGCGGATCAAGGGGAGAATGGTTGGAAGCTTGGCGGAGATCCAGCAGTAACCGACGCCGGCAATGCTGCGCAAAACGTAGTGTTTTTGGATGCAACGAGTGCACCTGGGGGTTCTGTGATAGTGAAAAACGTTAAGGGGAAGGGTAGTTTTAACATCAGTAAGTGGGGCGCAACCAATGCGGTGGGCGTGTTAAACGTTGCTCCAGAGAAGGACGACACGTTCATTCTAAACATTTCCCCGCAGGTAAGTGCTGATGATACTAAATTCACCACTTCTAATTTTGGCGCGTATGCTAACGCCCTTGGTTTAGGACAAGCTGGCCCTGGCACAACTCAGGTGACACTTGGTCAGGTTACAGGGGATGTGTGGATTACTAATGGTGCGATGAGCCTTGATTTTGCAGCACTTAACGGCGCAAATATCGCGGATACTAAATCTGGAGGGGCATTAATTAAAGACGGAAGTATTTTTGCAGCTGGTGGGGATTTAACAATTACTACTAGAACAGGAGGCTTTCTATTCATGTCGTCAGGGGTCGTAAATACGATTGGTACTGCTGGCGCCGCTTTCGCAGCCTCCGATGCCGCCGCGCCAACTGCGTTTATAGCTAACAACACCACCATTAAACTGCGCGATGGCTTTAACGCAGCTGGCATAGTGCTGAACAAAATTTCCGTCCGCCCTAATGGCGTGCTTCAGGTTGAGCGAGAGAAGAATGTTGCGAACGCTACGAATACCACGTTTAATGTGTTTGCTATAGTAGATAGCGCTCCTGCTAATGGAGTAACCCCAATGCCAGCTGCTGGCGGCCGCCCTGGTGTGTTTTATGGTGCTGACATTACCTCTGTGCAGAGCGTTACCTTAACAAGCGGCACAGTATTGGCGGGGCTATCTTTAACAAACGTGTTGGTTGATAACACAGGCGCCGCTGCTGCCGGCAACCTAATGGCTACCGTTAGGGTTACTAAAGGTATTGCAATATTCAATGAAGTAAAGTCCGCAGGAGCGCCAACTATCACTTTTTCCGGCGCAAACTTCGGCGATGCAATAGTGGGCGTGCCTAATGCTGAATCTGCATCCGGTACAGCTGCCAAGCTTTACACCGCTGCTGTGCAGATAGATAATGACAAATGTGGTACTTTGCTCGTGAATGCCTCTCGTGGCGCGGCAACTGCTGCCGGCGTAGCAGTCGAGAAATTTACGTTTGAGTCTTCTAACATTGCTAATGCTCAAAAATCCCTCCAAGTTATTGTGGCAGATGACTCATTTGCTTATGCAGCAGCTGACTCATTTGCTTATGCAGCAGCTGTTACCCCTGATCTAGCTGCAGATTTAGCCGCTCTGGCGAAACCCGTGACTGCTGATATGACGGTGAAGGATATCATTTTGACTGGGTATGAAACATCCCAAATCTTGCTAGCATCTGCTGCGGATAAAACTTTAACTGCCGAAAAACTACGGGCTGATAGTATCGAGTTTCATGGATATGGTAGGCAAGCCTCACAGTTTGTGGTGACTACTTCATATAGAGCAGAAACTTCTGCATTCAATAATGCTCTTGTAACCTTTAATGGTACGGCGGCTTTGGGTAATCTTGGTTTATCATCTGCTACAAACGTGTTTATTAATGGCTCAGCGCCGTTTAACAACATAGCTTCAACCGCATCTGCTGGCGAAAAGACTCTGGCTACTATCGCCACCGCTAACTCTGTTAGCGTAAACGGCGCTCTTCCTGGTGTCAGACTAGCATTTACTGCCGCTGATAAGAAAATTACCGCAGGTGTTAACGGTGCATTATTGCAAGATGGAGATGCCCCTATACGGGTTGGAGGTGTTGCAAATACTGCGAGCGCTACTCAGATAACAGAGGAGAGTGCTAATGCACCGATATTAGAGACTGGTGTAAAGTTAACCCACGCAAATAGTATTGTGAAGGTTAAATCTTCTGCCGGCCAAACAGCTACTATCGAAAAAGGTATATTTGAAACTAAATCTGGCCTTAAAAGGTTAGTGGTATCTGGTGGCGCAGTGCAGGTTGACGGAACAGTTGAAGAAGCCAGTGTTTCAGGTGGTACTGCGAAGCTTGGTACCGCTGTTTTGGCGAACGTTAGTGGCGGTGTACTTACAGTTGATACAGCAGAAGAGTTAGTTTTTTCTGGTGGTGAAGTTATTGTTACTAAAAAATTAACATCTGCGAAAATGCGTGAAGCTGCGCAAGGTGCTGTGCAAAAAATGACTATTGCCGCTGGTAGCCAGTTAAATGGCATGACCTTCGAGAAAGCCGGATATTCTGGAACATTGTCTACTAAGGCTAATGCTTCTGGTGCTACAGCTGAAGCTGTAACGATTACTAGTGCTATTGGTGGCATTGGTTCAGATGGAGTAGCTTCAGGTTTGGCGCAGTTAGATGTGAGCGAAACGCCTATTCTATTCAAAACTTCAGCCGTTATTAACAAAGTAGTGCTGCAAACTCCTAAAGTAGGTGGTATTACAGTTACTGGTAATGCTATTACTGATGGAGAAATTTCTCCTATTGTATACGTAGTGAATAGTCTAACGCGCGCTAATGCAAACGCTGCGTCTGTAGCGCCGTTAAAGGTAGAAGGTGGAGCTGTGTTAATTAGATCTATTGCTGCACCAGCTCCGGCAGGCGCGAAAAGCACAGAGACTCCAGTATCATTTGCTATTAGCTTAAATGCTGGTGGTGGAATACAAGTTGCTACTGATATGACTGCCTCTATTTTTGTGAGCGCTGAACAAGAAGCTGCCAAGACTTTTGTGCTTGCGAGAGCACTCGATAAGGTTGGAGGTGCCATCGTACTTACTGGTTCTATTGGTACAAAGAATAGCCGCGTGGGCGCTTTAGTAGTTGATAATTGTAGTTTTGCTGTAAATGATGTATATGCAACCGCTATTGAACTCAGAGGTGTTGGTCGTTTAAAAGTGTCTAACCTCTCTACTGCTCAGGTATCTGCCGTGAACCTTAGCACGAATGCAGAAGAGTTGGCTGGCATTCAATTAGTTAACACAACTCCATTAACTGTAGATGCAATCATCGGATCTAGCGCCGCTCCTATGGGCGTAGAGATTTCAGGTAAGGATGTGACATTTTCTAGCGCAAATGTGTTTTTGGATAAAGCGCGATATACGCCTGCAACCGAAACAAAAGATGCTGTTACTGTAACTTTTGCTAACGCTAATGTTGGCAATACACTCTTTGAATCAAAGGCATCTGGTCCTTTCTGGGTTGTGCTTGGTCAGTCTCAGAGTATGACACAAAGCTCTAGTATTAAAAGCGGTGGATTTAAGCTGCGCGATGGTGTTGTGGTAACCTTGAAAAATGCCGTTACATCTGATTTCCTATCTGTGAATGATGGTAAGGCTTCTGTGATAGTAGAAGGTGCTACTGTTATTACCGGCAACTTGGGTGCTACTGGCGCTTCCCTTACTCTTGCTGAATTCAGAAACGAGACCGCTGTTACTGGCGACTTGTATGCTGCTAACGCAACTGTTACAGGCGCTGGATTAAAAATAGATGGTAAAGTGAAAGTAACAGGCGGCATTGCAGTTATTAAAGATAGTGCAATTGTGTTTTCTGGAAATGATGTCCAAGCTGATGTGAAGCTAGCAGTGGCTGCCGCAGCGGAAAAAACTACACCAGTTGTTGGCGTTGAGTTTTCATCTGATGCTGTAAACTTTGTTGGTACTTTAGGTGCTGCAACTGCTCCTTTAAGTAAATTGATTGTGTCTAAAGACAGTAAAGCTTTTGCTGCTGCTGGTGCTATCTATGCTCAGGAAATGAGCATGCCTCGAGTGACATTAACTAAAGATTTAGTTATAGGTTGTGGGCAGATTAATGATTTGCGGGAAATCTCTCTTGGTACTCATAAGTTAAGCTTGACTGATGGAGCTATATATACGCCTACTGGCACTGTGGTTTTAAACCTAGATGTTGAGACGAAGGAGCAATTTGGTAGAATGAGCGTTACTGGTGCCAAAACATCCATCAACTTTAGTAAAGTTGAGAAGCTCGAGATTCGCGTGAAACCTGCTCAGGCATTGTCTTCTTCTACAGCTGCTTCATTTAAGATATTAGATTCTGCGAATGGCGGATCTATAGTGAATGCAGCTAGTGACAAAATTACTGTTACTTCTACGAATGACAAGATTGCCTTCAAAATGCTTGGTAATACTCTTGTGATGAATAGTGGTAGTGGCGGTGGTGGCGTGAGCCCTGAAGATATAGAATATACTACTAAGAGCTTAGAAGACGCTGGGTTAACGCACGAAAATGCTAAAACAATTGCTGAGGCTACAAAAACTATCTATGCAGCTGCTGCAGCCGCTCCGAACTCTCAAGCTGCGAACATGGTGAGAGCTATTAGCGAGATGGGTAGCGAAAAAGTGCAGGTTCAAGCTACTACTCTTGCTTTGCAAAACGCTGCGGGTACTACCGGCGCGACTATGCTACAGTCAAACAATATGGTATCTACTGGCATGGGCATGAATAACATGGCGCCTGATGCTGGTGGTGGTGCTATTAACTTAACTGACTCAGGTTTAGGTCAAGCTGCCGGTGATGATTGTGCCGAGAGAAACGGAAGTAGTGTTTGGTTAAAACCATTCTATAATTTTGGTGACCAGAAGAAGCTAGGCCAAACTGAAGGTTATAAGAATAGACAGTTCGGCTTTATGTTAGGCGGTAAGCATACAGTAACTGATAGTGGAACAACTCTTGGTATGACATTAGGCTATTTAGGTGGTAAGAATAAACTTAAAGGCATGATGACAGGCAGTTACACTGATTCTCGTGATATCTTGGTGATGGTGTATGCTTCGCAGAAGATATATAACGGGTTCTCTTTAGGCGCGTTGCTTGCTTATGGTGGGGGGCAGAATAAGAGCTCAAGTGTTCGTATAGTTGGTGTGGATGCTAATGGCGCGCCAATGAAGAAAAACGCGATTGGTAATTATTCTGTAAACAATACGCTGTTCCAATTGAGAGCTGAGTATAACTCTCTTTTTAATGACGTGCATGTTGTTAATCCATATATTACATTTGGCGCACTAAGCGTTGGTGGTTTTGAATATAAGGAGAATGGCGCGGGCGTTTTTGATCAGACAGTAAAATCTGGCGCTTCTACAGTGTTCCAGTGTACTCTTGGTACTAATTACTCTGCTGATATTCAGATTGATGAAGGTGGGGTGCTTAGACCTGGTGCATTTGTGAATGTGTCATTGTCTGGCAAGAATAAGGCTACTACTACCATCCAGTTTACTGGCGCGGATCCTATCGTAGCTCCAACTGCACAAAACCAGACGTTTATGTATAATCTTGGTGTAACCTTGGATGTAAAACGCAATGGATTTGAAGTTGGAGTAGGGCTTGGGTTCTCTGGTGCTAAGTCTTATACTGGTGCTATTGGTGTATTAAATGTAAAATTTGCTCTATAGCGATTTACTTTCTATAGTACGATAGTATCTTTTTTTTAATACGACTATTCTTTAGCGGGGGGCGAAAAGCCCCCTTAATCTTTCTGCTGTTTTTGTTTCCGTTCTTTCTTTCAAGTATTTAGTTTTTTGATTTATAGTAATTTTATCTAATTCAACCTAAATTACTATAGTGATAAAGAGTGGGAATTAATAGAAAAAATAAATACAGGCAAAAAGGTAAACAAGGTCGGTCATCACCTAAGGATGCAAGAAAGCTATGGGATGGAATATCCTATGTAACAAAAAATGGCTGTTTTGGCGAGATTTACCAAATGATTTTGGTGAATGGAAGAGAGTATTTAACTTAATGGGCTAAAGCACGTTGTTTGATCCCAGAGAATAATGGTGTATATTATGAAGAGAATAATTTATGGAGAAAAATCTTATGGGACAAATATTACACGCGAATGCCAGAACAACGGAGGCAATCCGTAGAGAGATCCGTGATAGTAAAGAGAGCATAGAAAAAGCGGCTAAAAGATTTAATGTTAACCCAAAAACAATCATCAAGTGGAGAAAAAGAGAAGATACGCAAGACCTTCCGATGGGTCCTAAAAAGATAAAATCAACAGTACTCTCTGAAGCTGAAGAAGAGGCGATTGTGGCTTTTAGACAGCTTACACAATTGCCTCTTGATGATGTTTTGTACAGCTTACAAGAGAGCATTCCACATTTGAGCAGATCAAGCCTTCATTAGACCTCTTTCCTAACTCTACTCCTGATGGCGACTGTGGCGACGCCGTCGATGCGCAAGTCCTCACGTACTTCATGTACGCTGCGGCTCTGTGCTTCGTATACTCCTCGCATTTGCTCTTAATTGAGCGAGTTTCGAAAGAGGTCTACTAAGAACCAGTCACGCAAAACATTTAACTAACCTATTCAGCATAATTTTTGTGAAAGCTAATTGAACAAAAGCCTTAGCGGATGAAGGGGAAATCTCATAATCCTTGGATAATCTTCTGAAATTACCCAGCCACGCAAACGAGCGTTCCACAAGCCACCGCCATTGCTGAACCTTAAACCCCCTCGTTCCGTCCACCGGCTTGACAATGCTCAGCAAACACCCCTGCGTATGCGCATAAAACCATTTTTGTAAATCACCTTGATACCCCCGATCTGCTAAAACTTTTACCAGTCTCGGAAAGTTTTGCTTTAAGCCAAATAGGACTTCCCTAGCACAGTTGCTGTCATGGGGCGTCGCACTATGAACGTCAATGCTCAGCGGATAGCCCAAGGTATCCACAACAATATGGCGCT
>NZ_JACVVM010000002.1 GCF_016751895.1 Candidatus Sarmatiella mevalonica | reverse complement strand
AAAATATACCATCCCATAAACGTCTGGCATCCCTAGGGGGCGGCCTGCCTTGTTTCCCCCTTCTTTTGTAAATTATCTTTTCGACTACGGCCCATTCTTCATCTGTTAAATCACTCGTATAGCTCGTTGACATCTCATATCCTCCCTTTGATGCCAATCATAACGATGTCCCTCCAATACTTCAACCTTTTGCGTGACTGGTTCTCACATCAAAGATCTTGAAAGATTAGCAAAATTGCTTGCAGTTTTAACAATTGGATTTGTATTTACCGTAAAATTTGGGGTAATAAAAAATTTAGTAAAACCAATTAAAATTAAAAATCATAATCGTAGGTTATTTTCTATATTTTCATATAGACTTACTTTTTTAAGAAAAATATTAATGCAATCAAAATTCATCGAAATTTTTGATTTTTTCCTCAGATCTATTATGTCTAACAATCCTTTAAATTCAAAGCTTAAGCAACTATGTGCCCGGTACTAAGCATTTTTCCTTTCATTATAACAAAAAATTATATCTAATTCAACCTAAATTACTATATCGCATGCTCCACACGATGGTCAAGCTGATACCAATAAATCGGTACGAAAATCTTACCAAAAACTATCACCAAGAATAATATATTATACTCAAAATGAACTTTGCGATTGCATCGTAGTTAAAAGGTTAATCTTTAAGAAACCTATATGTTCTCTGGATTTTAGAACTATGCTTAGCGTTACCCCTATGCCAAGAGCCATATTTTTGGTGCTAACTGGACAATTTTCAATTCAGCTAATTATCATTCCGACAAAACATTCTATCCTTGATTTTTTCCAAGAAAGGTTTAATGTAAGCACTTGAAGTAGTAAAGTAGTATATTATACATCATCAGAAAATACATCCTTATACTACTTCAATCTCCTATATTCAAGCCGCTTCTACTACCTCTCACTACATAAATTGTAAGGCACTATGCTCGTATCTCTCAACATATAAAATCAACCCTAATCTTTAAACAAATATTTAAAATACAAAGGTTTCCAAACGCAGCGATTAATCGTTACAACAAAAAGAGACATAAACGCTATACCTAAAGCTAATCTCTCAAAATCTCCATCTATAGTCATGTGCGTAATATAAGCCCCTATGCCTGTCGCCTCCACTATCTGATCTTTAAAATTAACATATTCTGCTACAATACTAGCATTCCACGCACCACCAGCGGCAGCAATCAACCCTACTATAAACTGAGGCATAACCTGAGGCAGCGCAACTTTCCTCCACCACAATAACCCGCGAATCTTAAAAATATCACTCGCCTCCTTTAACTCTTTAGGTAGGGCTTTTATGCCAGCTATCACATTAAACAAAATATACCATTGCGCCCCCATAATCATTAAAAAACTTAAAAATATGTTAGTGTTTAAATGATATTTATTAATCATAATCACCGTCAATGGAAAAAGAATATTCACTGGAAAGGCTGCTAAAAATTGAGATAAGGTTTGAGCTATAGCGGAGTATTTTGCGCTTAAACCAATCCAAACACCTATAGGCAGCCAGATGAACGAAGCAAGTATCAGCAACAATATAATTCGAAGTAGCGTGATGCAGTTTAATATCAAAACTTGCATAATATCCGTAGTAGAAAAACGCAAGAAAAACGTAAAAAAATAATAAATCAAATAGACCCCTCCTAGCGCAATCAAAGCATACCAAATATAGTCTACACACTTGCTTTCCTTTTCACCATTCTGATTCGTATTATAAGTAACACCTCCATAATAAATACATTTAGCAAACACAAACTTCCTAGCATAGCAGGAAATTTTACGCCTCACATTCTTATTAAAAATCGTGGATTGCAACAACTCACTCACCCAAGGCTTGGTTTCTGGAGATTCATTAGAACGAGAAAATTTCTGAGCAAAAAAACGTAGTGGCCTAATTAATAATTGATCATAAGCCAAAATCACCCCACACATCGCTAACACTGCATATAATATCGCCCCACTATCACCAACATCTAGAGCTGCAGCAATATAAGATCCTATACCAGGCAATCTAAAACTATCCCCTGCTATTTCAATCGACTCGGCAGCAACCACAAAAAACCACCCACTAGATAATGAAACGGTGATGTTAAAAACAGCGTCTGGCACAGCATAAGGCAACTCTAACTTCCAAAATTTTTGCCACTTCGATAGTTTAAGTATTTTGCTACATTCTATTAAATCTATAGGGATGGTTTTAAAAGAATTATACATGCTGTATGTAATGTTCCATACCTGAGAAGTAAAAATTGCAAATATGCTAGCCATTTCAATAGACAGCATGCTTTGTGAAAAAAGAGATAGGCAAGCAGAAACAGCGAATGTAGTATAACCCAAAATCGGTACAGACTGGAGTATATCTAATAGCGGAATAAGTATCATTTCCATCCTTTTGCTTTTCGCTGCAACCAAAGCATACAACAGGCTAAAAATCAACGAACTCACCATCGCTATAAACATCCTAGAAAAAGTCTTAAAGGAGTATACAAAAAGGTGATAAAAATCAAAAAAAATTGGGGTTTCTTTCAGGACATAAATTTGTTTGTTGCTTTCTATCAAAAAAGCACCAGTAGCTAAGAAAAAAACAGATAAGAGAGAGAAGGAGAGCGCATACAATACAAAGGTTTTATATCGACTTACATCAAAACTTGATCCTGCATCGTTCTGATATTTAAAAGCATTATACATCCTTCGCACCCACTAATAACGTTTAAAAACATAAAGCACACTCATTTTTCAGGGGGGGTGAGCAAATGAGTTTAAAGAATTTAAGCAATGAGAATAAAAGTTTTTAGATTCAAAAAAGAATCTGCAAGAAGTGGCGGAAGAATTTTTGAGAATAAAAAAAGAAGTGGCGGGCAAGGTGGGATTCGAACCCACGGTACGCTCGCACGTACGCTGGTTTTCAAGACCAGTTCTTTAAACCGCTCAGACACCTGCCCATTTTTTTAACTCCCCAAAAGAGACGAAGCAAAAAACTTATAGTTACAATTTCTACAGGCTCCAACACACGCATTCGCAAAGTTTCCATCAAACCCATGCCACATCTAGACTTATAAAAGTCTAAAACCTAATCTCTCCTATTTCCAACAAACCTCAAGATATATATAAAGAGATTTATTAGATCAAGATACAGAGTAAAAGCACCCAAAATAGCAACCTTCTGCAAAGAAGGATTATGGCGATTTTGAAGATAAACCTCCTTCAATTTTTGCGTGTCAAAGGCAATTAAACCAGTAAAAATACCAACGCTCAACAAAGATATAGCAAAATTTAAACCCGAACTCTTTAAAAAGATATTCATTAAAGATGCTATAATCACGCCAAGCAGTCCCATAGTAACAAAAGATCCAAAAGATGTCAAATCCCTTTTAGTAGAATATCCATAAATACTCATCGCACCAAACACTGCTGCCGTAATAAAGAAAGACCTAGCTATAGACTGCATGGTGTATACAAAGCATACAGAAGATAGCGACACGCCAGTGAGAGCTGCATAAACCCAAAACAGCATCATAGCCTTTCGGGTATTTACTTTGTTTATACCCCAAAACAAATAAAACGCTATCCCTACTGGAGCAATGGCGATTAGAGTACCCAACCCACTTAAACCATAAAACTGGCCATCTTGAATATTAAAAACAAGATAGGACAAAGGAGAAGCTACTGCTAAAACAGCAGATAACCCAGTTATCACCAATGCTACAAACATATAGTTGTATATAGCGAGCATGTAAGCGCGCAAACCCGCATCGTATGTAGCATTAGATGAGGCGTGTATTTTTGTGAAATTCATATACTAAACTTACCTATTTATATAATGTATTAGAATATCAAGGCATACTTCTTGCGCAAAACAAAAGATAATATCAAAACAACCCTTTTGCCTTAGCCTACAAAAGGCCAAACGAACAAAGAGAGTCTTTTTATAACAGAGCAAACTCTGTAGAACATATCTATCTTGAGAAAGTACAACCTCTCAATATTATATAATAGTATCTATATCACCTAATTACAATGTTTAATCTTAAATTTTTATTTAACACAACTCAAACAAAAAATATATGATACTAATTATTTACAATAGCTTTGTTTATAAATCGATAAAACACTAGATACAACACAAATATACCAAACGTCGCCAAAGTAATCTGAAAAAAACCATGTTGATATATCAACAAAGATTCTGCACTCTGAGTGTTGCTTGGTATACTCACTAACTTTGCTAGCGGTATCCCTAATAAGTTAGAAAATGCTAAGGAAAGAGTAAAAATACCCATAATAAAACCTTTAATGTGGTATGGCGCTAATGCAGTAATCTGTGATTGCATTATAGACACAGAACATAATTCACCAAAACCCAAAAGAAACATAGAAAGTAATAGATATCCATATCCCACAACGCTATTATTGCTAGCAAAAAGGCAGCCTATATATAATGCCAAACACGATAAGCTCAAACACAACAAGCCAATAGAAATCATAAAACTAGTTCTCTTTTTCTCAAACTTAAAACAACTACCCATCAATGCACCAAAAAGCAATATAGATAATGGGTTAAGACCTTGAGAAACAGCTGCTGGTATAAAAATACCAAATACTTCCTTCGAGACATGTCTTTCTGTAAATAAGTTAATAAACGAACCCGTCTGCATTTCTACAGCAAAAAACGACATCACAAAAAAGATCAAAATAGAAATTGCTATCAAATTACTACGCTCTTCTGCTTTAGAGCGCACTATAACGCTTAAATATACACAAAACACCGTCACCCCAGCAAATGTTAAAGTACGCACAAAGGTTTCGTGGAAAATAAGCATGAGAGTTGAGGCGCAACCCAAAGCTAGCACCAACAAAGAAGTCCAAACGATGAGGTTAATTCCTAATATTTTTTTTGTTACCTTAGGGGTTTTAGTATGAGTATAACCATCTAAAATATTCTTAAATCTAAAGAAAACTATCATACCCATCACCATACCAACGCCAGCCGTACCAAAACCATAATGCCATCCAAACGCATGCGCCATATAACCACAAGTTATGGAACCCATAAGCGCACCTAAATTCACTCCTACATAAAATAAAGTGAAACCTCTGTCACGCTCCGGATCACCTTTGGCATAACAATCGCCCAACAAGGTGGTGATGTTACCCTTAAAAAAAGCGGTGCCTGCAGCTAATACACCTAAACCCAAATATATTAACCGGTCTTCCATTCCGGTGAATGCGAGAATGAGGTGGCCCAAAATCATAACCGCACCACCAATACTCACCATATTTTTAAAACCCAAAAATTTATCAGCTAAAAAACCAGCTATCACCGGTAGAGAATAACCTATAGCGGCAAAGAGTGCGTAGATATGGTTAGCGTTATCGTCGTCTAGTTTTAACTGCGATGTGAGAAACAGCACTAACAAAGCTCTCATGCCATAATAGCTAAATCTCTCCCACATTTCAACAAAAAATAATAGCGTTAAAAAACCAGGCAATCGCCTATTTTTTTCTAAAGAAAGAGTATTTTGCATAATTTTATTTTTTTATATTAATTATTATGTAATTTTTTTAATGTGTTAAATGTTTCATACTTAATGTTTTTTATAGATTATATTGTTTTTAGATTACTTATTCAAAAAACTTCAAAAAACTAGTTTAAAAACTCGTTTATACAAACAGATAAACTTAAGGAGGTTTAGAAAGCAAAAAAATCTTAACGCCACCAAGTAACACTACTACTCTTAAACAAAAGAGTTCTTAAGAAGTGTTGACCTATAAAAACGTACAAAAAAGTCAAAAAATACGCAAATATTTTAACAGACAGATATATTTGTTTAAAAACAAAAGCGTTTGTCAACCACCTAATAGTTCAACCCGAATAATTCAGCGGAACGAAATAATCTAAAAGATAATCTAAAACAGGTTAAATAAAAAACTTTATTTTTCTACCAAGAACAAGAAATGCAGCGAATATAATGATGATGAATCAGAGAAGCTGAAATAAAAAACATGGAAATAAAAGAGATGGGGGAATGAGAGAAGGGAAATGACAATAAGCTAACTTCACGCCGAGTTGAACCAAGCGTGTTAGTTAATAAATTTAATTTTAACTGTCCAAATAAAAACATAAAAAACCTCTAAGTATATTCCTAAAACTAGATTCTACATATAACCTAAGTTGTTAAGTACCTCTGAAATAAAAATAAAATAAACACCTACCCACTAAACCGAGTGGGTAATGGGATAAGTTCCATGGTAACCCAAAATCAGTATCTTGTCAAGCCGGGAAGCTTCGCGCAATTTCAAAGCAACCTTGGCGACAACTTCAAAAAAACAATTTCAAAATTCAATTTATACTACAAGTAACACAACGCGCATCCAACATACCATCCAAAAACTGCCAAAGCAATTTAGCGCCACTTAACGCCCCATGACGCACTTTTTGAAAATCAACCTCGTTCGTATCTTTTATTAATTTCACGAGAGCTTGGGTGTGAAATTTATCAAATTTAGCGTGAACATCAAAAAACTCTAGGGTTTTAGCATCATTGATAGCGTAATTATTAGTTAATCCGTCCATTTTAGACTCAGAAACATCAGCTGTTTGTCTCTCATAAGAATAAAGAGCGCCTAAGCCAGTATGATAATCTGTTTTTGTTAATTCAAAAAAACCATCTACTAATTCCTTGGTAGCATCTATCTGCGGCTCCTCGTTATGCGCGCGGTCACCTTGCACCCCCTCTAAAAACCTCAGCCACAACTCTGGATGGTTTCCTTCGCCCTTTTCTTCATCTATCAAATTATCCAATAGCACCTGCCTAGCGCTAATATCTTTGCATAACGTATGAATCTGGCTAATATACCTAGGGAAAGCGGCGACATGATGATAATACTCTCTAGCATATAAAGATAAATCTTCGATGGTTAATTTGCCCTCGTTCCACTGTTGATAAAAAGGATGTTTTAACAAAAACCACTGCTCTAAGTCTTTATTCAAGTTATCTACTGTCAAACTCATAAAACTACCTACATTTATATTAAGACGCTATATAATGCGTTACATAATGATATAAACTAACAAAACCAGACACGTCAACAACAAAATTAACGCATCTGGTTTAGTTTTATTTTACAATATAATTGTTTGCACGATCATTTGTTTATCTCAGTTTAATTCAATATAATTTAATACAACCGTTAAATATTAATGAACAAATTTAAATTAAACACCTTTTTCTTCAGCTGACTGCATTTTAATTTTCTCTTCATATTTAATAGACAACGCAATAACCGCATAAATCCACACAACCACTATACCAAAGAAAATACATCCAAAATAAGGCGTAGCTTGAGAAAAACTCAAAGAAGGAGCTAGCAAGAAGAAAGTGGATGAGATTAACGCTCCACCAGATTTGCCAAGCCTACCACCTACTACTTCCACCGCGGCTTGCCCTTTGGTTTTTAAGTCAGTATCTAGTGGAATATAAGCCATATTTTTGGTTGAATCAAACAAAGAATACTTCACAGACTTACCAAGAACGTTTTGTATCATACCAACGCTCACAGCTATAGCTAATGGAGTGGATTGTAAGAAGGCCAAATAAGGAGATATTTCTTCTTCAAAGAAAATTAAATTAAAAAATATCATGCCAGTAACTAACATAATTAATGGAGTAACTAAAGCTGCCACTTTCCAAGGTAATTTTCTTAAAACATTGGCTCCTATTATCATGCATATAATAGAACCAAAACCTTGAAACATCTGGAACTTACCCATATACATGGTATATTCTTCGGCGTTAGGATATAAGGTTTTGATTTTATCTTTCCACACACCCTCAACCAGAATAATAGACACGCCATAAGCAACAACCAAAGCTGCTATTAAACCAAGATATGCAGAAGAGAAGATCATTTTAAAGCTTTCAATAAGAGAAAGTTTAACCTTTTTCTTCTTCCCTCCACCTTGCTGCTCTGGAGAGTAAAGTTTAGGATCTTTTAATACATTAGACTGCATCCAACTATAAATAAAAATCACTAACAAAGCGCTAATTATCACTACTATAATTAAAGGTAAAAATTTAATCTCCGGCGCAACAAACTGTCTGTTAGGATCTAAGAAGAAATTAATAACAGCTGATGTTACAAACAATGAGCAGTTTGCGAGCAGACCAAACATCGAATAAAATCTTTTCGCCTCATCTGTTCTCACGATCCTGTTAGCAAATTGCCAAAAAAGCAAACTCAGCATCATAGAACCCCAAAGCTCACTCATAACATAAAAGGTAGCCATACTCCACTTACCCCAAATACGAATAAACCATTGAAAGGTCTTATACTCCTTAGCGAGGCAGTCGATGCATTCTGGGTCAGGATGAACTAAAGTTTGGTTAGGGTAAAGAACAAACGCGAATAGCAAAAAATAACCTATAAAAAACCAAGTTATTGCATAAAAAACGTTTTTAGTGCTTAATACATCGCAAAGTTTAATATACAAAATCATTGCAATCATAGATGATGGAAACACTACATACATTTTTAAAAAACCCAAAGCCTCAGCACCAATACCGGTAACAATAAAACCATCTTTAATAGAGCGTAAGGTAGAATAGTTTAAAAGGATGCAAAACATCATAAGAGCCATAGGTAAAAACTTTTTGTGCTCATAACCTTCTATCGGCCAAAGCATACGCCTCCATTCCGAAAGCCCCGAGTTTTTCTTCTCTTTTGTATTACTAGTCATAATATTATATTTTATTTTATATATTTTTCAAATTACTTAATTATCTCTATTCAGTTATTTTTTCTTGTTATTAGCTTTGTCTTTTTTCACAGACTGCTTTCTCATACCTAATTTAGATATTAAATCTAAGTACCTACTAATTTCAGTTTGTTTTAGATAATTTAATAGTCGTCTTCTACGACCAACCAAAACCAACAAACCTCTAAGACATGCAAAATCTTTTTTGTTTTCTCTTAAATGTTGGCTAAGATTAGCTATTCTCTCTGTAAGAATAGCGCATTGCACCTCTGTGCTACCGGTGTTGCGGGCACCACCCCCATAAGCCATAACCAACTCAGCTTTCTTTTCTCGTGTAATCGACATCCAACGAATCCTCTTTTAAATTTAAATTATTATTAAAAACTTTTTTCGGTATAAACCTTTTGTCTTTCACCAATCCAATTGCCACTATTTTGCCATTGTATTTTACACAAACGGAATTATCATCACTACAAGGCGCGTCAATCGACGAACCATAAGCGATTTTTTGCGCATCACTTTCTGCGATAGAAAGCACCAAGATGTCGTCCAGCGCAAATTCTAAATTCAACAAATTAGATTTTAAATTAACTAAAGCAGAAGGATGTGGGCATTTGAATAAATCTAAAGACAAAGCGCTATTGGCGCAAAATTTGCCAACAGACAACCTTTCCAAGTCTATCACAAATCCTAAACTTTGCAAGCAGGAGGCCATTTGCTCTGCAAGAGAGCGTACGTATGTGCCTTTAGAACACTCCACTTCATAACTTGCCCACCCCTCACCGCAAGCCACAAGCTTAAGACAGTAGATGTGCACTTGCCTACTAGGCATTTCAAATTCTTGCTCTGATCTAGCTAGTTTATAAGCTCTTTGTCCATTAATTTTGATAGCGGAAAATTTAGAGGGGGTTTGAGTGATGGTGCCCAGAAATCTGTCGCACACTTTGCACATATCCTCATTGGAAGGAATAATGTTTGTAGTTTCTACATATTTACCAGCACTATCGCCAGTATCTGTGCAAGCGCCAAACTGCACAGTGAAAAAATATTTTTTACGTTGGTTAGATACTAAATCTACAAACTTAGTGGCATTACCAATAGCCACGGGCAGCACGCCATGAGCTTCTAGGTCAAGCGTACCACAATGCCCAATTTTATTAGGCCAAACAAGAGGTTTGAGAATCAACGTAGCTTTGCTAGAACTAATACCCTTGGGTTTGTATAAATTTATCCAACCTTCCATCTCTTAAAACCATGCGCAAACCAGCGAGGCGCGCCTTTGGTTTTATACTAGTTTTTTATGTTTATATTTTGGCATAGATGGGTCATAACCACAAAAGTTCTTCATATATTCTTGATAATCATGATAATTACCTTCAAACCAACTCACATCACCTTCTCCACTAAAAATAATCATATGAGTAGCAATTCTATCTAAAAACCATCTATCATGAGTAATCACCATTACGCAACCAGTAAAATTAAGAATGGCTTCTTCGAGCGCGCGCAGGGTATCGATATCAAGGTCATTAGAAGGTTCGTCAAGCAATAACACGTTAGCACCGCGTATTAATAACTTGGCCATATGCACCCTATTACGCTCTCCACCCGAAAGCACGCCAACTTTTTTCTGCTGATCTGCCCCCTTAAAATTAAAAGCTGCAACGTAAGCTCTACTTTTAATTGATCTATTATTAATATGAATCTCATCCATTCCAGAGGAGATTTCTTCCCAAACGGTTTTTTGGTCATCCAAAGCATCGCGTGATTGATCAACGTAACCTAGTTGCACGCTAGGGCCTATTGTCACTTTGCCGCTAGTAGGTTTTATTGTTTGATTTATTATACCAAACAAGGTGCTTTTGCCTGCACCGTTAGGGCCTATTATACCAACTATAGCTCCTTTTGGCACAATAAAACTCAAATCATAAAACAAAGTTTTCCCGTTAAACTCGTGTGACACGTTCTGAGCTTCTATCACAGAATCACCAAGGCGTGGGCCGTTAGGGATGATGATTTGCGCTGCGTCAACTACTTTATGCGCCTCTTGAGCAAGAAGCTCCTGATAAGCTTGCACCCTGGCCTTACTCTTAGCTTGTCGCGCCTTGGGAGACTGTCTAATCCACTCTAATTCTTGTTTAAGTTGCTTGCCACGAGCATCGTCTTCTTTAGCTTCTAATATTAACTTCTCTTGTTTTTGTTCAAGCCACGAAGAATAATTGCAATTCCAAGGCACAGCCTTGCCTCTGTCTAACTCCAAAATCCACTCTGCAACATTATCTAAAAAATACCTATCATGCGTAATACATATCACGCCACCTTTGTATTGTTTTAAAAAATTCTCTAACCAAGAAACAGATTCAGCGTCAAGATGGTTAGTTGGCTCATCTAACAACAAGATGTCATGCTTTTCCAACAAAATTTTGCACAAAGCCACTCTCCTCTTTTCGCCCCCTGATATATTTGTAACGCTAGCATCTTTTGGAGGGCAGCGCAGAGCTTCCATGGCTATATCTAACTCTCTTTCCAAGTTCCATGCATCGCACGCATCTATTTTCTCTTGAATCTCAGCTTGTTCAACAAGCAAACTATCCATTTCATCAACCGAAAGTTCTTCCATGAAACGCATACTAATTTGATTAAACCTATCCATTAAACCCTTTTTATCTTTCAGGCCATCCATGATGTTTTCAAACACATTTTTGTTATTATCCAACATAGGTTCTTGCGCCAAATAACCAACGCGCACGCCAGGGCTAGCAAAAGCTTCACCTTCATAGTTATTATCTAGGCCAGCGATGATTTTTAACAAAGTTGATTTTCCAGCTCCATTAGGACCAATTACACCTATTTTAGCTCCTGGTAAAAAAGAGAGCCAAGTTTCTTTTAAAATAACTTTGCCGTTGATGGTCTTGCTCAGACCTTTCATAACATAAGCATATTGATACGACATGTTTGTTTGCCTTGATAACTAATGATTTGTAATTATAATTAGAGAAAATAGAATCTTAGAATAATTAAACCCTAATTGATATGAATTTTTTAATCAAGAGAAGGAGTGAGTTAAGATTCATAAAAAAACATTAAGTATACAGTTTATAATGCTTAAAATGATTTTTGCTCTGTATTAGACAACTTTAAAAAGAGATTTAAGATAATTTAAGGTCTACTTTGTGCACTCTTTCAAACATCTCATCCCAACTTTCTTCATCTGAAAGATATTTGCTATATTCAGTAGCTCGATTTTCAAAAAAGTTAGTATGCTCTGGTGCATTAAGCATTTCGTTAAGCCAGTCTAGCGGGTGCTCATTAACGTGATATATAGGCTGTAAATCAAGTTGTTGCAACCTACGGTCTGCAATATAACGAATATACTGCTTCACATCCTGTGCAGCTAACCCCTCAACGTCACCAAGTCCAAAGGCTAAATCAATAAAAGCATCTTCAAACGTTACTATGCTACTACAAGCATGATATATCTGATCTTTTAGATCTTGGTCTAAAACTTCTGGATTCTCTTCTACAAAAGTCTTAAACAGTTTAATAATATACTCAGCATGCAAGCTTTCGTCGCGCACAGACCAGGTGATAATTTGCCCCATCCCTTTCATTTTACCAAACCTAGGAAAGTTAAGCAAAATCGCAAAGGAGGCAAAGAGCTGCAAACCTTCGGTAAAAGCACCAAACACGCTAAGGGTTAAGGCTATATCTTTTTTTGTATTAGTGTTAAAAATTTGCATGTAGTCGTATTTATCTTTCATCTCTTTATAAGATAAGAAAGCTTGATACTCCACTTCAGGCATTCCTACGGTATCTAGCAAGTATGCATAAGCTGCAATATGGATAGTTTCCATATTAGAAAAAGCAGAAAGCATCATTAGTATCTCTGTGGGTTTAAAAACCCTAGAGTAATGCTTCATATAACAATTATTCACTTCTATATCAGACTGAGTAAAGAAGCGAAAGATTTGAGTCAACAAATGTTTCTCGTTAGGTAAGAGGTTATGTTGCCAGTCTTTCACATCTTCACCAAGCGGCACCTCTTCAGGTATCCAATGCATTCTTTGTTGAATTAACCATGCATCATAAGCCCAAGGGTAAGTAAAAGGCTTATATATTGGAGTTGCCTGAAGCAAGGTGTTTTTAGACATAGAGTTATATTGTTGTTACGGTTATATATGAGATTTTGATAAGATTTGTTTATACCAAAACTCCTTGTTGGTTTTCAATTTTAGTTTGATTTTGGTATGAGTCAAACCTTTTCTGTTCTCTTTGCGCTAAATCTTGAGATAATGAAAATAATTGTTTAGCAGAGTCTTTGCTAGCAAGCAGTATGCAATGATTTTCTATAGCACTACCAAAAGCTTTCTCTAGATTTTCGCTAAAAACTTCCCATGACATCTCTGGTTTTATCTCTTTTCTAATCTCATCAAGAGAAATAAAGCTATTTTTATCAGCCTTATCTTTCAGATATCTTAATAGGTCTTTGGTAAAATCTGAATTCCAAACCTCACATCTACTACCAACAAAAGGAGTATTGAGTCTAACATAAACAAATTCTTGTTCTTGTTTTTCTAAAAAATCTAAAAGTCCAGAGAACATATTAGGAAAATAAGAAATAAAACACATATCTTCTTCTATTTTTGCAATAGAATCTGATTGTTTAGACACATAAAAATCATGCTTTATCACATCACCACGTAACAACTCACATATTTTCCATTGCTCTTCTTTGCTAGATGTGCTTTTAACCTTTTTTTGTAAATCAGGGTTCGTTATACAAATATCTATATTCATACTTTCTTTATTAGCGATAGAAAAATCTACAAAATACAAACCGGGTTTTTTTGCGAACTCCAACATCTGCTCTACCGTATAAGCCCGATCTTGAGCGTGTAAAAACATGTCGTATATTCCAATATCACCAAAATTAATAGGGTCACCATGTAAACAGTTGGTTTTGGCATAAATACAATTAGCTGGTAGAGAGTTTAATACGCTGCGAGCATTAAGAACTTTTTCTGATCTAGAGCTAGAGTCTTTATTAATTAATCTAAAAACCTCCTGTAAATGATAAACGCCAGTTCTTGCCACTGCACCATATATCATAAGATGCATGCCACCATCGTCCTTTAGGCTATCAGATAATATTTTTAAACCTAAATCTGGATCTTCTAGGTGGTGCAAAACACCTGTACAGTTTATAAAATCAAACTTACCAAGTTTTAAGTTTGGTATGTTGTATATCGAATCTTGAATAAAATTAATATTCTTTAAACCTTTAACTTCCGCTCTTTTTTTTGCTATTTCCATAGAAGTTGAAGAAAAGTCGATATAAGTAACAGACCCACCAAAACTTTCTGATATCAAAGAAAGATAAGTTGACGAATCGCCGGTACCACCACCCGCAACTAACACATTAAAATCTTTGTCAAACTTCTTTCTACCTTTATAAAGAAAATGATTCATTTCCATCAAACTCTCGCCTATTATGCTTAGAGTTCTCGTTTTTTCATCTTCAGGATTACGCATAGGGTACGGGTAGTCTACATAGTGATCTATCACTTCTTGTTTGTCTTCTTTTTTGGTCATAATAACTGCTTATAAAAATTTTTGAATAAACAAAATACAAAAAAATATTACAATCAAATACCATTCAATACAAGTGTTACAAAAACACTTAAATTCAACTTAAAAAACATAAAATAATAAAAGCTGTCAAAAAACCTTGAACAAGATGGCGTTTTTTATGAAGGTAAAACCTGTGGATAAAATTGTGGATTAATTATTTATATCTCTTAAAATCAAAAAATGCTTTATATACAATAAATCGTTATATACAGTTAAAAACTCACTATATATAGTAGTTATTTATTTTTGTTTTTGCTTCTAATTTAATTGTGGATTGTTTGTGATTTTACTAGCAAAAAACCCTTTTACATCCAAGTAGTTTTACACAAATATTCCTACATTTTATCAAAATGTTAGTAAAATTAACCACAATTGTGAATAACTATCTGAATATGGCTTTGTATTGTGCTTTCTATATGTGGATAAAATGTGGAGACTTGTATAATTAAACATTACTAACACATCTTTACTATTAAAGCCTTAAAATTTATCCTTCTTATAAGAAATACCATATCTATTCTTTTATCTAATTTTTTATTTTTGTTAAAATGTAAAACAGATATTTTTTGCTTGACTTAACTGTTGGCGGTTAGTAATATTGCTTTTTGTGTGTATAGTTTGGATTCTATAGCTGTTTAATCTTGCTAAATAAAAATAGGTAATTTTATGAATAAAACGGATCTAAGTTTCTTTTCTCATTCATCAAATGACGAAAAAATAAACAACTCTTTCAACCTCGAGATAAATTTTATAGAAAACACAAACAAAACTGAAACTGCCCATGTTTTGTTTTGTGATGAATCATTAAAAATTGAGAATCATCAACTTTCTAAAGAGTTACTAAAGCTAGTGGATGATTTTTTATTAGAAAAAAGATTTTGCGCAAAATTTGGAGAAGTAAAATGTCTGAATCTTCTTAGCGACGGTTTGCATCAAGAATTGATTTTAATTGGAATAGGGTGTTTGAATAAAATTACCAAAACAAAGGTAGAACAGATAGGAGGTGCGATTTTCAGTGCTATTAAATCAGCTAAGTTACAGCATGTTATTGTGCATAAACATCATAATATGTTGCTTGATCAAACAGAATTATCTGTTTTGCTGGCTAGCGGCATGAAGATGGCTGCTTATAAATTCGACAAATACTTTACAAAAAAAGAAGATGACAAGAAAGAGTCGGATCGTTCCTATTCCATAAATATCATTACCAACGATTTGGATAAGGCTAACAAGCATTGGGCGGAAAACTTACATGAGTTAGATGGTGTATTTTTGGCCAGAAACTTTGTGAGCGAACCACCTAATATGCTTTATCCAGAGTCTTATGCTCAAAAGATAGTAGAAGAGTTAGATGGGTATGAAGACATTGAAGTGGAGGTGTTGGGAGAAAGAGAGATGAAGAATCTTGGTATGGGCGCCATTCTTGGTGTTGGCCAAGGCTCCCAGAGAGAATCGAAGATGGTTATAATTAAATACAATGGCGACGGTCAAAACCCATACGTGTCTTTGGTTGGAAAAGGCGTTACCTTTGATAGTGGCGGCATATCGCTAAAACCTTCAGATGGCATGCAAGATATGAAGTATGATATGGCCGGCTCGGCTGCTGTTGTTGGGGCTATGAAAACTCTAGCGGCTAGAAAAGCTAAAGTTAATGTCGTAGGTGCTGTGGGTTTAGTAGAAAATATGCCTTCTGGCTCGGCTCAGAGACCCGCTGATGTGGTGTATTCTATGTCTGGTAAAACCGTGCAAGTAGACAACACCGACGCTGAAGGTAGATTGGTTTTAGCTGATGTTGTTTGGTATGTGCAAGAAAAATATAATCCTACTAAGTTAATTACTATAGCAACCCTTACTGGTGCCATAGTTGTGGCTTTAGGGCCAGTGTATAGCGGGTGTTTTTGTAAGGATGATGAGTTATTGAATCAAATAACCTTATCTGGCAAAGAGATAGACGAAGAAGTATGGCCTATGCCTCTGCATGATGCTTATCAAGAAGCTATTAAATCTGATATAGCTGACGTGAGAAATATTTCTAACATGAAAGGGGCGGGTAGTAGCACCGCAGCTCATTTTATAGGTAGTTTTATAAAAGAAAAAACAAAATGGGCTCATATAGACATAGCTGGCGTTGCCTGGAATTATAAAGGTTCTTTTGTTTGTCCTAAAGGTGCTACTGGTTACGGTGTGAGGTTGTTTAATAGATGGATTAAAAACTTTTACGAAAATTAAAAGATATTGTGTATTATACCTTTAAGGTGTAGATTTGAATCTGTGTTTAGATGTTTTAAACAATAATTTTTAAACAGTAGATTGTATAAGTAAAATACACTTAATAAGAGTATGAAAAAACCGAAAGTATTTGTTGTAGGTAACGAAAAAGGTGGCGCAGGTAAAACAACCTGCGCTATGCATCTTATAGCTGGTTTATTAGATAGAGGTTATAAGGTTTTAAGCATAGACGCTGACTCTAGACAAGCTTCCTTAACCTCTTATGTAAACAATAGAAAAAGCCAAACTGAAGTAAATCTACTTCATCCAATACATTTTCATATAGCAGAAAGTAGTCTTAAAGACGAAGAGTCTCAGATAGAAGAATACGAATCTAAACTTAGCGAAGCATTAAGTTACGAAGGTATAGATTATGTAGTAATAGACACTCCTGGTAGCTGCACTTTGCTTTCTAAAATATGCCATCAAGCTGCAGATACTATTCTCACTCCTTTAAATGATAGTTTTGTAGATTTAGATGTGATAGCTAAATTTGATCCTAAAACTTTAAATGTTATAAAACCTTCTATATATAGCCAAATGGTGTGGGAACAGAAGTTGATGAAAGCTAAAAAAAACAGCGGGTCCATTAAATGGATGGTTTTTAGAAACAGATTAAGTAACACGGATGCTATAAACAAAAGAAGAGTGTCACAGGCCCTAGAGTCTTTGTCTAAGAGGATAGATTTTCAGATTATATCTGGTTTTAGTGAGAGAGTGGCTTTTAGAGAGTTATTTGTAAGAGGTATGACTCTTTTGGATGCAAGTAAAGAAAACAAAATCCTTAACTCCTCTAGTCTTTTGGCGAAGCAAGAAGTTAGATCTTTTTTAAATTATTTGTTATAACTAATTATAACCAAATATTTATTTTTATTTATAGATATATTCAGAGACATTTTACTCAAATAAAACTGTCAAACACACTAGAGTTAACAAAGAAGGTGAAAGTGTAGAGATGAAAAAACAAAAACAGAAATGAAAAGAAAATTTTACTTTGATAACAATACTCTTAATAAAGGATACAAACAACATAAAGACTCATCTTTAGATAGTAGAAAAAGACCCGAAAGACGCATAGATCATATACTTCCTCCTATTGAAGTGATAGATAAGTATGAAGAGTTTTACCCAGGAACTCTTAAGTCTTTAATAGAGGTTCTTGATAGAGAACAAAAAAGCAAACATGAGATAGAAATAATAAAGCACAAAAAAGCAAAATTTCTGTATATACTCATTTCTTTTGTTGTAATAACTGTTAGTATTATATTTTGCTTCTCTGCTATTTATTTAACTTATATTAGCAAAAATGTTGCTATAGCTTTTTTAAGTACAATCATCGCTCTTTCAGTGTTATCATGCGTTATTTTGCGTAGAAAATTTTTGAAATCTTTCAATAACAAAAGAAATAACAGATATCATTTTCGCCATTCAACAAAGAACAACAAACGTTAGTTAATTTTATGTTTGAAACTCTAACAAAAAACCTTAGCGCTATTTTTAACAAAATATCTAGTGGCGGTAAGCTTTCAGAAAAACAGGTAGACCAAGTATTAGATCAAATTAAAATTGCATTGATAGAATCTGATGTGAATTTGAAAGTGGTAGAGAGTTTTGTTTCTCAGGTTAGAGATGATGCTGTAGGTTTAAAGGTTGTAGACTCAGTCTCCCCTCATCAAATGATGATTAAGATTGTGTATGATCAGATAGTTAAAAGTTTAAAAAAAGAGAACCACGAAATAAAGATAACTCAAAACAAACCTCTGTCCATCATGATGGTTGGTTTGCAAGGGTCTGGAAAAACAACCGCTTGTGCTAAGATAGCTAATTATTTTAAAGACAAAAAAACTCTTTTGGTTTCTTTAGATACATATAGACCAGCTGCTCAAGAACAATTAAAAATTTTAGCTCAAACATTGCAGTGTGAATCTCTAGATATAGTAGCTGAAGAGAATCCTGAACAGATAGCGCGTAGAGCTATAGATTTTGCTAACAAAAGTGGTTTTGAATTAATAATTTATGATACCGCTGGTAGGTTACAGATAGATGCAAAAATGATGAGCGAAGCTTGTGAGTTACAGAATATGATAAAACCACAAGAGACTTTGCTTGTGATAGATTCTTTAATAGGGCAAGAAGGTTTGAATGTTGCTAGAGAGTTCGATAAAGCGCTAAAGTTAAGCGGGATGATTTTATCTAGAATAGATTCTGATAGCAAAGGTGGAGTTGCTTTGAGCGTGAGTGTTTTGAGTCATCCTATAAAATTTTTAAGCACCGGGGAAAAAGTTACTGATTTGGAGTTGTTTGATGCTCAGAGAATCGCTAATCGTATTTTAGATCAGGGTGACGTGGTGGCTTTTGTAGAAAAAGCGCAAGCTGTTGCTGAAGAGGTTGAAACAGAAAAGATAACAAAAAGGATTCAAAAAGGTAAATTTAATCTAAATGATTATTTGGTTATGATGTCTTCTATAGATAAAATGGGAGGAGTGATGGGTGTGGTTAGTTTTTTGCCAGGTATGAGTTCTGTTGCAGATAAGATAAAAGATAGTGGGAGCGATAATATTTTAAAGAAACATAAAGCTATTATTTTTTCTATGACACCCAAAGAAAGGAAAGATCCAGATTTGCTTAATGCTTCGCGCAAACAAAGAATTGCTAAAGGTTCTGGCACTACTGTTCAGGATATTAATTTGCTTATGAAACAATATGAAAAGATGAAAAGTGTTGTGAAACAAATGAAAGGTATGGACCCCATGAGTTTGTTGAGCGGTAAACTTGGAGGTGGTTTTAAGGGTTTGTTTAAATAGATTAAAAAATATATATAAATAAAACTTATATAAAAAAATTTTTATTAAACCCAAGATGTTATACAACAAAAAAATACATAACGCATTAATAATATTTGGTTGTGGCATCGATCAGTTGGCCAAAAATATTGTATCTCATCTTTTAATAACTAATAAACTAAGTTTGCACAGTGGTTTTTTAGATTTTGCTTATTCGTGGAATTATGGTATCAGTTTTGGATTATTTAAAGAGTACTATCAATATAGTAATTACGTTTTTTTTGTTATAGGCTGCGCTGTAGCTGTTTTTTTGCATATAAAGACTTTTTCAAAGCCAACTCTATCTTATGCGTTGGTGCTTGCTGGGGCTTATGGTAATTTGATAGATAGAGTGGTGAACGGGGCGGTTTTTGATTTTATCAGCGTTCATTTTTTAGATTTTTTTTATTTTCCTATTTTCAATTTTGCTGATGTTTTTATTTTCTTTGGAGTGTGTTTGATAGCTTATCAGAATTTTATACAACTTAAACCAAAGGTTGAATTAAAAAATAACAGTTAAGATGTTAAACTTAACTGCTATTCATTTAATTTTACTTAACTAGTTTACGAACATAACGAACGCGAAGAGTCGTAAGCAATATGACCTTCTAGCAAAAATTGATCATCTCGCATTTTAACTACCATATTCATTGCTTCGTTTTGATTATAATTTTGAAAAAACCTAATAATTTCTCCGTCAAGATTGGCTATGCCCTGATTGTTTTGTATAGCTGTTAGGCAATCATAAAATTCACTACCTCTATCGTAAAGCCAGTTTTGATATTGATTTATACGTTGCGCAGATTCTTCTATATTTGGGTTAGTTTGTTGTGCGCGACAGTAGAGGAAAAAATTACACCGAAAAGATTCGTATTGACTGCTAAAAAGAAAAGTATTGTCTATGTTAAAGTTGTTGGTAGATAAATATTCCTGTTTCAGTTTTTCCATATAATCAACGTTTTGTGGATGTAAAATTTTTGCAGCTTGAAATATAGCGATCGCTCCATTGTAATCCTTCGCGTTAACTAAGTTTTTTATATCTTCTTTAAAAGTAGAAGGATCGAGGTGTTGTATCTTCTTTTTTAGTATTTCTAGTATTCTTACTGCTTCATCAACAACAACGAATACTGTTTTTGCTAATGGATTTTGATTATTAGCTTTGTTTTGTTCGTATCTTGTTTTGTTAATATTGATATTATTGTTTTGATTAACGTTATTACCTTGATATTGGTGTTGGTTTATATTAACTGGATTAATTTGCATAAAAACCTATTAAATTGTGCGTCATCAAACGATGAATCATAACTTCTATCAAAAAATATACAAAAGTCAACGACCAACTAAATTCTTGAATTTTACTCCTATTACAGTATGATCTAACAAGAAGCGTATATGCTTTTATAAACAAAACAACAACATAATAAAAATGAACTTTATTGACGATTTTATTTCTCGCGGATACTACGCTCAAGCTAGTAACTTAGATGATTTGCGCGAATTAATGAGTAGCAAAAAAATAGTTGCTTATATTGGATTCGATGCAACCGCCACCTCTTTGCATGTTGGTAGTTTGATGCAAATTATGATATTGCGTTTATTACAAAAACATGGACACAAACCAATAGTTATTATTGGTGGCGCAACTTCTAAAATAGGTGACCCTACTGGCAAAGATACGGCGCGCCCTTCTTTAACTCAAGAAGATATAAATCGCAATACCCAAGGTATAAGACAATCTTTAGAAAAATTCCTAACCTTTGGCGATAAACCTCAAGACGCCTTGCTTCTAGATAACTCTCAATGGTTAGATTCTATTGGATACCTTAATTTTTTGCGTAATTATGGTTCGTTAATCTCTATCAATAGAATGCTTACAATGGAATCTGTTAAATCTAGGTTAGATAGAGAGCAGTCTATGTCTTTTTTAGAATTTAATTATATGTTGTTGCAGGCCTATGATTTTTATCATCTAGCAAAAGAATATAATTGTGTGTTGCAAATAGGTGGAAGTGACCAGTGGGGCAATATCTTAATGGGTATGGAGTTTACTAGACGTATTTTGTC
Source organism: Candidatus Sarmatiella mevalonica (assembly GCF_016751895.1). GTDB lineage: Bacteria > Pseudomonadota > Alphaproteobacteria > Rickettsiales > Rickettsiaceae > Sarmatiella > Sarmatiella mevalonica. Next base: position 17,079 of record NZ_JACVVM010000002.1, on the reverse strand, counting down.
AAAAGAAGTTTTTGCTCTCACCACTCCACTCCTCACCACCTCTTCTGGTGTGAAGATGGGCAAAACAGTTGGTGGCGCTACCTGGCTTAACCAAGAGTTAACGTCTGCATATGACTACTATCAATATTGGCGTAATTGCGAAGATGCTGATGTTGTGCGTTTTAGTAAGTTGTATTGCGATTTTAACAAAGAAGAACAAAGTGCTTTTGAAGCAAGTGTTCAAAGCGATATCAACGATGCTAAAAAAACATTAGCCTACAGAGTAACTTGTTTGTGCCATGGACTAGAACAAGCAACTACAGCGCGAGAGACAGCTTGTATGGTTTTTGAAAAAAGAGGTTTAGATTTTAACCTTCCAGTTACTCAAGTTACTCTTTCTCAGATAGGAAAGATAGATGTTTGTGATGCTCTTTTGCAACTTAATGCGGTTGATTCTAAATCTGACGCAAAGAGATTGATAAAGAGTGGGGCTGTTAGATTAAATGACGAGACGTTGTATAACCAGGAGGTTTTGTCTGAAAATCTCTTTGTTCATTTAAATCCAGAAGATGGATTAAAGTATTTAAAAATTACATTAGGCAAAAAGAAGAATTTTTTGGTAAAGTTATGTTTAAAATGATATTTTATTCTTTTGTTATCTTTGATATAAATTCTTTTATTTTTTACTTTGTAGTAATGGATTGCAGAAATGGGTAATGCGCTATTTCATCAACCATCAAAAACGATAGATTGAATGTGGGTTGCAAACTTGTTTTTCTATCTTTGTATTGAAAATTTTGCGATGTTATTTGATTCCGTAGTTTCTCTTTTTTAAATACGCTACATCAACTTAATTACTATAAACGTTGGTTTATTCTCTACGTACGTCGTCTTGGAGAGCTTTTTTTGCATTGCTATAAGCAGACTTAGCTTGACGTATAACATAGTTTGCAACTTTCGATGCCCCTTTTTTTGCTTGGTCCGTTAGATCTGCACTTATTTGTCCAGAAGAAGTTATATCTGTTAAACCTATTAAACGTGCAGTAAAACTTCCCACGGCGTCAACGTATTTTGAGCATGTCTGATGCAATAAAGTAATCGCAAAGATATAGACTACACTCGAAGTTAAACCTCCATCTTCATCTTGATTATCAAAAGAGAAGTTTCCTTCGCTGCCCCACGGCATGAACCATTTTAAACACCAAATGGATACTTGAAGCTTGCATTTCCAACATACACTGTAGTCTAGCGCTCGATCCAAATACACAGTGAATAATTGAATAAACACTGAAGCTCCAGCAAATAAAATAACGGGTTCGATTGTATAGAAACATAAAAACTTTACCCAATTAACAAATAAAGAGTATGTGGTACGAAATAAAATCATCATTAAAAATATAGGCGCTAATGCTATTAAAAAAGTAATCATTAGTATTGACATCGTATAACTCGCCAAGCATTTAATAATAATTTTAATAAAACCTACACCAGAACGTATCAAAAAAAAGAAGTAGAATATACCAAACGCTCCAGAAAATATAGTTGTTAGAACTTGCATCCAAAATAATCTACTAAATAAACGATCTGTGACCACAGATAAAAAAGAGAATGGATGAGTACCATACTCAGATTTTGACACATCATAACCACTTATGTTTGCAATAATGTAATCTATTCCGTTATATGCAATTGGCAAGACGTATGTAGTGAAAAAGTTTATAGTTGTGTTACTAAGCAAACCACTAACAATTATTATTTTTGTTACTCTAATTATTGCGTCGTATATCTCAATGCGCGCGTATCCAGTTATTATAGACAGGCCGTATATTGTTATATACAAAGAAAGACAAACATGTATTAAAAACAAAAAATCCAAACAACTTTTTTCACATCCTGGAATTCTTTTTCCTTCCTTTAACGCCAATTTACACATAACATCATCGTTGTTATTACAGGTGATGTTTTTAAAAATATTAACACCAAAATCCTGAAACTTTGTGCGCAATGATACAAATTTCGCTATTGCTGTGTTAGAGTTGTTTGATTTTATAGATTGTTTTATCATCACAGAGTAACTACCCATGCTATCAGCATAGTCTGTTTTGTTGTTTTTTACCCTCATCCAAAGAGTTAAGTTTTTTCCTATGTTTTGAGGTATATCAATCTGACCTTTTTTGTTACTAAATTGTATAATTTTTGCTTTTTCTTCTGACAACTGGTTTTCCTGTGTATCTGTGCTAGTGATTAAATATTCTATGCCACCTATGTTGTTTATTGTTTCTCCATTTTCTCTTACACATTTAGTGTGTTGTATGCCTATTAAAAAACCACCGCTGTTAGTAGGCCCAGATACGTTGTGTAATTTAAACTGAAGATTTCCGACATCATTTTTATTAACTTCGCTATTTTTGATATATATCAATCTTTCGTTGTCTGGTGGATTTACCCATTTACCTTCTTCAGTAGATGTTAATCTGTATTTTAGACCAGCCGCGTCGTCAGCTGTACACCAGAATTTTTGTTCGTGAAGCTTTCCAGATTCCTCAATGCAATAACCAGTTATTTCTTTGTGATTTGGATTTTGGGCTTCTGCGTTAGTTATGTTATTTGGACTACCATGTACATAAACCTTTGGAGTATCTTTTGTTTCTTTTTTTATTTCAAGAAATGGCTTACAAACACATACTGTTCTTGTTACAGTGTCATATCCTATACAATTACTTGAAGGAGTACAAACCCTTTTTTTTGTTTCTTTAGTTCTATATCCAAAACTATCTTGTTCTATAGGTTCTTTGCATATATCTTGCATTCCATTGCATTTTTCAATGCATTTTGTTCCTTCGAATCGTTTACAACAACCGTTTGTTCCACATACTTTTGGAGACCCGTCAGTTCTTGTGTCAAAATACTTAAGAACTTCAGGGTTTTTTAGCTTTTCGCAATTACAACATTCGGTAAATCCTTTACAACAAACTTGATCGTCAGTCTTGCTGCTATAATCTTCTATTTTTAAATTAAGAGCTGTGCAAACTTTTTCTACTTTGTCACCATCTTTGTCAATCGGTCTTATTGAGCTGTAGTTTGTGCTCATGTTACAACTAGAGATATACTCTCCTCCATACATTGCATATCTTCCGCATACAGGGTGATATGCTCTTTCACCAGCCTTGCATTTTCCTAAAAAAGGATTGTTTGGATCAAATGGATTATGTACAACGTAATTACTTTCTAGAGTGCTTGGCTGCAATATCACTTTTACTTTATCGTGCTTCTCGATTGTGTCGCTTAAATTACTCCAGTCTTTTATAACAATGGGAATAATTAGATAATCATTAAAACCTTCCCTTGGTATAACGATTTTTCTTTCATTATCTGTTTCATTACCATTTTTTTTTCTTAAATTGTCGTTTTGATAGATGTTGTTTTTTGGTAATTTAGCTAAACATAAACTAACAGTACCAGAAACCTCTAAATCAATTTGTTTTTGTTCTCCAGTAATAGTAATTTTTGTCCATTTAATATTTTTAGATTGTGCATTGTATTCAGCGTTAGCCATTAACGTTACAGTTGTAGAGTTTATGATTTGGTTGTTTGAATCTGGATATCGAAAAAAACAACCTGGTTTATCAGTAAAAATAAAAGCTACATTCATTGATATAAATGTAAGAAAAATCAAAATTACGATTGAACAAGGTACGAAAAATTTTATAAAAGCCTTGGAGGCGGATTTAAAAAGATATTGTTTGAGTTCTGGTGACATTAAATCAATCTCATAATACTTAAATAAATTTTAAGCTATCTCTTTATCACTGATTGGTTTGCGTATGCATGGTGTAAAATCTCCGGTGTCCGCGCTAACACAAGGGCTTTTGATTTCATACGGCTTACTAGGGGCGCATGACGCTAATAAAAAGAAAGATAGTAATAAAAAACATTTATTCATCAATTTAACCATTCGCTTAATTAAAATAAGAGTGAAAAACACCTACAGTTAAATTTTGATGTAAAATTTTTATTAAACCAATAGTTAAGGAACAATCTTTATAAAAATAATATCAACAGTGACATGCATGAAACTGTTACTTTTTATTTTATCGTATGAAACAACAAAATTACGCATAATGCCTTTCTATCGTTTTTTCATATATGTTAATCTTAAAAAGTGAAGTGTTCGTTATAACTATAACAAGGATTGAAACCCACGATAGACTAACAGAATATGCAAAATGATATACAAGGTTACATAAAAAACTCTTTAGACTGGTATCAAAGCAAGTATTTGTTGGTTGTTAAGGAGAGAGTTTGCATGTACTTATTAGCATGTGTTTGTTGCGTTATGACGTTAATTATTGCTCTAAATTTATACAGCGCTTTCCCTTTAACGCGCAAAGTGCGCGCTATGATAGTTACGCAAGACGTTTTAAGATTAAAAAGTGACAAGACGCATATTACAGACTCTGATCCTGATATAGGTGTAGCTCAATTTTTGGTTACGAATTATCTATTAATGCGCGAGTCTTATGATCAAAAAAATATCGAAACTCAACAAGTTTTTGTTCAAAAACAGTCTTCTAAGTCGGTTTTTAATAAGTTTTTGCAGTTTATGAGTATTAATAATCCCGCGTCGCCCATAATTAAGTATGTTAATAACACCAGGAGCGTGGAAGTTGTAGACGTGGATGTTATTGATGATGAAAGAATTAATGTTATTTTTAGAGCGTTGTTAAAAGATAAAAATAATCGTGTGTTGGAAGATATTACCGCTCAAGCTCAAATTACCTTTAATATGAATGAATTAGAAAAAAAGATTTATAACAGGAATAAATTTTTGTTTGTTGTTGAAGACTATCAAACAAAAGTCATTAGCAATAACCTACAACAAAAACGTTAACAAAATATTACACACATATTCAAACTGCCATGATTAGATTACTTTTTGCACTATTTTGTTTGTTAAATATTGCTTTCGCGGTGCGAGAGCCTAGACCAACTCCAATAGACGCTAGAATTAAAGTGATGACTTATAATGCAGACGATGTTTTTAAATTTACTGGATATTATGGATATCAAACCACAATTGAGCTGTCTAGAAACGAAGAAATTTTAAGTATTTCTATGGGTGATACAACTGGTTGGCAAATAGTACCAGAGGGTTATCGTTTGTTTGTGAAACCGGTGAGCCAAGACGCCACAACTAATATGACTATGATAACTAATAAACGAACCTACTTCTTTGAGTTGCACGCGCAAGAAGTGCAAGATATATCAGATCCACAAGTGGTGTTTAATGTAAGATTTTTATATCCCGACGAGGATTTAGATGAATTTACAAAAACTTATTCCTCTTCTTCAAAAGGAGCTAATGGTCCAGATCTCGCTCATCCTGAGGAGTATAATTTTGCATACACCGTTAGTGGTGATGACGACATTATTCCTATTCGTGTGTTTGATGATGGTGAGTTTATGTATTTACAATTCCAGGAGCGTAACGCAGATTTGCCAAGTGTTTTTTCGGTTGATGATAAACTCAGAGAGTCATTAATAAACTATCGTATTTCTAGCGATAATATTAAAATGGTTGTTATAGAGCATGTATATCCTAAACTTTCTATTAGATATAAAGACAAAGTGGCTTGCGTGTTTAATGAAAGTTACGGTAGGCATAAACTTCATGTTGATAACTTATCTGTTATAGAATCTCTTGGAAATTGAGATTTAGGCTTTATATTATATTTTTTATTAATGGGCTTAATGTGTTTTTCTAAAAATTTGTTAGAGTGTATAGTATTATTTATATAACAAACTAACTTACATTTTGATAATGGTCTCATTGCTCCGCACTGAAAATCTCAGTAAAAAATATAAAGATGGGCAGGGGTACACTCAGGTTCTTGATAAAATAAGTATTAATGTAGAACCCGCCGAAACCGTAGCTATTCTTGGCGCATCTGGTAGTGGCAAATCCACCTTACTCCACCTCTTAGGGTTGTTGGATACTCCTAGTGATGGCTTGATATATTTTAAAGAACGCCCGGCTCAAACAAACACCCATTTGTTAAGATTGCATAACATAGGTTTTGTTTATCAGTTTCATAATCTTTTGCCAGATTTTACTGCTATAGAAAACATAATGCTTCCAGCTCTATTGTGGCGCAGAGAGCAAAAGAAAATTACCCAATTAGCTCAAGATTTGTTAGAAAGAGTTGGTATGGGGCAGAAAGCTCATGCTTTTATTAATCAATTATCTGGAGGAGAAAAGCAAAGGGTTGCAATTTGTAGAAGCTTGATGAACAATCCTGATGTTATTTTAGCAGACGAACCAACTGGCAGTCTTGATCGCCATAACGGCGAGTCTGTATTTAAACTTCTTCTAAGACTAGCAAAAGAAGAGAAGAAAGCTGTTGTAATAGCTACGCATGATGAAAGTTATATTCATCAATTTAGTCGAGTTTATAAGCTAGAATATGGAAAGTTAAGTTTGCTTTCATCTTATTAAACTAACTAAATGCTACTTTGTTAATGCTGTCATTTTATTAAAGAAATATTGTCTACTATATCTTGTGCAACGGTGCGCGCTATATTTTCTAACAAACACTCCTTTTCTACATAGCTTTGATATATCTCGCTGGTGGTTTCGTATGACGCTAGGGCATGCAGTGATCGATTGAGCAAAATCTTCTCGCTTTTAATGTTAATTAACTTATACCGCACCGTCTGAATAATAACAGACCTCTCAACAATTGCTTGAGGCGTGATAATAGCGCTTTGGTTTTGATATTTGAGTTCTACTACGATTTTATATTCCGGGTTGGTTGTTGCAGGAATTAAGTTGGATAAAAAATAACAAAATTGTGCGCCCTGCACAGAATCGATTGGTTCTACTATAATAGAGGAGAGAATAGAGCTGTTATTTTGTTTGTATAGAGGTTTAATGCTACATCCACCCAATATAAACGTTATAAAAAATATCAAAAAAAATCTTAAACAATTAGCTGATATTACGCGTGTTGATTGTGGCATTAACAAGACGGAGGTAAAATTTTATCAATTCTAGATCTGCACAACAACTGTACCAGCAATCATATCATGCAGAGCCTGTCTTTTTTTATTAAAAGGAATTGTGATTATTCCAAACGGCATGCAGATCATAGAAACCATTCTAATAACATATTGTTTTTTGGTAGGAATTGATAGATCTTCAGTGTTTAGTACTTTTATCTTGAATAGCATTTTGCCTAAAGAGGTTTGTTTGTATATCCAAAACGTTAACCAAAAAGAAGATGTCATGAGTAAATTTATTGTTAATATTATGGAGCAATAAATGTATAACGCCGAATAATCTATGTTTTCATTGGAAATAAACGAAAAATCTAACTGATCCAAATAGTCAAGATTGGATTGTTCTTGTATCTTGCTGAGAGGGTATTTTTGTATCAATACTGGAAGCAAAAATTTTTGAAATAGATACAAGAATGGCCAAAACGCTATTCCTAAAATCCATACATCTATACACACAGCAAAAAGCCTTAAACTAAGACCTGGATAACTGAATTGTTTTTTAGTAAAAGCGACGTCATTCATATTATGCTCTATATCAATTCTTTAGATAGTTGTTATTTAGGTTGTTTGATTTGATGAACTTGAATTAGTAGGGCGATCGTAGTTTAAGGCTAAAGCATGTACGATGGTAAAAAGGCAAGCGATGCCCAAACCCAATATCCACGTAAAATACCACATACATTTAAACAATTTGTAATTTATTTTTTATTTTAATTAAGCTTTTAATTAAATTATATAAGATAGATTAAATAATAAAAAGGAGTATTTCACAAGTATAAGAGACAAGATGGAGGCGAGAATGGAGTATAAAACAAATAAAAGGAAAAAATGAGTTGCGCGCGGCAACAAAACAACGGAGGAAAGCTGAGTGCCAAAGAGAAGTGGCGAGAGTGATGGGACTTGAACCCACGGCCTTCTGCGTGACAAGCAGATGCTCTAACCAACTGAGCTACACCCCCTCTTAATGCACGGAAATTAATGAGCTATTTAAACAAAAACTCCCACAAGCACCAGCAAAAACATGCATATCGCTTTTTGTATGATATCGCTTTTTATATTTAAAAGCAAGTGGTAATTATTTATTTATATTTTTTTAATTTATTGAATATATTAATGTATTACTCTGACTTGTATGAGACTTTACTTGTTTTTAGCTGTGTGTTAAAATCTTGTATTGTGTAAGAGTGTGTAGGTGTTTTTTGTTTAGTAAATTTAACTAGCTTATTTAGTAATAAACTCTCTTGTTCACGTATTCTATAAAAGTTTAATATTTTTTATATAAAAATCAAATTAAAAAAGTTTTATGACGCAAATACAAGCTGCTATGATAGCAGCTCAAGCCGCGCAAAATACGATGGCATCTAATCGTAATCCTGGGGCTTTAAATACTAATATTATATGCAATGTATTTTCAGATGTTACTCGCCAGAGCCAAGGTTCAGGAGGGCCTATCGCCCCTTCTTCTCTTGTGGCCAAAACATCATTAAATTTTAATAATTTATCTGCTCAACAAAGTGCTGGCAGTTTTTCTGCTGGTCCTAATATATTTATACCAGTGGTGCAAGCTGGTATGTTGAGTACTCTTAATGAACAAGGGGGGGGTATTACACCAGGTAATATATCTTATGCCATTAATTTTATTAATGCTCATATGGAGCCTAGCACCGGTTTTTTACGAGACGCGAATGGCAACATTTTATTGGCGCGTAGTGTAGATCCTAAAACGGATGTACCTTCTGCTTTATTAAGTCCGATAGTTGTGCGTTCTACGCGAAAGCCAGAAGTAACCACCTTCGCTAATGTTCAGCAAAATCTTGCCCCTAATACACCTCGTATTGCAGGTGCTGGCGTAAGTATTCACACGGATGATCAAAAGATTAAAAATCCTATTGCTTATTGCAATCCAGGTTCTGGTGGAAATGGAGTTTTGATGTATGGTACTAATTTTAAATTCGCTTCTGATTCAGGAAGCGTGGATGCTGTTTTTCGTCAAACAGCGAGAGTAGCACTTCCTAGCCCTAGCAATACAGTATGTGGAGCTAAGGCTTTAGCTGGCGCCTTTTCTCTCGTTGATACTGATTTAAAGCAGTCTCTTGGTTTAGGATTGAAGGACAACGCTGGGTTTGTGGTAAAGATTCGGACACGAGGTGGAGCGGAAGCGCAGCATGTTTTTACTTTTACTCAAAACGTTGGAAAGATGACTAATTCGTTTAGTAATATGCAGCAGCTACTCGCTTTAATTGGCGCTGTTCCTGGTGTTACAGTATCAAACGATCTTAGTAGTGCAAATATTGGGTTAGAGGATACTGACCCCGGTTCTTATATTACATTTGAAGGCATCGCTCCACAATTAGGGTTCACTAGTATTAGAGCTACAGGAGGAGTTTCGCGGTGCTTTTCTACAATGGGCGCTTTACGCTCTATTATTAACCAAAGCAGTCCATCTAGCGGTATTCGGGCCAGGGATACTCAAGCTGGTATAAAAATCGAGGCTAACGCAAAAAGTAAATTTAAGTTAGAAGTGTTAAATGCGACGCAGGATACGTTAACTAGCGTTGCTAAAAAGGGGTTGATTACTGGTAATTATAACGGTGATGCTGCAGACATTGAACGAGATCGAGTAAAAGACAGTTTACTAACTACCATCACTTCTGTTGGGCATGGTTTAACGCAAGGCGATATTCTGCGTATTAATCTTGGCGGTGGCTCGGTTGCTGCGGTTGTGGTGGGTTGTAGCGATAATACATTTACAGTTGCTAGACCTACTAATGCAGATGTGGCAATTACAAACGCTGCTCAGACTGGGCAGGTTGGTATTTTGAATACGAATTATGCGCGTATTGGCCATGTGGATATGGTCGGGAAAGACGTTAAAATCGCAGACGCTACTGAAATCGCAGTAACTAACGCTGCCCCCACCAATGCAGTTTTAGCTGTCAACGACGGTCATGGGTTTGCACAGGATGACATTGTGTATCTGCAAGGGGGGCTAGGTGGTAACGCTGGCGGTAACGCCGTCGGCGATGCTAAATTACCCGCTGGTTACTACAAAGTTGTTGCTGTTGATGCTGGTGCTCACACGGTTACTCTACAATCAACAGCCGATATCATCGGCGGCGGCGGCGACTTAGCCGCGGCCGATCTTCCAGCCGGCTCAACCATTAAACTATTTAAAGTAGGCAAAAGCGCAGATTTTGCAGCTGGTGGGGGCGCTGAAAATTCCGTTATAGGGCAAACGATTTTTGAAAATGATGGGGGCGACCCACCGATAATAAAATTTTATGTCGGGGAGAAATCTGGCCTTGTAGCCGGGAAAACCGTGAGTTTCGATTTTGATGCTACAATAAACGCTAATCTGGCTGTAGCTGTCACGCCAAAAGAAAAATATGAAATTAAAAGCGTTGTAGGTGGTTATATTACTTTTGAAGCAGAAGCTCCTTTAAACAATGCCGACGTTGGTAAGTTAAATTGTGGTGCGGGAGGAGATATAAACAATGGTAATGGCGGCGTACCTATTAACTTAAAAGTAGTGTACTCTGACCAAACGTTTACTAATCTAGGAATGCCAGTTCCTCAATTAGGAGGTCGAGAGCTTATTTTACCCCCGCTATATAATCCATCTTTAGAAGGGGGAGGGCTTACAAACGAGCAATTTGCAAATGGTTTGGTTACGCAAGAGTTCGAAGTGTTCAGTCCAAACGGACAGAAACAAAAAATAAAAATGATGTTTGCTAAAGTAGATGAAAATAATTGGGTTATTGAATTATATAATACTCAAAATACATTGCTTTTAAACGGTACTATAAATTTTTTAGATGGTGGCGTTACCGGCCTCTACGAAGGGCCTGCGAGGTTTAACGTTCCTTGGTTAGATGGTAGTGCTACCTCTATTGCGCTGAAGTTTATTGGAAAATCGGGTCAGTTTTCTCTTACTCAGTTTGTTGGTACTAATATGCGGTCTATGGATGAAGTGGAAGTTGATGGTGGACAGGCCAAGGCTTCTAATGGATTTGAAGTGTCTGAGAGGGGTGTGTATGCAGTGTTTGACGATGGTAGTAAGAAGTTAGTGGGTGTGTTAGACTTTTTTTCATTCGCCAATATCTCTGCTCTTGTGGGGAGCGGTTCCGTTTTTCAATTAACTAATAAATCTGGTAATGCTTTTGTTATGGATTATGGGGAGGGAGCTACTTTTGGACAGGTTTATGCTCCTAATGTCGATTCCGTAGAGACTTTGGCTTTGTTGGCGTTTTTAAATAATGCAATAAATACAGAAGTGGGTATAGTGTCTCAGCAATTAAGAAGGTTAGAGTCTATACTAAATAAACTTCTGAATTAGTCTTAACTTTCTTTAATTAAAAACTTCTTGACTCTTCTTAAGAGTTCAATTAAAATAGTGGGTGAGAAGCGGGGCTTGTATCTAATTAATTTGTTTTTTTAGTTAATTCACTTGCCTTGCTTTTTTCTTATTTTTCGGAGCATGGCGCAGTCTGGTAGCGCATCTGGTTTGGGACCAGAGGGTCGGGAGTTCAAATCTCTCTGCTCCGACCATCTTGTTTGTTCAAGGCTCATTTTTTTTGTATATTCAGTTGCCTGAATTTCTTCTTTGAGCGATAAATCTCCTTAAATTTCATTCTTATAATCGATCACTACTTGATTTGAAAGCGCATGTTTTGTAAAATACAAAGTGCTTCTGGAAACAATCAGTATTTATAAGATAGGTTTTTTAATGTTGTTTACAAATGTTTTAGCTTCAGAGGAAGCAAACTCTCAAAACTCCTCTAGTTCTGCACATTCCCCTGTCGCCACTAACCCTCAACAAAGTTTTATGAGTAGTGTTACTGGTTTATTGCCTTTATTTTTAATGTTAGGGCTTTTTTATTTTTTAGTGTTTAGGCCTCAAGAAAAGAAGCGCAAGGCACATCAGCAATTCTTGTCTGGTATTAAAAACGGAGATGAAGTGTCTACGTCATCTGGTTTGATTGGTAAGATTGTGGCGATTGAACAAAATCATGTGAGTCTGGAAATATCTGATGGCGTAAAGGTTAAGATAGTAAAAGAATCTATTTTAGATGTTAAAAAATAACAAGATCATCTCGCTTTTTCGTTAAAAATTGTAAATTTTTAAATAAACCTTTCAAGTGAGTTATGTTTAAAAAAAGATTTGTTTTTAGATGTTTTAGACGTAGTAACTCCTTGTTTTTTTATTTTCTGTTCTCTCTTTAATCACTCTGCTCATCTCATAGCGCTTTGAGTAATAAAACATGACGCATACTATATCAAAATCTAAAATCCTCCTTTCGCTTGTTATTACATTTTTGGCGATTTTTTATTCTTTGCCAAACTTTATGAGCTCATCATTTCTACCAAGCACAGCCATACATCTTGGTTTAGATTTAAGAGGTGGGTCGCATTTGCTGCTTTCTGTAGATGTTGATGGATATTTTGCAGAGGCTTTTCAGAATAATACAGATGTTTTAAAGAAAGCCCTGCGCAAAGTGGGATATAAAAATTTTGTTACTCAGGCAGATTGTATTGTGTTTAATCTGCGCGATCAGACCCAGGAAAAAGAAACTTTAAACATTATTAAAAAAACTTTAGATGATGTTAGCGTGGAAGTGAACGATTCTTCCGTGAAAATATTTTATTCGCAAGGTGCTATCGACAGGATCACCACAGATTTAATAGAACAGTCTATTGAAGTAGTGCGTTATAGAGTAGATAGCAGCGGCACTAAAGAACCATTGATACAGCGACAGGGGCAGCGCTATATTTTGCTTCAGATGCCTGGCGAAGAGGATCCGGCGCATTTAAAGAGAATTCTTGGGCAGACGGCAAAACTCACCTTTAACATAGTGGAGGAGAATCAATCAGAACAGGGTGTTAGGGGTGGTATGTTTGTGTATGATGCCGAGAATCCTGAGGCCAAGCTATTGGTGCGTAGAAAGTCCATTATGACAGGTGAGTCGCTTAAGAATGCCAAGGTTGTTTTTGATCAATACAATCAACCTGTAATTCACTTCTCTTTAGATGCTGCTGGCGGTAAGCTTTTTGCGGATGCAACAAAAGAGCATACTAAAAAGCGTCTTGCTATAGTATTAGATAGCAAATTGCTTAGTGCTCCTGTTATTAATGAGCCGATTTTAGGTGGTGAGGGTACTATTTCTGGGAATTTTACTTTAGATTCTGCAAACGATTTAGTGTTGCTACTCAAGGCGGGGGCATTGCCAGCAAAGCTTACTATAGTGGAGGAGCGTAGCATAGGCCCGAGTTTGGGGGAAGATTCTATAGAAGGTGGTAAAATGGCTGGAATGGTTGGTTTTGCTTTAGTGGCTATTTTTATGATTTGGTCCTATGGAGTGCTCGGGTTGTTTGCCGACATAGCCTTGGTGCTAGCATTGCTTTATATGATGGCTCTTATGTCTATTTGTGATGTAACGCTCACTATGCCTGGTATAGCTGGTATTATTTTAACTATTGGTATGGCTGTAGACGCTAATGTGTTGATTTATGAAAGAATTAAAGAAGAATTAAAACTTGGGCGTTCTATACTTTATGCTATTCAGACCGGTTTTAAAACGGCTTTTGGCACTATATTAGACTCTAATATTACTACTCTCATCGTTGCATTAATACTGTATGTGTTTGGTGTTGGTACTGTAAGGGGTTTTGCAGTAACTCTTTCTATTGGTATAGTGGCGTCTATGTTTTCTGCTATAGTTATTACTAAGCTTTTTATAGATGTATGGATTAAATATTTCAAGCCAAATGAAATTCTTTAAATTTCTTGTTTATTTTTTATTCTATTTGGTTTTACATTTTTCAAGCGTATTGTCTCAAAGAGAACTAACGGAAGATTTGATTATTCAGGAGGAGGGAGAGTATATAGAAGACGAAACTCAAAATCATGAACACTCAGTATTTAATGCAACCAAGCCAGAGTCGGCAGAAGAGCTGTATTGCAAAAAAGCTAAGGTTTTAGCGATAAATAAAACCAACGCGAAGTCAGTAGAGCTTGTGTTGGAGATAGATAAACCAAAATATTTTGGTAGCATGCAAATAACTATGCGTCGATGCGCTCAAACCCAAATTCCGAACGGAGTTGATAGTAAGTTGTATGTTACTATAGAGGAAAAGAATATAGAAGAAGACCCTGTGTTATTATTTGAAGGTTGGCTGTTTTCTTCTAGCATTTCTCTGTCTACTTTTTCGCACCCTTATTATGAAATTTTCGCAAGGGAGTGCGTGAAATAAATAATCAATCTATATCTTATGAGAAGTAAAGAAAAATTGTTTTTACAGGTTATATGCCTTTGTTTTTGTTTGTTGCTACAGTTAACTTGTTCTGGTTGTGCGCTTGCTGGATATAAAAAAGTTAAAAAAGACAAGACTCAGGTAGTAAAGAGCAAAGCTGTTGAAACTAAAAGTCATAAGCCCACAAGGGGTTTAAAGGGTAAAAAGCATAACCAACGTAACCTTTCTCAACAAGATGTTGATAAAGCCGCAAGACGCAAAACATCTATTATAGTGGATGCTAGAGATAGAAAGATTTTATATGCTTATGATGCTGATGAAAGAATATATCCAGCTTCTTTAACAAAGGTTATGACTCTTTATTTGTTATTTGAAGCAATAAATAAGAAGGGTAAAATTACCTTGGATAGTGATTTTCGCGTTTCTGCAAAGGCTAGCGCGGCGCCACCGTGCAAGTTGGGTTTAAAAGCTGGAGATAGAATTAAGGTGTCAGATGTGGTTAATGCTTTAATAGTGAAATCTGCTAATGATGTGGCGCTTGTTTGCGCAGAAAACGTTGCTGGCTCGGAGGAAAGGTTTGTTAAGATGATGAACAATAAGGCACGGGTGTTTGGTATGAATAATTCTCATTTTACTAATCCTTCGGGTTTGCATCATCCAAAGCAAGTGTCTACTGCTTCAGATATGGCTCTGCTAGCCCTTGCTATTAAAAACGATTTCCCTCAATTTTACCATTTATTTTCTCAAACTTCTTTTGAGTTTCGTGGTCAGAGTGTTAAGGGTCATAATCGTGTTTTAGCTAACTATCCTGGCGCTACTGGTTTAAAAACGGGATATGTTGCTCGATCCGGATTTAATCTTATCACCACAGCAAAAAGACAGGGTAAGGAGTTGTTGGGTGTGGTTACTGGTGGTGAGACGTCAGCCGCTCGCGATGCTACGATGATGAGTTTATTAGATGAGTATTTTGGGGTTGTTAAAACTAAACAAGTTAAACCTAAACAAGCTAAGCAGTCTACTAAAAAATAAGTGAACTCTAATGATTAGATTTTGTCTTCCTATAGTAATTTAGGTTGAATTAGGTATTTTAAAGAAATAAGAAATAGCCTCATATAATTGATCAAATTCAGTAATTTGATTTTTAATCCAACATTTCATATTAGCCCAAAATTTCTCTATTGGATTCAGATCTGGTGAATATGGAGGCAAAGAAATGATCCCGCAATTTACTGATTCAATCAATTCTTTTATCTTCTTAGAACCAGTCACGTAAAACTACGTGATAAGTTTTTCAATTTTTGTAAAAGCCAATTGTATAAAAGCCTTAGCTGAAGAGGTGGTTATTTCGTAATCTTTTGACAATCTTCTAAAGTTACCAAGCCAAGCGAATGAGCGCTCTACAAGCCATCTCCACTGTTGCACCTGAAAGCCATTAGTGCCAGCTTTAGGCTTAGCAATGGTAAGTAAACTACCGCGAGTGTGAGTATAAAACCACTTCTGTAAATCTCCTTGGTAACCTTGGTCCGCTAAAATCCTTACTAACCTTGGAAATTTTTCCTTTAGACCAAATAATACTCTTTTTGCACAGTTGCTATCATGAGGGGTTGTGCTGTAGACATCGATATTCATAGGATAATAGGGATCTACAACTATATGACGCTTCCTACCTGCTACCTTTTTGCCTCTGTCATATCCCTTTTCTTCATTAGACCTCTTTTGAAACTCATTTATACTAGCTCCATGTTATAAATAGCTGCAATCAAATTGAATCTGAGGCCAAACCTTTTTCGTCTGTTTCTATCATAGCACCCTACATTTTTTAAGGAAAGGCTTTGCTATGAGGGTTTGAAGTAGTATATATCGTTTATTTTTTATGACAAAAATGCATAATATACTACTTCAAGCCTTCAAGCGCTATCATCTCATATAGCCGGAAATAAATCAAGAGTAAAATCTTTTGTTGCAGCAATCTTGAGTATTATTACGGGTGCTGGTATTCACCAAAAAGAGCTTGCGCTATCTCTTCCTGGTCCCGCAAAGGATAAATCTAAAACTCATAGAATTTATCGTTTATTGAAAAGCTTTACTATAGATTTTATTTCGATTGCTAAGTTAATCATCGGTTTATTCGGAATCATAAGTTGTGTTTTGGCAATGGACAGAACTAATTGGGAATTCGGAAAAACGGATATTAATACTTTATTTCTCGCGGTAGTTATAAACAATAGACCTCTTTCCTAACTCTACTCCTGATGGCAACTGTGGCGACGCTGTCGATGCGCAAGTCCTCACGTACCTCATGTACGCTGCGGCTCTGTGCTTCGTATACTCCTTGCATTTGCTCATCATGAGTGAGTTTCGAAAGAGGTCTAATATTAAACTTTAGATTATAGCCCCTACGCTTATTGCGATATCTATGAGATAAAATACGAAAATTCTTTAGTTCTGCAATAATATTCTCAACCTTGATCCGCCTCTTAGATACAATATGGTTGTATTTCTTTTGCTAGTAAGTTAAAGGCTTTTTCTTTGTTTTCTTAATAGGCGTTTTAGCATTATTATGTTTTTTCTTTAAGCCCTGATAGCCAGAATCAGCATAAACCCTTGTTCCAATAGGCAAAGGATCACCAGCTTTATGAATTTTAAAATCATGATCCCTGCCTTTATATGATTTCGAAACATTGCGAATTTGTCCAAATGAATTTACCCTTATTTCTGTTTTAAACGTATACTTCCTTTTTTTGCCTGAAAAATATTCCCTCTGTTTTTTGATAGGCTTTTCTATTATTT
>NZ_JACVVM010000001.1 GCF_016751895.1 Candidatus Sarmatiella mevalonica | reverse complement strand
TAGAGCCGCTTATGGCTGGTCTAGTTGCAATTGAGAAGAATCGAGAATTAAGTTACGAAGAGGCGGCCCAGCTAATTGATGTTACTGAGCAAATAATAGAAAAGCCTATCAAAAAACAGAGAGAATATTTTTCAGGCAAGAAAAGGAAGTATACGTTTAAAACAGAAATAAGGGTAAATTCATTTGGACAAATTCGCAATGTTTCGAAATCGTATAAAGGCAGGGATCATGATTTTAAAATTCATAAAGCTGATGATTCTTTACCTATTGGAACAAGGGTTTATGCTGATTCTGGCTATCAGGGCTTAAAGAAAAAACATAATAATGCTAAAACGCCTATTAAGAAAACAAAGAAAAAGCCTTTAACTTACTGGCAAAAGAAATACAACCATATTGTCTCTAAGAGGCGGATCAAGGTTGAGAATATTATTGCAGAGCTAAAGAATTTTCGTATTTTATCTCATAGATATCGCAATAAGCGTAGGGGTTATAATCTAAAGTTTAATATTGTTGCTGGAATTGTTAATTTCAAAAATGATTTCGTTAATAAATTACTTGCCGCTTGATGCTAAAATAGACCTCTTTCGAAACTCGCTCATGATGAGCAAATGCGAGGAGTATACGAAGCACAGAGCCGCAGCGTACATGAAGTACGTGAGGACTTGCGCATCGACAGCGTCGCCACAGTTGCCATCAGGAGTAGAGTTAGGAAAGAGGTCTAATAATCACGAACAACCTTCTTCACCCTTCACATTGGCTAATTGTTAATTAAATACTTACGCAAGAGGTCTAATGAGAGATGTATGCAGTGGATACATTATTACAATGATTAGTGATATTCCGATAACGAGTTAGTCAAATCAACATCACAAAAGTCATGCTTGACGCGAATCTTATTGCACAGCTTGCAGAATAATCTGATCCTGCTCCAATGTATGGCGCGCAGCTAATCCTACCGCCGGCGAAGAGCGCGCATCTCTGCCAATATACGTCATTTGCCCTGGTATAATCTTTAACAATTGTTCGCGCAGGAAGCTCCAAGCCCCCATATTCTCCGGCTCCTCTTGGCACCAAATAAATTGGACATTTGATTTATATTGTAGTTTATTTAAAACACTCTCTATCGCTACCACATCTAGAGGATATATTCTTTCTAACCTGATTAATAACATATTTTTATTAACATTCAGCGAGGCGTTTTGCAAATCATAGTAAATTTTACCACTACAGAAAATTACTTTTTCCACCTCCTTCTCAAGATCTGCGTTGATCTGATCAGTCAAAACGCTTCGAAAGACCCCGCTAACCAAATCATTTATATTGGATACAGCTGCAGGATGTCTCAACAAAGACTTAGGGGTCATCACTACACATGGCCTGACCTGCTTAGCGCTAGCCTGCTCCACAATGAGATGAAAGAAAGATGATGGAGTAGTGGGATAAGCTACCTGCATATTATTTTGTGCACAAAGTTGCAAAAATCTTTCTAATCGTGCAGAGCTGTGTTCTGGTCCTTGCCCTTCTAAGCCATGCGGGAGAAATAACAGTAAATTACTCTTGATACCCCATTTTGCTTCGGCGCTGCTAATGAACTGATCGATCATTATTTGTGCTCCATTCACAAAATCACCGAATTGCGCCTCCCAAATCACTAATGTATCGGAATTGCCGAGCGAATAACCATACTCAAACCCTAGCGCCGCATATTCTGATAAGATGCTATCAAATACCTCGAATTTACCGCATTTGTTGGTTTGTCCATGCGTTACTTGTGCAGACTCTAATTGTGCTAGCGGTATATAACGGTCATCATTAATTTGGCTATGTAGTACGGCATGCCTATGAGAAAAAGTGCCACGGCCAACATCTTGCCCCACTAACCGCACATTCATTCCTCGCTTAATTAACAAAGCATAAGCTAGTTGCTCTGCACTAGCCCAATCTAATGGGCTGCGGTTTTGCAATGTCCTTGCTCTAGCATCAAGCATTTTAGTAATTTTGTGATTAGCTGGAAAGCCCGCAGGGATCTTGCATAATTCCAATCCCAGCTCTATCAATTCCTCTTCTGTAGCGTGTTGTATATTAAATGGCTTGATATCACTTGCTGGTAAAGATGGTTTGTATTGCAAAGCTTTCTGGCGATTCAATTCGAGAGTTTGCTTAAACTGTTTTTGCATTTCTAAAAAAACTTCCTGCTTTAAGATTTTAGCATCCAATAGCTGCTTACTAAATAGTTGCAGCAAACTCGGTTTGTTTTTAATAATGTTGTATATAGGCGCTTGAGTATACATGGGTTCGTCACCCTCATTATGTCCATATTTGCGATAGCAATATAAATCTATCACAACGTCTTGCTTAAACTGTCTAATATAGCTAGCAGCAAAATCGGCGGACATGACAACTTCATCTACTTGTTCGGCATTAACGTGCAAAATAGGTGCAGAGATAATTTTGGCAAAATTGCTTGCATATCTTTGCCCTCTAGTATCTTTAGCGTTAGCGGTGAATCCAAGTTGGTTATTAATAATAACATGTATACTACCTCCCACATTATATGCTTCTAGATCTGACATCGCCAAAGACTCAGCAACTACACCCTGGCCACAAAAAGCCGCGTCCCCATGTATGAGTATGGTGCCGGTAGGTATACCACGGTCTATATTAGCTCTTGCCATGCCACATACAACTGCATTTACTGACTCTAGATGAGATGGGTTGTAGGCTAAAGTTACGTTTAACTTTTTACCATTCACATCAACGCTACCAGAATAACCTAGGTGATATTTCACGTCACCGCAGCATTCAAACTCTAAGCCATGACCCATAAACTCGGCTATTACTGCACTATAAGGTTTACCCAGGATATTTGTAAGCACGTTTAACCTGCCCCTGTGAGCCATGCCTAATATTACGTTACTTTGCTCTGACTGCTCTAGTATAGATTGCAAAAATACTAGCAGCGCCTCGCACCCTTCTAGAGAGAAGCGCTTGGCGCCAGGAAATTGGGTGTGTAGATATTGTTCAAACATTTCCCCTTTCATAATTAATTCTAAATGGGAGATTGCTGAAGTTGATTGCTGGTTAGGATAATCATGAGTGGATTGAGTAGGAATTCGACTCTTCTTTGCGAGTAATTGATCCATTAAGTCTTCAAAGTGACTAAATAGCCATTCTTTCTTCTGAATATCATCGATGTAATCAAATTCTACTCCGATAGAACCAGCGTAGCGATTACGAGATATCATTGCTTTTTGAGCGTCATGCGGGTGAGTTTTGAGTTGTTTTAGGTATTGCGAATATTGCGATGTTTTGTTTTTCTTATGAGTAGTGAGTGGGTCAAGATGCGCTAAGAAATGCCCATATTTTCTATAGTAATTACGAATTTCTTCATCAATATGCAGTGAATGAGATGGCGGGCGGATAGTATCTTGTCTTTTTATTGCTTCAAAAAAGATGCGCCATTGGCTCGATACGCTAGATGGATTAGCGCAGTAGTCTTGGTATATTTGTTCTATCAAAGGGGCGTTTGAAATTAATAGCTCATAACCAGATGCGACGTCTAAGTAATTTTCGAATAATTCGATTTTTTTATCACTTTTTATGCTGTTCATAAAAATTTATAGCTTAAACTTGAATTCAAATTTATAATGTATAACCAAATTATTAATTTTGTAAGAAGGTTTAACGCTAGAAAGTAAAACTGCTAAATAACTTTACTAAACTGCTATGCGCACATCTCACATCACCGTATTGACGGTACAAATTAACTATGCCGTAAGGTTAGATAAATACCTTAGAATCGAATATGGGTCCATTCAACAGTCTAATATTGAAAAGGCTATAAGAAAAGGAGATATTCTTGTGAATTCTCACAAAACTCATAGCGCTTATAGGGTACAAAATGGCGACGAGATTACGATTTACAGATTAAACTCTTTAGTTTCTATTATAGCGCCAAGCACAGTTCAAAACGTGCGATTTTGCGATAATGTTGTTGGTTTGGCAAATAAGATGCTAGATCAGTGGCGTGTGTATGAAGATGATAACCTAATTGCAATTAACAAACCTACTAAAATTCCTACTCAGGGTGGTAGTAAGGTTTTAATATCGATTGACCATGCTATCGCCTACATTAATTACATTAATAACTATTCGCATTTTGATTTATGGCGTTTAGTACATAGGTTAGATAAAGACACTAGTGGAGTGTTAATGATTGCCAAAAACCTAACTGCAGCACAGAAAATTGCACATGGTTTTAAAATGCATGATATTACGAAAACTTACTATGCCGTGGTGTCTGGTCATCCCCCAAAGGATCGGGGTGTGATAGATAGTTATATTGCTTCGAAAGATTCAAAAGGCCAGATGCAGGTGCAAGCAAATAATAGCGTGACTCATTATCAATTAATTACTAAATTAAGAGGTATTGAAAATGGCGTAGATTGGCAGGGAAGTTTGATAGCGTTTCGGCCTAAAACCGGACGTAATCATCAGATTCGCATACATGCAGCCAGTATTGATTGTCCTATAGTAGGGGATCGTAAGTATGGTGGACGCGAAGAAAAATATATGTTGTTACATGCTAAGGAATTAACTATCCCTTCATCGTTATTGGGTAATGAGATTGAGTTAAGCGCTCCTCTGCCATTTTATTTTAATAAGTTTCTTAATTAACTTATTACCGAATATTTGCGTGATATTTTTTTAATATATTCTTGACTTGTGTATAAATCTTGATTAAAATGAATTTGTTCTGTTTGCGGGTGTAGCTCAGGGGTAGAGCGCTACCTTGCCAAGGTCGAAGTCGAGAGTTCGAATCTCTTCACCCGCTCCAGTATAATCTACTTCTTATATTCTTCTCTTCTTATACCCCTTACCCCCCCCTTTTTTTTTTATTTTCTACTTACCCCCTCTATATTATCTCGTTGCTTTATGTTACAATCAATAGTAGAAAAGTTTCTTATGTTTTTTATTATTGATAGGTATTTATGTCACAATTCACTGGAGTGCAAGGTAATATACGACTCGCATCGGGTTCAGAGCAATCTATGAATGTAAATGATCAACAGGCTAAGGTAGATATAGAAAACCTAAGAAATGCATATCGAGCACATTTAACCAATGTTCGCAGTATTTTTCATGGAGTTGACTCTCTCCAAGCACAAAAGTATAGTGGATCTTCTCATCACTTTCTTAGCGTGGAAGAAATGGAGGAAATGCATAAGACGTTCAATGAGCAGAGTATTCGTGGCGCATTAAATGATTTTCAAAAAGTACAAAAGATTATTTTTGCAGCAGCTGGCGACGATAAGGGCAAAGGTAAAATTTCTTGGCAGGAAGACAGTACTAATAATTTCAATAATCAACAACAAGGCGTTAAGATTATACAGAGAAAGTTAGGTGGAGATGGTGTCGATAACTCACTTGTAGAAACGAAATATAATTATGATTCATCTATATCTATAACCAGTACCAGCGGGAGTAAATATCAGTTGCAAGGCTATAGAACTGTAGATTTTACAAAATATACAGCTAAAGATGTAACCGTGTCTTTGGTTTTATATGATACAAGTGGCGGATCCATGATACCTATTGAAGGAAATAACGCTTTGCATTTTAGCGTCACCTTTGATTCAAATGGAAAGATAGCTTCTGTGGTAACGCCAACGCCTCTGCAATTTGATCCAAAAACTGGTATTGGGTTTTTTGAGGTAAATAATAAATGCTATACTGTGCCAGTAAATAAAACACAGTATGAGGCATTGACGGCACGAGTGCGAGAGTATGATTTGGCGCGCTCGCAGGAGCGGGTTCAGCAGAATATTTCCGTTCCACAGCAAGATACTTTGACTGTTCAGAAAGACATTCCGGGAGCGAGTATAAATACTCCAGGTGCGAATATTAATAATAACATTCCAAGTAATCAAACCCAGCAACCGATCAGGCCGTGGCCGCAAGAACCGCAGCAGACAATTACAACTCCTGAAGTTAATAATAACTTATCTAATACCGCATCTAATACTACCAATACGAAGCAAACAAATAATCAAACGTCTTCTACGCCTAATGATAACTTTCTAAGTAACCAAGGATTGCAGCAGCAAACACCACGTGTATCGGAGATTGTTAATCCATCGCAGTATGTTATTACCCATACTAATAATTCTATTCCGGTTCCGAATAATTCTAATGTGCAGCCAGATACTGTAATCCCTGCAATTAATAATAACTCATCTAATACTACCAATACGAAGCAAACAAATAATCAAACACCCTCCACAGCTGGCCAAGATGATGTAAAGGTGGACAATGCAGGGCAGGGAGCTAGCAACAATCCTCAGGTGTTACCCGTCAGTTCAAGTGATAGATTTGACGAGCCATATAGAGAATCTGCACCTTACAATTCTTCATTGTATACAGAGAGTGATAGAGATAATGCGAATAACAGTAGATATGATGACAATGATACAAAGTCTTATATTACGGAAACTACTAATCCTGACGATATAGATGATCTTATTACAGAGACTGATATATATGACAAAGATTATCAGTATTTGTCTTTAAAAGCGATGGAAGAGAGACAGGTGAGTCAGGGTATTATAACTAAAATAAAAGAAATGTTTGCGCTACTTTATCAACGAATAAAACTATTGTTTTTAAAGCAAACTGATCAAGTAAAGTCTCTTGCATTTAAAGAAGTAACGCATTTAAATGACCAAATAGGTAATGCGATCAGCACCATTCATACTATTAAAAATAATGCGGAAAAAAGTTTAGATAGTATACAGAATAAAGCGGAGCAGTTAGTACAAACTGGCGAGCGAAAGATTCAGTATGCAACAGAGCAAGTTCGTCAAGGACAACTAAAAATAGAGAAACAAATACAATCTAAAACGCAAAGTGCTATTGATAATATACAAGAAGGTATAGATAATGCTGTGAATAGTATAAATAGTAATGCTGAACAGTTTGTGCAAAAAGTTGATGAGAATATCTCAAACACTATAAATAATACTATGCAGGGGCTGAATCACAAAATAGATCAGAATATAAATACGGAAAAGTTCGTTGGCGGGTCGATGCATGAATACGCGAGAAACAATCAGCATGAAATAATGAAGAAAGTTAATGAGATGCAGAATGATAAGAATGGTGTGCGACATAACAAAGATACACTGAAGAGTACGCAAGTAAATCAAGACGTCGTGGCATTGGTGCAAAACGTCCAAAAACAGGTGCAGCTAAGTAAATCTCCGAAAAAATCGCATTCTATTCACGTACAAGATCAGCTAACACAATCAGATAGACGCGAGACTCCTATTGCACAAAACTCGGATCATACAAAGCAGGATTCGCGGAATATTCGGAATCAAAGAGATACGCAACAGCTCCAGTCGCAGGTCGCCGGCTCCGCGATAGCAGGGCGTCATAAGAGCGGAAAGCGATGGAAAGTAGATGAGGCAGGTGTGGGAGAAGGAAATGGAGGTGCGAAATGGACGAATGTGGATAAGAGCGCTCATACAGTACAGCATTTGAATAATAGACCTCTTTCGAAACTCGTTCATGATGAGCAAATGCGAGGAGTATACGAAGCACAGAGCCGCAGCGTACATGAAGTACGTGGGGACTTGCGCATCGGAGCGACGAAGCGGTTGCCATCAGAAGTAGAGTTAGGAAAGAGGTCTAATGAACAGAAGGCGCAGCAGATCAAGAGCATTGTTGACCTAACAAAGAAAACAAAAACAAGCGGGCAAAAGACTGATGAGCGTAAAATATCAGAGAGCGTAGAGCGTGATAAGTCCCAATCTAGACCTAACGTGAAAGAGATGGCGGCAAGAATTGAAAGCAAAACAGAAAGCGACAGAAAGCGCCAACAAGCAAATACTGGTTCAAAGACGTGGAGAGAAGATAATAACGGCAGAAGAGAAGGAAATGGAGGCTTGGGATGGATAAAACGATAAAAACACAGCCCCGATAAGCTCCTGACGCTAACCGTGTTGGGCTCCAATGCTTGCGTCGGCTAACTTCCGCATCATGCGCTTTGTTTGCTCCCTGCTCCATGCATTTCGCCCAACCTCTGCTGCGTGGTTTCAAAAAGAGGTTTAATGCATGGAATAGCAAATTAAAGCAAAAAGTAGAGTGAGCGAGCGAGCTATTTAAAAATCAGTCGCCATATTAATAAAGAATCTTTCCACTACATCCTCTTTTTTCAAATATCGTACTGGCCAGCTAAAGTATATCTGAATAGGCATCAAACTTGTTTGCCAGTTGATGCCAACTCCAACAGAAGTGCGAAAATAATTACCCTCAGATATCTCATATCCATATTTATTTTGTATAGCTTTAGAAATACCCCACACATTTCCTACATCACAAAACACCACACCTTTTACATTAAATTCTTTAGGTGCGCCTATAGGAAACTGCAGTTCTGCAGAGCCAGCATAATAGTTTTGTCCACCCAAGTGAGTTTTTGTTTTAGTATCCATAGGACCCACGCCGCCATAAGCAAAGCCACGCAAACTAATACCACCTAAATTTAAGCGATCATTAATTCTAAGCATATTATCTACAGCCATAATATTACCAACGGATGCGCCAACTTTTAAAAATATCGAATTATTTTTAAAATACTGAATAACCCTAAACTCCAATTCATTTTTAAAATATTTATTATTACCACCAAGACCAGCGAATGACTCAGAGAACACAACGTTATAACCGCGTCGTGCAGCAATATTACTATCCATAGCAAAATAGCGTAGTTTTTGACCTATGGCAGAGGTGACAAAATTACCCATCTGCTCACGCAATAAAGGTGAGGAGGTGCTGCTAGGCGCCTTTAAATTATCATCTTTGATGAGATAGTTCACTGAGTGAGATAGGCGGTCTGTGATATCATATTGCAAACTATTATCAAAACTAAAAGTTTTTTGATTATAAGATTCGCTCACATTCACTGCCTTTTTGCCGCCCTTCTGTACGCCAATATATAGCGCACTAGTATACTCCAAATCTTTATCGAAAAAACGCGGTTCCGTAATAGAACCTACAAAGCTGAGCTTGCTATTTTTAGCAATCTGAGCCATTAAATTAAGGTTTTTACCAGTACCACAGAAATTTCTTTCTTTGAAATACACATTACCAAAGATGCCACTAGTAGTGTTATATCCAGCGCCAGCGCCAATTTGAGCGGTGCTTTTTTCCTGAACTTCTAGATTAATATTATATTTATCCAGCCCTTGTTCTGCCTGCGTAACGGTAGGATTCAGTTCAAAATAATCTAGCGCTTTTAGATTCGAAACCCCACCTGCAAACATAGAGCTATTAAATATATCGCCTTCTGATAATTTAAATCTACTTCTAATTACGGAATCTTTTGTTTTAACATTACCAATGATATTGATGCGATTTACGTAGTATTTCGCTCCTAAATCAATAGAGAAGTGCACATTTGCTATCCTAGTATTAGGATCTGTTTGAATTTGCGGAGTAATATTAGCTTGCGCATAGCCTATATCGCTTAATCGGGCATTAATCGCTTCTATTACTGCATTTACGTGATTAATGTTAAAAACATCTCCAGTCTTAATAAACTTGAGATATTTAGAGAAGTCTTCCTTTAAGTCTGGTATATTATCGGTTAGACCTACCTTGCCAAAAGAATATTTGATACCTTCAGAAATAGTATAAGTGATAGAGAATGAGTCCTTGGCCTGCGATAGTTCTGCTGTGGCTGAGAGCACTTGCGCATCTGCAAAACCAACTGACTTATAGAATGCAGTGAGTAGCTCTTTATCATACTCCACCTTATATGGGCTATATGTATCGTTTGCAAAGAATCGATACCATCTACTCTCTTTAGTAACTATCACAGCCTGTAGCTCACGGGAGGAGTAGCAGTCGTTACCTACAAAATAAACATGACGTACGAGCGTTTTGGGCCCCTCTATTATTTTGAAAGTAATATCCACAACATTACTAGTTCTTGCTTTAATATGCGGGGTGATTTTTACGTTAAATCTACCAGATGCCTTATATAACTCAACCATTCTTTCCACGTCTGCGGCTATTTTGGTTTTATTTAGCGCTTGGCCAGCCTTACTGTAAACCTCGTTACCCAATGCGTCTGATTTAATTTTACTATTTCCTGAAAAAATAATTTTATGAATCAGCGGATTTTCTTTTACCAACACTAACACAACACCGTTATCGCAATTTAGCTGTACATCTTCAAAAAAACCACTAGCAAATAATGCTTTAATAGCTTGGTCTTTTTTGGTTTCTGTTAAATTTTGCCCAACATCTAGATTTAAATAATTTAAAATCGTAGATGTTTCTATTCTATAATTTCCATCTATTTTTACCGATTTGATTACTTGCGCTTGTACCTGTACTTGGGAGAATAATAGAACAAAAGAAAAAAAGAAAAATAATAAACGCTTCATATTTTATTGCTAATGATAAACTTACGCTTCGATGCGTAAATTCTAATCTATTTTATTAAGTATTACAAAGCATTTATATCATTTAATAAAGAAATTACAAGTAAGAACAGTACTAAAGCGCTACCTATCCACCCCATAATTTTTTCTAAAACCAGTATAAATTGTTTTGGCAACAGTAATTCTAGGGACATCAAAAATAATTTTCCTCCGTCAAAAGGTGGAATTGGCAATAAATTGAATATTGCCAGATTGATTGATAGTGTTGTAGCAAGCATTAAAAACGCGCCCCAGAATGTATTATTATTTTTACTTAAATCACTAGCTGCAGTATACACGCTAATAATGCCATTGATTTGAGAGTATTGATGGGTTGTGAAGGCTCGATATAATTGTCGAATTATATCTTGTGTTTGCGTAGCAATATGATGCACAGTAGTCGAAATGCTGCTGAAAAATTGATGAGGTGAGCCTGATGTATATTTGAAAACTATTCCGATAATTTGCTTCTCTTCCAAAGCCTCAGGTTCTATTTGTAGAGTGTATGAGCTGTTATTCGCTCTGCGAAACTGCATTAATATAGGTAGTTTTGATGATATAGCCTTTTTAATTATTTTAGTTGTTCCGCTTTTTTCATCCAATGGGATATTGTTGACGCTCAGCAAAGTATCGCCCTTTTTCACGCCTACCATTTGCGCATAAGAACTAGGTACCACCCCATCTACAACATTACCTATCTGGGGCACCCCATCGTGGAAGTAATGAGAAAATAGTAGAATGAATGCTAATATGAAATTCGCCAGTGGCCCCGCTACTACAATTGCAAATCTCGCCATCAAAGATTTATTGCAAAAGGCTGAAGAGTCGTTTATATCTGTGCCATGATATCCATGCAAACTAACAAACCCACCAAGAGGTATTAGGCGAATTTGCCACTGTGTACCGTTCCCAAAACTCGTATAAAGTATTTTTTTACCAAAGCCAATAGAAAATTCTATAACTTTAACATTATTCAAAATAGCTAAAAAATAATGGCCTAGTTCATGACTCACTACAATCAACAATAGAGCGAATATGCTATACATAGAATAATTTTTTCTGAGATTATGAAGAGTAAGTAACTAAAGGTTTATTAATAAATAATACCATTATAATTATCTTTATCATTCTTTTTGTCGATTTTATTGAATATATCATCATTATGATGCATATTGTTTAAAAATTTTCTCATAGGTTCCTGAATGCCATGCACTTCTTTAAATGCAATATCTGAAGGCACTACAAATTCAATAGAACCAACAGAAGCATAAGATTGTTGCATAAATTCTATAAATACAGGTAGTGCTACACTGCCGCCAGTAGCTGATTGCCCCAGTGATTTAGGTTGGTCAAACCCCATGTAGGTGCCCACCACTACATAAGGAGTAAAACCCATAAACCATACATCTTTGCTATCATTAGTTGTGCCAGTTTTACCAGCTATTGTTTTACCAAGACAAAGCGCTTTGCGCGCAGTGCCTCTTTGCACAACTCCAGTGAGCATGGAGACTAACTGATAGTTCGTGGCTGAGTCTATCAAGCGCTGCGTTTGCACTGGGGGGATGTCTGGGGGGGTGTCTTGATTATCGGTAATAGCGAATTTTTTGCCAGCTCTCGTATCTCGCCTATACAACACTCTGCCGTTTCTATCTTTGATCATTTCTATAAAATGTAAATTCACTTTACAGCCATCATTTGCAAGGGCTGCATAGGCGCAGCTCATTTTTTCTAAAGTAGTTTCTAGTGCGCCAAGCACCACCGAATATCTTTGAGTGGGATTTGGATGGATTTCCAGTCTTTTAATTAGAGATACTATATGCTCTAATCCCACCTCCTTTGCGACGCGCACGGTAACTAAATTACGAGATCTTTCTAGACCCGTACGCATAGTAATTTGTCCTAAAAAATTATTTCTATAATTTTTTGGACGCCAGATAGGAAGGCCTGGGCCTTGGTAGATATCTATTGGACCATCGCTAAAGATTTTAGTTTGTTCTATACCATCTTCTAGAGCTGCGAGATAAACGAAAGGTTTGATTGTAGAGCCTGGTTGGCGCATAGCTTGCGTGACTCTATTGAATTTATTTTCCTCAAAATCATATCCTCCTTGCATAGCTAACACTTTGCCGTCCGTAGGATTTATTACTATAATACCTCCATTGATTTTCGGTTTTTGCGTTAGTAATACTCGCCCATCTTGATGCGTAACAGCAATAATATCGCATATATTGAGAATTTGTTTTATGGATGTGAGGTTAGATTTAGCCCAATTTGCATCTTTGATGTTAAGGCTGTGTTCTGCGGCGCTTACTGAAAGAATTTTAGCATTTTTGTCTTGCACTTCCATCACGCAGGCCCACTCGTAACCAGGAGGGAGGGGGTTTTGTTGTGTAAAATTATTTAATTCTTGTTGCGCATTCTTTAGATCCGTTACTTTGCCAGAGCTACCTCTAAAACCTTTCGAGCGATCGTAATCTTCTATACCTTTGCGCAGAGCATTCTTGGCGTTTTCTTGTATAACGCTATCTAGGCAGGTGACGATGAATAAACCATCATTATAAAAATTTTCTTTTCCTACTATTTTTATTGCCTCATTGCGCACATGTTCTGCGTAATAATGCGCTGATACCGTTTCTGTTTTTGGTCTTTTAGTTAACACAATAGGAGTATCTATAGCCTTCTGCGCTGCTTGAGTGGTGATGTAGCCATCTTCTAGCATTCTATTAATCACATAATCTCTACGAATCTTTGCGCGATTATAGTTTTTTTCAGGATTAACCGAAGACGGTGCTTTAGGTAGGGCGGCTAGTAGGGCAGACTCTTCTATAGTTAATTCATCAAGAGATTTGTTAAAATACGCTTGGGCAGCAGCGACTACCCCATAGCCCTTGCCTAGAAAAATTTGATTTAAGTAGAGTTCTAACACTCTTTCTTTGCTAAAAATCTGAGATACTCGATATGATAAAATAGCCTCTTTGATTTTGCGCGAAATGGAGCGCTCATTGCCTAATAAAAAGTTTTTGACTACTTGTTGAGTGATGCTTGATCCACCCTCTACCCTTTTATTTTGTAGGAGATTAATGATGCTATTGATTGCAGCTCTAGTGGTACTAACTAGATCTAAACCTTGATGTTGAAAAAAATTTTTATCTTCTGCTGAAACGAATGCGTCTACTAAAGATTTTGGAATAAGTTTGAATGGTACAAATATGCGATGCTCTGTTGCGTATTCTTCTAACAACTTACCATCATAGGAATAAATGCGTGTAACGCAGGGAGGGTAGTAGTTTTCTAACTCGCTGTAGTTTGGTAAGTCCTTGGAGTAATAAAAAAATAAAACGGCGAACAGAGCTGCGCCAAGAGTGGAGGCGACGGCTAAGCATTTTAGACAGAACGCGAAGACTTTGAACAAACAAACCTCTTTTATTATTTTTTTTGTCTACATATTATATAAAAACAATACAAGGATATATAACATTTAAATTTAAATGAATTTAAACGAATATCCTAAAACTATATAATGTTTTTACACCACTACTCCTCGCACACTATTAGCATAACCTTTCTCAATTTTCACATCCACTAACTTATTTAATAAATCTTGAGCATTGTCTATATAAACAGAATGCATATAAGGAGAGTTGCCAACTACTTGGTTTGGATGTTTACCAATTTTGTCAAACAGTACTGGCATGACATGACCAACACACGCTTTATTAAAATTATGATACATCGAGCGTATTAGTTGTTGCAACCTCTGCAACCTTTCATATTTCACTTCCGATGGTATTTGCTCTGCCGTAGCAGCTGGCGTGCCTGGCCTTGGACTATACATAAAAGAAAAACAGTTCATATATCCCACTTGCTCTACTAACTTCATAGTTTGCTCGAAATCTTCTTCGGTCTCGGTGGGAAAGCCTACTATAATATCTGTATGCAAGGCAATATCTGGCCTAGCAGCCCTGAGCTGGTCTATGACTTCTAAATAATACTGCGCAGTGTGTTTTCTATTCATTGCACTTAAGATTTTGTCTGAACCTGATTGAATGGGCAAATGTAGGAATGGCATGAGTTTTTCTTCTTTGCCATGCAATGCGATTAAATCTTGGCTCATGTCTCTTGGGTGAGAAGTGGTGTATCTAATTCTTTGCAAGCTAGAAATTTGAGCGATTTTAGAGATGAGGTCTGCTAAAGAATAAGTAGAACCATTAAAACTACCATGATACGCATTCACATTCTGACCTAACAACACAATTTCTTTCGCGCCATTCGCAGCCAGCATCAATGCTTCATTGTATACCTGCTCTACTGGGCGAGAAAACTCTGCTCCTCTAGTATATGGCACTACGCAAAAATGACAAAACTTATCGCAACCTTCCTGAATTGAAAGATAGCTCACCACTCCTTGCGCTTTGGAATTTTCTGGCAGTTTATCAAATTTTTCTTCAAAACCAAAATCTAAATCTATTAAATGCCTTCCTTCCAATTTAATTTTTTCCAGCAATGATGGCAGGTTATGATAAGATTGCGGGCCAACCACCACATCTACATATGGTGCGCGTGAAAAGATCTCGCTACCTTCTGCTTGCCCAACACACCCCGCCACTACGATTGTCATGTCTTTTTGTTGGTTTTGCCTTGCCTGTTTGATTTTATTCACTCTACCGAGTTCAGAATAAAGCTTCTCCGCTGCTTTTTCGCGAATATGACAGGTGTTTAGAACAATAACGTCTGCCTCGTCTTTGTCTTGAGTGCTCACATATCCGCATGAGCTAAGCAAGCCTTCGATTCTATCTGAATCATAAACATTCATCTGGCAGCCGTAAGTTTTAATAAATAATTTTTTCATCTCTTCCTTCATGTGCAAGTATACTCAAAATGTATGTGCGATTATATGCTGAACCTAAAACTGGATTATTTATTTTTTAAACTAGTTTGTTTATTTGCGTAACACCACTCGTCCTTTCGTTAAGTCATAGGGCGTCATCTCTACAACCACATTATCACCCATTAAAATTCTGATGCGATTTTTACGCATCCTACCAGAAGTGTGAGCAATAATTATATGACCATTATCTAGTTGAACCTTAAAATGTGCGTTTGGTAGGAGTTCTAGAACTGTGCCAGAAAACTCCATTAATTCTTCTTTTGTCATCAATAAATATTTTTAAGTATATGTAGTTTGCTTTTTAACTCTTTTTTAACTCTAAAAAAAATTAACTGCGATTATAGCATACTACTTTTGTCTGATCAATAATACAAGACGTTAGTTTGACTTAAGACTATTGTATATTGCGTGCATGTTATTAATTATCTGTCGACTCTAAGAATAGCTTTTGTTCGAACGCTCCTCGTTCAGATTTTTTTTTACGTCTCATCGAGTCAAGCTTTTTAACATCATGGCCGATGGCTTTTGCTAATGCATAGATCACTTCTACGATATCGGCTAGCTCCTCCAGGTTTGTTTCCGCAAGAAACTCATCAACTTCTTCGACTAGCTTTTTTTTAAGTTCTAGAAAGTATTCTTCCTCATCAAGTACACGTACATTACAACCTCGCCCAGTTTTCTCGATAATTTTAGGAATTTCATCGCGCACTAACTTTCGCATATTCACCTCTATTCATAATATCCATGGTAGCTTTAATAAAATATTCCGTATATCCATCAAAGCATTAAAGATTAACAATATATTGACATAACAGCAAGAAAACGTGTATAGTTTTGATTCTAGAATAGCTAAATTTTATGCAAATAAGGATTTTATATATGACGGAGCACACTTTATCCATTATTAAACCTGACGCAACTAAGAGAAATATTACTGGTGCGGTCAATGCTTATTTTGAAAAAGCTGGGCTGAGGGTAGTGGCGCAGAAGATGCTAAAGCTTACTGTACAACAGGCATCTGCTTTTTATGCGGAACATAAAGAAAGACCTTTCTTTAATGAATTGGTAGAAAATATTACCGACGGATATGTTGTGGTGCAGGTGTTGCAAGGCAATGATGCTGTATCTATGAACCGCAAAATTATGGGCGCTTATCCTGACCCCGCTCAGTGCGAAGTGGGTACTATCAGACGTGATCTTGGCGTAGATATTAGCAAAAATACTGTACATGGCTCAGATAGCATTGAGAGCGCCAAAAGAGAGATTGCTTTTTTCTTTGCCGCAATTGAAATTATGCAATAAGCTGCGTAAAATTCAAACCGAGCAGAATGCAAACTGAATAGAATGCAAGTATTTCAATTTAGTGAGCGCATCAGCGAGTAAGTAAAAAGTTTTGAGAGTTTCAAGAGTTTATGTCTACTGTCACTCATAACTCCAAAATTATTGTGCAGAAGTTTGGTGGCACCTCTGTAGGTAGTGCGGCGCGCATAGCGCGAGTTGCGCGCATTATAACAAATACTCTGAAGTTAGGTGTTAAACCTGTGATAGTTGTGTCTGCTATGTCTGGCACAACTAATTCGCTCTTAGACTTATGTCATGAGGTTATTGCAGAAGTAGAGCAAGCTGACTCTTCTAGTATTTTTAATCAAATTTCATCAAATAAACATTATAGTTCCTTATCTTCTTCACGGCTAAAATATCTTAATTGTCGTTATAATACACTTATTGAAAAAGATGCTGCGCTTGCTACTGGCGAATGCTTAGCATCGGCCCTGCTCGCCATTGCGTTAAATAGCTTTTCATACGCCGCTTGCTCTTTGCAATTTTGGCAAATACCTATCATCACCAACTCTAGCCATGGCAAGGCGTTAGTAAAAGAGATAGACGTGAGAGCGGTGCATAAAATGTTAGATAGTGGCGTTATTCCCATCATCACAGGTTTTACTGGTGTGAGCGAAACAACTGGGCGCGTTACAACATTAGGAAGAGGTGGTTCTGACACTACCGCGTTATTATTGGCAGCAGCTCTTAATGCCAAAAGATGTGATATTTATACTGATGTCAATGGGGTGTATAGTGCCGATCCACGCATCATACCTCAAGAACAACTCAAAAAATTTCCAATCATTGATGCAAGAACAATGCTAGCGCTCTCTGCGAGTGGGGCGAAGGTGTTAGCTACTCGATGTATGGAAATTTGTTATAGATATAAGATAGATGTGAGGGTGCTTTCTAGCTTTGACTGTAGCGAGGATGGTACGAGCATCTACCATACTGCAAAAGATCCAATTATTAATAACGTCGATGAACAAGGGCGCGGCGCGAAAAAAGAATATGAGTTTAACGAAGTGCGAGAAATGAATAACTGCGTTCAAGAGGGATTAGAAGGGGTGCGAGTGGAATCTATAGTCGTAAACAAATCTCTTTTTCTGTTAACGATGGATGAGGATAGTTGGCAGAGTGGGTTGTCGCTATTAATCGAAAAAGAGGTGGAGATTATGAAAATTATACATCATACACAGGGCGTGACTAAGAGCGTAAGATGCATTTTACCACTAAACGAAGTGGAGGAAGTGAAGAATATACTGAATCAAGCAGATATTCGTTATCATATTAATATGCAAATAGGCGCAGTATCTTTAGTGGGATACGGAATAAAAAATCATGCAAAGCTTTTGCAAATTTTAACGCAGAAGCTGGAGAGTTTTTGTTTAGACGTGGTGATGTTAGAAATAGGAGAGCTTGTGATGTGTGCGTATGTGAATTCGATAGATTTACATCATTTTGTTGAAAGTTTACACAATGCATTAATTGATGAGTTTAAGTTATGATACCACCATCACATAATATCATTTAAAAATTTATGACCCAAAGATTAGCAAAGATTATTGCAGCTCATAGCGTTTATTCTCGAAGAGATGCTGAGCGATTAATTTTAGATGCAAGGGTGGATGTGGATGGTATTGTAGTTTCTGAAGTTGGTTTTAAAATAGGCGATGTAGCGGCTCATAAAATTTGCATCGATGGCGAATTGCTTAATGTGAGCGACATTACTCAGCCTGCAGTATGGCTTTATTATAAGCCAGTTGGAGTGATAACCAGCGCGCGCGATCCTCAAGGGCGGGATTGTGTATTTGAAAGGGTGAAAGGGAGATATGCGCATCTTGCTCAACAAAAAATGATAAGCGTTGGTAGGTTAGATATTAATAGTGAGGGGTTGTTGATACTAACCAATAGCGGCCAATTTGCACGCTATTTAGAGCTGCCGCAGAACAAGATAGCGCGGGAGTATAAGGTGCGAGTATATTGTAAAAAAAATTACATCGAGGAGATGTTTCGATATTTTAAGAACAATAAAACTGTTAGTATAGATTGTATAGATTACTCTTTAGACAGCATTTCTCTCATTTCCAGCAGCCAAAATCATCATTGGTTAAAATTAATTTTGTGGGAAGGTAAAAATCGTGAAATTCGTAAAATTTGCACATTTTTTCATGCCCAGGTTAGTAGATTAATTCGCGTAGGCTATGGGCCGTTTAAGCTAGGAGATCTGAAGCCAGATCAGGTGGCTAATTGTTCTAGTGAGATGATTAAAAAATACTTCCCTCAATTATATTAGCGTTTAGTTTTAGATAAAATTTTAGGTAAAAATAGTGTTTGTATTAGGTATAGAATCTAGTTGCGATGACACGTGTGTGGCAATTATCAACAATAACGAAATATTGGCGAATGTAATTATCTCACAACATATCGAGCAAAAACCTTATGCTGGCGTTGTGCCAGAAATAGCGGCTAGATCGCATGTAACAAACATCCAAACTGCATTCCTAAGAGCCTTAGAGGAAGCTAAAATTAGAAGTGATCAAATTGACGTAGTGGCGGCTTCATGTGGCCCAGGGTTGATTGGAGGGGTGATGGTTGGGTGTGTGTTTGGCAAGACTTTAGCGTCCATTTTAAAAAAACCTTTCATTGCAGTAAACCATCTGGAAGGACACGCGCTCATGGTGCGCTTGGTGTATAAATTAGACTATCCTTATTTATTGCTGCTAGTTTCTGGTGGACATTCGCAGTTCATTCAGGTACGGGGGTTAGGTAGATACAAGATATTAGGTACTACATTAGACGATGCCGTAGGCGAAGCTTTTGATAAGGTGGCTAAGATGCTGAATTTAGGATTTCCAGGTGGGCCAGAAATAGAAAGGAGGGCGAGTAAGGGCTTTCCTATATACGATTTACCTAAGCCATTAATTAATCAGGACCATTGCAATTTGTCTCTTTCTGGCTTAAAGACCGCAGCAAAGTTATTAATCGAGAAACTCGCTCCTATGGACGAACAAAAGATTAATGATGTATGCGCTAGTTTTCAGCAAGTGGTAGCTCAGATGCTGCGAGTTAAAACCCTCAAAGCTATGCAATTGTATGAACAGTTTGAAACGGGCGGTGGCGAGCGCAGTTTTGTTTTATCAGGCGGGGTAGGGGCTAACTTATATATTAGACAAATGTTAACTCAGAGCGCTGCAGAGATGGGATATAATTTTCTTGTACCACCAATTAATTTATGCACTGATAATGGAGTGATGATAGCGCAAGCAGGATGGGAGCGATTTTGCGCTCAGAAACAAAACGACTTACTATTTAGACCCAGAGCGAGGTGGAGTTTGGAGGAAAAATAACCCGCTTGTGTGTTGACGTGGTTTCGTTTAATTTGTGACGCGCTTCTTCTTGCGTTCTGGTTCCGATGAGAAGCCTAACTTCTGAGCTATCTCTAAATCACTAGCATTTACCTCCGCGCCTTTTAAATACTCTACCACAGCTGCAGATACTATATCTTTCAGTTGAGTTTCAAATTGCTCATGCGATGCACGCGCGCTGGCTTCGAAGCGTAAGGTAGCATCAACCTTCTTACGCTCAATAAAAGATTCTAGCTCGAGAGTCTTGCGCTCTAGCATATCTTTCGCCTGAGTGCGAGCACTTGCAAGCACTGACCCCTTTTCTGCATTAAGTTTACCTATCCCCTCTTCGGCGCGACGTAGGGAAGTGTGAGCTTCATTTTTAAGTTGTTCTAGCTCTTCAAATTTCTTCTTGATATCGTCGATATTCTTATCTAAAACCCCTAAAAAATTTTTGCGCACAGGCCGATATAATGCGTATATAAACGCGATAAAGCAGAGGGCTATTATAAAGTTTTCACTAATGATGTGGTGCATGATCTTCTATTTCTTTTTATTTTGTCTCAATATACTGCTTGAGCTTAGTTGCGTCAACATTAGGCAACATCTGTTTCAAGAGAAGTTGAGCTAGATCAAAAGCATAGTCTGTTTTTTTATTTTCAAAAACAGTAAGTGTTTTATTCATTTGTTGACCATAATCAGCTTCCAGCTCTTCCAACCATTTATTAAACTCCAATTTACGCGCAGCACCTAACTTTTCTAGAGCTTTGTTGGCTTCTTCGGAGATAATTTGAACCTCACTCTGCAGATCTAGATATTCACTAGACCTGATAGAACGCAACTCCTGAGCTCGTTCCACTAAGCTTCGCGTTTGATCTATTAAATCTTGCATTGCATTGCTACGAGCTTTAAACACTTTCTGTAAACGAGGTACTATACAGAAACGAATCAAAGCATATAAAAAAACAAATACAACCAACAGCCAAAAAATTTGTGACGGATAGTATTCGATTTCGAGTTGTGGCAACATAATAATTCTGTTTTAGCTAAAAATTAATAACATTGCAATTACAAAAGAAAATAATCCCATCGCTTCTGCCAAGCCCGCTCCTATAAAAGCCATGCGCTGCAGCTGTTCGCTTGCGCTAGGGTTGCGAGCTATTCCATTGAGCAAACCATTAAAAATATTACCCACGCCAATTGCGCCGCCTAGCATACCAAAGGCCATGAGACCGGCTCCTATATATTTTAAAGCAGTTGCGTCCATATAATAAATCCTCTAAAACTTATTGTTAATAAAATTAAATTAAAAAAACGTGACACTAGGTTAACTAACTAATAATTATAACTAGCTAACAATACAGCGAGTATCACTGTAAGGTAACATTATAAATTAATTACTGATATTGTTCAAGACTTATATAAATTCTATCATATATAAACTATCAAATCTAAACAAAAAATGTGCGCTCATCATAATCATCCTCACTTATCGCAAGCTAATAAGGAGCAAAAACAACATCTAAATCATTCGCAGCAAGTAAGCGAGTTGAATAAATCTAATTATCAAGACGTATTAAAGGTTTTGTCGGTGATGTGCATGATTATCGATCATACCGCATTGTATTTCTTAGAACCATGGCCACATCTTGGCGATCTTGCCGTTAGTTGTCGTATTATTGGAAGAATGGCGATGCCTCTTTTTGTTTTTTTTGCTGGATATAATTTTCGCATTGCGCGTTCAAAGATACTGTACGTTGGCCTTGCAGTGCAATTAACTACCATCTTGGTTGTGTCTTGGAAAATTCCCATGAACATTTTAATAGTAATTTTTCTAGGGCAATTATATTTAACGTATATGCATACAAAATGCGTTTCCACCGCTAGGGCTCTAATGCAGGCGTTTGCGCTTGTTGCTCTTTCGCCGTTCACAAGTATTGCGCTGGAGTATGGCGTTGGAATTTGGGGTATTATGATTTTAGGTTATTTGGCCAGGCATAATCCTAAACGTTACGAACTATGTGTTTTTCTTGCTTTTTGCGCACAATTTATATTTTGCCTAATGTATATGCAAGATATGCAGGCTATTGGACCCTTCATATTTGATGTATTGATGTTTGGTGCATTAATAACATTAGCAAAACGACCCAACGCGCCCATCGCCCTTAACCTACGATGGCTTTCGCGCCACTTATTGGCTGTATATTTCTTAAACATTGTTATATTCAATCTTGCGTTAGCAATACTTATTCATCTTAAAATTTTTATGATTAATTCATCTTGAAGTCTATTGGCGTAGAGCCATAGCTATTTTTTCACATCCTTGCCGAATTTTATCGCCGTCGCCAGAATAAGAAAGGCGCAGGTATCCATCTAATCCAAAGCACGCTCCTGCTACGGTAGCTACGTGATGTTTTTCTAATAAAAATTGACTCACATCATACGAGGTATGGAGTTGATAGGTGTTTTTAATATCATCACTCAGCGCCTCTTGATAGTTCAAAAATAAATAAAATGCTCCTTGCGGCCGCACATAAGAAAGTGGCGGTTGCAGACAAGACATCATGATTGATCTCTTTAGTCGTAAATCCGCTCTGTTGATTTCAATAAAATGATCACCGTTCGCAATCGCCTCCACCGCGGCCTTCTGGCTAATGGATGAGGGGCTAGAAGTGGTTTGTGTCTGTATTATACTCATGGCTTTAATAAGCTCCTTATTTCCGGCTCCATAGCCAATGCGCCAGCCAGTCATAGAGTAACTTTTAGACGCTCCGTTTACTACAAACACTCTATCTTGCAAATCTGGAGCTATCATGGCCATGTTACAGACCAGTTGATCATCGAATGTTAAAGATTCATAAATATCGTCAGATACGATATGCACATGTTTATGTTTGCGTAATACTTGAGCTATAGCTTCTAAGTTTTCCTTAGTATAAATGCAGCCCGTGGGATTATTTGGAGAGTTAAGCAATAGCCATTTAGTTTTATCTGAAATGAATGATTCTAGTTTTTGCGCGTTAATCTGAAATCCATCTTGTGCTGAGCAATCTAAAAATACCGGCTTACCAGAGGCGAGCTTTACTATTTCTGGATAAGAAACCCAATATGGGGTTGGTATAATCACTTCATCACCAACATCTAAAGAGGCAAAGAATAGATTGAATAACACTTGTTTTGCTCCATTGGATACGATGATTTGATCGATGTTATATTTGAGATTATTTTTTCTATAAAATTTTTGCGCAATAACTTGCTTAAGTTCATCCGTTCCACCGCTATTAGTATAATAAGTAAAGTTTTGTTCAATCGCTTTAATTCCAGCTTTTTTTACATTATCTGGAGTGTATAATACTGTCTCGCCTAATGTGAGAGATATTATTTCATGGCCTTGTTTTATCAATTCTTGGGTTTTCTTTGCCATGGCTAGAGTGCCAGATTCATTAATAAATTGTAATTTGCGAGAGATGATCTCTTGATTATTTTTATTCATAACTTCTTTTGTGAAATACTTAATGCATATTTAAGTTTAATGTTATATTTAGTGAATATTTTTGATATTAATAATACAATACACCTAGGTATCATAATATAAGAATTTGAAGTTTTAAAATATGCAATGCTTATACTTTCTAACTAAAAAGCTTAATACAAAAAGTGCAATGAGGGCGTGGAGTAGTTGTTGTATAAAATGTATGTTAATACTATGTTTATGCGGTTTTAACGAGCAAGAAGATTATTTTATCTATAAACAACAGCAAGACGATATGATGCCTTATAACGTTCAAGCTTGCCCAGTATATGATCCGTATGAAACAATTAATCGTATTTTCTTCAAATTCAATGATAATTTAGATCATTTTATCTTGCGCCCAATAGCTGCAGTATATTTTTTTGTCACCCCCGGGGTAGCGAAATCTGCGATAACTAATGCGATAGATAACATTAATATGCCATTCACCTTTATAAGTTATCTTTTGCAGGGTAATGGCAGGGGTATGATTGAGAGTTTCTGGCGCTTTGCAATTAATTCTAGTATTGGTTTTGCAGGACTGGTGGATGTAGCAACCCCCTTTCAACTCAATCCTACAAGGCAAAATTTAAGCTCTACGCTTGCTCATTATGCAGTTGGCCCTGGTCCGTTTTTAGTGGTGCCGTTTATAGGATATACTACGGCTCGTGGTTTTTTTGATACTGTGATATATAATAATCTTTTTCATCCAGTAAATCTCGTACCAAATAGAATCTTTAATTTTACCGCAAATACTGTTAAAATAATAAATGATAGAAGTATTGTATTGCCATTTACTACTATCATTGACAGAAGCTCTACGGATAAGTATATTGCAATGCGTTCGGCAATTATTCAGCGCGCAGAATTTATGGTACGTTATCCAGATGGTTTTATATGCCCGAAGTAATAGGCGATAAATACCTTATAGTAGACCTCTTGCAAACTCTATCACCGATGGTAACTGCATCGTTGCTGACGATTCTTGAATCTTTTGTGTTGCATGTATGTTTTAGCGTTCTGCGCTTCGTATGATTCTTGCATTTGTGCCTGATCTTGCGTGAGTTTGGAAAGAGACCTAATGGGCAACTGATATCTCCTATCAAGACTAAAAATTAACAAAATCATAGGTATTTATATGCAATATTTTACTAATAATACTACTAATAACACACTCTCCTCTCTCCTCAAAATGTTATGTATGTTTTGTTTAACATTTACTTTAAGTCTAGCTAATATTAGCGCGGCTAGCCCACAAGATGACTCTGGTGCGGGTGAAAAGGTGAAAAATTATGTACATAAACTCATAGAGCAGGGTAAGAGTATATTGAATGATATAACTCTTGATAAAGCGTCGAAAAAGAAAAATATTCGGGAATTGATTGTCGTTAACCTCAATACTGAAGCAATGATGAATTCGGCTCTAGGATTTCATAAAAAAAGCATGCAGCCAGAGCAATTAGAAAATATGGCAAAGTTGTATAAAGAATACATAATACAAACTTATACTAACTTAGTGTCTTCGTATAAAAACCAAGAAATTCAAATCATGAATGTGCGGCATATGAATGGAAATGATTTTTTGATTCAAACGCAAATCAAAGGTAGTGGCCAACCAGTGAATGTCGCCTATCTTGTACGCGCTGAAGGAGATGGTACGTATAAAGTCATTGATATTATTACGGAAGGTATTAGCTTAATTAATACTCAAATGGCAGAATTTGATTCTGTGATTAATTCTCAAGGTGCAGAGCAGTTGCTAAAAAATCTTACTCAGAAGATACAAGCGAGCAAAGAAGAGTAGATAAAGGATTGATAAAATATAATAATAGACCTCTTGCA
Organism: Candidatus Sarmatiella mevalonica; assembly: GCF_016751895.1. Classification (GTDB taxonomy): domain Bacteria; phylum Pseudomonadota; class Alphaproteobacteria; order Rickettsiales; family Rickettsiaceae; genus Sarmatiella; species Sarmatiella mevalonica. Next base: position 29,815 of record NZ_JACVVM010000001.1, on the reverse strand, counting down.
AAACTCACTTAAGGTAAAGAGCAAATGCAAGCGTGGAGCTTCGAATGTACGTGAAATTAAGCGTAGGTTTCGAATCAACGGCGCAGTTATCGTTGGGAATAGAGTTTTGTAAGAGGTATAATCATGCGAGTAATAAAATTTTTATTATAGAGTTGAATTATATCATATGATTCATTACAATACTAAAAGTTTTAGGCAGGATTCTATAGTTATTAGGTGTTAACGCACCTATGAGAAGCTCATTTGATTCTTTTATAAATAGTGTAAGTATGTTAATAAAAATTAAAAAAATATTGGAATTTGCATCAATACCAAAATATGCTACACCTGATAGTGCTGGTATGGATCTTGTGGCGACTTTAGGGGGAGAAGAAGTGGTGCTTTTTCCACAAGGAATAGTAATAGTGCCGTGCGGATTTGGCATAGAACTTCCTCGTGGGTTTGAAGCGCAAATACGTAGTAGGTCTGGCTTAGCTAGTAAAGGAATATCTGTTCTTAATTCTCCGGGAACTATTGATTGCGATTATCGTGGGGAGATAAAAGTGATATTAATGAATCATACTAAAGAGCAATTCGTAGTGACTGATGGTATGAAAGTTGCTCAAATGGTTGTGGCGCCTTATCAGAAGATAGAATGGCTTGTGGTAGATGATTTATCGGAATCTATTAGGGGAGAAGGTGGGTTTGGTTCTACGGGATATATGGAGTATGATCTTGAGTAAGACAAGCTTCTTACAAAGCGAGACTTTTTGCATGATAATTCAGATGATGTGCTGCGGTAAAACACTCGCACTTCGCACTCTTTCTATTATTCATATTGACGGTATGCGTTTAGAAGATAGAAGTTCGTGATTAGTTGTGAAGATATTTATTGTTATAAAAAAATATGAGAAAAGAAACGCAGCGCACAATATGTAATCTAGTGAATTGCTGTGGTATAGGTATACATTCCGGCGATTTGATTAATTTAACCATCAAACCAGCGCCAGCAGACACAGGGATAGTGTTTATCCGCACCGATTGTAGCAAAAATAATGTTATCCCGCTCAATCTGTCTAATATTATAGAATCTCAGCTATGCACTTCCATTACTAATGGATATGTACAAATTATGACCGTTGAGCATCTACTTTCTGCTATGTGGGCTCTTGGTATAGACAATGCTGTGGTGGAGGTAGATGGTCGCGAAATTCCTATTATGGATGGTAGTAGCCAGCCATTTCTTTTTCTGATGCATTGCGCAGGTGTTGTTGAGCAGGCGTTTTATAAGAGATATCTTAAACTTACCAAAGAAGTGAGGGTAGAGTGTGGGGGCAGCTATATTGTTGGCGTTCCTTGCGATTCTAAGGCCCTGAACATCACTCTTAGTATTAATTTTGATCATCCACTCATAGGTCACCAAGCTCTTACTTTTTCTAGCGATAAATCTTTTGAGTCCGAGATATCTAAAGCACGTACTTTTGGTTTCGTGAAGGAATTAGATGTTTTAAAAAGTAGGGGTGTTGCCTTAGGCGCGAAACTAGAAAATGCTATAGCGTTAGACGAGACTAATGTGTTGAATCAAGAGGGGCTGCGTTATCATGATGAATTTGTGAGGCACAAAATGTTGGATAGCATAGGTGATTTTTATTGTGTCGGTAACTTAGTTGCAAATGTTACGTCTTACAAACCGAGCCATGCTCTTAATTATCAATTTTTACAGAAAGTTATGCAAAAAAGCGAGTATATCTTCTAAAGAATATATGCGAGTTTTTGCTGTTTTATTAAATCCATTACATAACTCTACTCTTGATGGCAACTGCGCTGTTGCTCCCACGCTCAAATCCTCGCTACTCTGTGTATGATGGGAGTTACTCGCTTTTATTTATTAGACCTCTTGCATAACCTATTCCGTGAGGTAATTTTGTTGTCAAAACTCCTTTGCGCTCCTCATATACTAGAGTATGCTGCGGCGCTCAACATCATTTTTCCTAAAAATTCCTCTTTCATTTTTAGGTTATGCAAGAGGTCTATTGTTTACGCTCTCCAATACCTTTTCTCGTTTGAAACAAATGTTTGATGTTGATGCTTGTTTGTACCAAGTGTTATCGCTATTAGAAGCTAGAAAATTTTTGCAACAAATGCATCTGTCGCAACCCGCTCTCATCCTCTCTGTTTGCATACATCCTGATGCATTATCTTTTTATGGTCCAAGAGTGTGCGAACATATACTTCATACACTTGCTAAGGAATTTCATTGGCATACTTATATCAAAATGCAAACAAAATACAATTAACTTATAGTTATTCAAAACTTTGTTTGCAACTAAAAATCAATTTTATGCATATTAATATAAAAATTTGTTATATAATTTTTATATTAGTAAAGCCCGATTACATTTCCTCAGGTTTAAAGCAATGTTGTTATACCAGTTGATCATGCATTTTTATATAAAATTGTTAAGATATCCTCTGATACATGCGGCATTTCTGTTGTGTTTTTTGATCACAAATAATGTATATGGCGCAGAGTTTTTTCAATCATTTATTGCAAAATATAGTGGAAAGTATATAGAAGCTCCTGATGGTAAGACGGTACTAAAAACCGAAGAATTAACTCTTAATGATCCAATGTGGTATAATACTGGTATCAAAGATTTCACTTCTTCTGTTTTCGAAATAAATTGGGACACTGTTGCTGTGCATAAGAAACCGAAGAAATATTTGGTGCTATATAGAGTAGATTCTAGGTTTAAAAGGGCGCAGGTTTTTGTGGATAAAGATTTTTTAGAGTACAAGGGACGGAATGGCGATATTTCTCAATATCAAGCTAATTATGAGAGTAGTGATAACTACCCAGCGATGTTTCGTGACTATTCTGAATATTTCAATCAAAGAGCGCCAACGCTAATGAAAGTGCAAACTGGTGATGTAGTACATATAGAGATTGTTCCCGTCACCGATTTTTTTAATGTATTCGGGCCAGAATTAACTGCTATCGGTAACCAGAAAAACGTACCTAGTATCACATATACTGGTAGTGGTAGTTTTGATAATCGTATTATTTATTGCGATAATATGCGCGATTGGTGTAATGCGCTACCAAAAAATATCCAAGCGAATTATTGCGAGAAGGATGAGATGGGCGATATGAGTTATAAAATTTCCAATGATCCATCTGGATGGGTTACCGGGAATGTTGTAGATGCCAATATACCATTTCAATCTATTTTGGCTTGCGGTGATAATCCTGGTGGAGTGTGTTACTTAGACAAAGGAGTAGGAGTGAAGGTTGTGATATTAGATAACTCTCTTAAACCCAAGCAGGTTATAAAAGATGGATCTATTAGTTTTATACACAAGGATGTCCAAAAAAATGAGCTTAATTCAGGGCAACAAAATATTAGTTTGTGCAGTGGAGATAATTTTTGTGATTTTATCGTCACGCAAGATGGGTTTTTGAGCTTTGAGAGTGCGTTTGAAACGGAAGGAGCGATCAGTGGATTTAATTCCATAATGAATCAATGGGATTATCGTTCCCTAAATGAGTTACGCGCTACCACAGCTAATGGCAAAATAAAGCGAGTACATTTTGGTAGATATGCTTTTTTAGTAGAGATAGGGGGAGCGCCCGTGAAGGAGGCTAGCGTGCGCACAGAATACTTAGTGCATAATAACTTTAGTCCTGGCTCGGGTTACTCCGCACCTCCTAGTAGTATGGCCGGAACTCCAATAGACAAAGATGCCAAGATATTTATTGCGCAAGAGGCTGGGTCTTTATGGCTGAGAGCTAGCGCGAGCGATAAGAATTTAAGCGGCTCTGTAGTTGTAAACATTAAGAATAAGATATCTGGTTCTAATGTATTGTTATGGATACGAGATAATATATTAGACACAACTAAAGCCATGATTAAGCAAGCAAGTATGGACTTTTATTCGAATCTCGTAAGAGACGGTAACTTTCAGAACTTAGCAATGATAGCTGCCGCTCTTTACATCTCTTTGTATTCTTTATTAGTGCTGACGGGGTATGCAAGCATTAAATTTGACGAGTTGATATCACGTATCATGAAAGTTATATTGGTTGTGCTTTTGATCAAACCTGAGAGTTGGTATATTTTTAATTATTATTTCTTAGATTTTTTTACTTCTTTTGTTGATAACATTTTATATTATATACAAGATACTGGAGATCAGGGCGCGCTGTATGTATTGAGTGATATCGTCACTACAATACTCAGCATCTTTCAACAGAATCACACGATTATGTCTTTGTTGTCGGAGCTGTTCAGTTCCTGGTCTACTTTTTATGCGATGTTAATTATAATAGGTATATGCTGCTTTTCTATTGTATTCTTGAGCGTCCTGCTTTCATTTATAACTAGTTATTTAGGTATTATGGTAATGATATGCGTTGGTCCTTTAGTAATAATCTGTTTTATGTTTGAAACTACGAAAGATATTACAAAGCAATGGTTATCTATTTTATTTTTTCAGGCGTTACGTCCAATATTGATGTTAGTATTTTTAGTATTTTTCTCAGGCATTATCGCTAATTCTATGGCTGCTTTATTTCTTCCGTTTACAATGGAGTGTAAAACATTTACGTGTATATCATTTTTTAGCGTAGTAATGACGGCGCAAAACGAGGATGTGTTTTTATATCTGTTGTCATATACGCAGCGAGTATTCTCTTTTTTTCTATACTGTATGACTGTGAGTGCTCTGAATGCTTATGCGCAATCTATTTTAGGTATGATTACTGGACATAGCAAAGATACCGGTAATACTGTGTTCTAACAGCGGATCTACCGCATAAGTCAACGGAGTGTAATGTTTATCTTAGGAGGTCTAGATGTATAGATCTATATATGTTTTTTATCTAAAAAACTATCCGTTGATTCAAGAAGTCATTTTTCAAGTTTACAATCTCACCTATAAATATGAAATTTGAGGTGATATAGTAAATTAAGTTGAAATTTGAGTATATAATGCGATAAAATAGACCTCTTGCATAACCTATTCTAAATGGTAATTTTGTTGTCAAAACTCCTTTGCGCTCCTCACATACTAGAGTATGCTGCCTTCCTCATTTTTAGGTTATGCAAGAGGTCTATTCACCAGATCTGAGTCCAATAGAGAAATTTTGAGCTAATATGAAATGTTGGATTAAAAATCAAATTACTGCATTTGATCAATTATATGAGGCTATTTCTTATTTCTTTAAAATACCTAATTCAACCTAAATTACTATAATGCCAAATAATCTTAAAAAATTTCTGGATGTTTCATGATTTTTGTGTATGATATTGCCATACATGGAGTAGTTTTGTGTTGAAATAAACTTCATATATACCTTCTGTCTTGAAAAATCTAATGAGTCTATGTATAATAATAACACATCTGACAGTCTTAACTTATCTGACTATCACTTGTAAAAAAATACTATCCGTCAGATGAAGTTTGAATTGGTACACTATCTATGGCTGAAATAAATGTCGACACTACTTAGCTTATTAAGGATTTCTGATATTAAACCATTATCTATCCCTCCATCCCTATCAGTTTTATTGATATGCACAAAATTGCGCTGCACCCACGATGCAATCCAGGGCGCTGCTATATTCCATAAATTAATTTCTGAGTTCAATTCCCTCACCATTCCTTCTAACATAAATAATGATTTATGTAATAAAAAAAGTTGTGGCTGTGTTGGCATATTAAAGTTTCGACTCAAACGCAATAAATCAGCCATAAGAGTTGCAACGGAGATTTGGTTCGCTGGCAAGTTTAAGATTGGTTCTACCACGGCCCTACAACTTTGCGCAAAGAGATGTAGATTCGTCGAGCTTGGAATAAAACCTATGTCTCTATGAATGCGAGCAACGCGCAAATAATCTTTCTTTATTAAACTGAATAGAATTTGTGCTATCGCAATTCTTTCTTTTTTTTCTATGTAACTAACTATACCAAAATCTAATAAAATTATCTCATCATGTGGGCTAATAAGTATATTGCTATGATGTAAATCTGCGTGAAATAGTCCATCATCAAACACTTGCTGCAAGAAGGTTAAAATCATATTTTTTGCAACCTTAGATTTTCTTGTTTGACTCGTGCAACTCTTGATATATTCACTCACGCTCACGCCCTCCATCATTTCCATAGTAATGAGGTTAGAGCAAGTGGCTTGCCAATATACGCACGGTATAATACATGTCTTGTTTGTTTGACGCATCTGCTCTATGTTTGCAGCTTCTAATCGCAAATCAAGTTCTTGTAACATGATTTGTTTTAATTGCGATATTATTCCCGCACCTCTCATGAGAAGACTATGATTGCCTTCCTTATCATCATATGGTTTATCATCATATGATTCGTGATTAGTATTATTGTTTAACCAACTCCACATCCTTAACAAACTCGCCATATGTTTGATACATTGATGGTAGTTTGCGCGAATTTTAGGTTTTAATATCTTGATAACAACCTTGCTACCATCGCGCATTTGAGCAGAGTAAACCTGAGCGATAGATGCTGATGCTATCGGCGTTGGGCAGATAAAGGAGAAGGGGGGGGTGTGCAAGTTATTTTGAATAGTTTGTGTAATGTTGATGTGTTCGCGTAACATTGGGCTATTTTGACAGAGAGATAGAGCGACTGCTAGATCATGACCAAGCAGGTCACTCCTGGTAGATAGTATTTGCGCAAATTTAATATAGATGCATCCAATTTTTTGTATGCATAGCACCAACCGATCTTCAAACGAAGTGCGTGGCAAGAAGAAGCTATAGGGTGCAAAAAGAAGATTGATGATGAAAGCGAGAATTTTGGTTTGGAGTGAAAGTTTCAGTATGCCATTATTTTTAATGAAGATTTGATAATGGCTGCACCAGAACAGTATTTTGAATAAAAACATCACTCTATACAATATAAGGGTTAGTTATAGGAGTTCGCCAAGAGGATTTAGTTAAAAAGAATTAATTAATAAGAGTTTAGTTATTTTGTTTTACGATATTTTGTATCCAGCTTACTAAATCATCTTTCATAACCCATTCATCCTCCGTTTGTGCCGTAGAAGTACTAGAGATGGTTACTCCGCACTCTTGCGTTTCTTTTTTACCTATAATAGCGATAAATGGCACCTTGGCACACGCGTGTTTGCGTATTTTGTACCCTATTTTTTCATTTTCAATATCCAACTCGCATCTTATACCCGCGGCACGCAACAGTTCAAAAATTTGCCGCGCATATTCTTCGTATGCTTGAGTAATAGTGGCCACCACTATTTGCACAGGCGCCAACCACAGCGGCAAACGCCCTTTATATTGCTCTATTAATATACCAATGAACCTTTCAAAGGTACCTATAATAGCTCTATGTAACATTACTGGACGCTCCTTTTTGCCATTACTTGCAGTATAGGATGCATCGAGCCTTTCTGGTAGCACAAAGTCTACCTGCAATGTACCACACTGCCAGTCTCTGCCTATGGCATCTTTTAGAACAAACTCTAACTTAGGGCCATAGAACGCACCTTCTCCTTTATTATCGGAATATTCTAACCCCACCGCCTGTACAGCGTCTTTTAATGCTTTTTCCGCCTTATCCCACACCTCATCACTACCAGCGCGCGCCTCTGGCCTATCGGAAAATTTCACTTGCACGTCATGGAAGCCGAAGTCTGTATACATTTCTTTAAGTAGGTCACAAAAAGCGATGGTTTCGTCTATTACCTGCTCAGGCGTACAGAAGATATGGGCGTCATCTTGCACAAAACCTCGTACGCGCATCAACCCATGCAATGAGCCAGATGGTTCATTTCTATGACAAAACCCAAATTCCGCCATACGCATTGGTAGATCGCGATAACTTTTGATATTTTGTTTAAAAATTTGAATATGACACGGGCAACTCATGGGTTTTAGAGATGAAGTAAAACCATCATCTTCCACCACAAACATATTTTCGCGAAATTTATCCCAATGGCCTGATTTTTCCCATAGGCTTTTGCTAAGCAACACGGGAGTTTTAACCTCTACATAGCCAGCATTTTTAAGCTTTTGACGTATATATTGTTCTATTATCAAATAAAGTTCTCTACCTTTTGGATGCCAAAATACCATGCCAGGTGCTTCTTCTTGAAGATGAAAAAGTTGCATATCTTTACCGATTTTTCTATGATCTCTCGCTGCCGCCTCTTCTAGCATAACGAAATAATTATCTAGATCTTCCTTGGATGCAAAAGCGACCCCATAAATTCTTTGCAGCATCGGCTTGCTACTATCTCCGCGCCAGTATGCTCCGGCGAGTTTGGTGAGTTTAAAATGTTTTAATCTAGCAGTGGATGGGCCATGTGGTCCTCTGCATAAATCTATAAAATCGCCCTGCTGATATAAACTCACCTCTTCTCCTGCTGGGATGCTTTCTATGAGCTCTACCTTATATTCCTGTTTTAAGTTTTTAAATAAATTAATAGCTTCTTGTCGCGAATATACTAAACGCTTGATTTCGAGATTAGCTTTAGACAGGACATGCATTTCATCTTCAATTCTTTGCAGATCTTCTAGAGCGAATGATATATCTGCGAAATCATAATAAAAACCATGCTCAACAACCGGGCCTATAGTTGGTTTAGCTTGAGGGAAGAGTTTTTGAACGGCCTGGGCAAGTAGATGTGCGCAATCATGCCTTATAATTTCTACGCTTTCTTGATCCTGCTCGGTAATGATTCTCACTTTCGCATCGCGCGTGATAAGGCGGTTTAGGTCAACAATCTGTGAATCGATTTCCAGCAAAAACGCTTTTTTTGCAAGCGAGGTTGAGATGCTTGTCGCTAGTTGTTGGCCAGTGATGTTTTGGTCGAAAGATTTGATGCTACCGTCTGGGAAAGTGAGATTGATCATATAAAAAGAAATATAAAATGTAAAAAGCGACGTATATCTTTAATTACACATGTTTGAACTAAAGAATGAGTAGGCGCTGTGATTCTCAAGATTATCCTAATCCGAAGCTTTTTACAAGACTACCCGCGAGCAAATACCAACCATCTATTATAACAAAAAATATTATCTTAAAGGGTAAAGCGATTGTGGCTGGAGGCATCATCATCATACCCATAGCCATTAACACAGAAGACACTACAATATCTATAATTAAGAAAGGCAGGAAGATTAAAAATGCTATTTCAAACCCTCTTTTTAGCTCACTAATGATAAAGGCTGGAATTACCACCCTAAACGGCAGATCTTCTGGGTTTTGAATGGAAATTTTTGCGATACCAGAGAAAAGATCTATATCTTTTTGTTGAGCGTTGTCTAGCATAAATTGTTTAAATGGCTGAGTAATATGAGGCATTGCATCTCCGATATCCATTTCATCATTAAGCATTGGCCTAATGCCATTATTATAGGCTGTTTCAATGTTAGGAGACATGATGAAGAATGTTAGAAATAGAGCTAAAGACGTTAGTACTTGGTTTGGAGGGGATTGCTGCAGGCCTAAGGCAGTTCTTAGAACTGATAGTACTATACTAATGCGGATGTAAGAGGTAGTCATTACCACTAAAGATGGAGCGATTGATAGCACCCCAAACAGCACCAGCAACTCCATGACTCTTGCGCTAAATGGGCCAGAACTAATGAGATGCTCTATATTTTTGGCTACAGTTGTGTCCGCCACTGCCGTGGTGTATGGCAAAAAAATCAGTAGTGATGTTAAGATGATGAAAGTAGTGCATGACGCACCATTTACTTGTTTAATTTTCTTCATATTTATCCAGTAATAACACAGAACTCGGGTTCATTAGCACTAGATAGGATTTACCGAGATAACGTAATTTTACTACTTTTGTAACTGAGTCGATATGAGTGATGAGTTCAACGTTATTCATGCTTAGGTGGTTAGTGCGCAAATGATACCTGGCGTATACTATGCGCAGCACTCTAGCAAATAAATAAACAGCTATAAGCACTGCTGCAAGAGCGAGTAACACTGTATACATCATAAGAGACAACTGTTCTTTAGTCGAGAGGGGGGAGAGTATATTCTAAAAATATAGCCTATATAAGAATTCTCAGAGCAGTGGATAATTAGAAACATACAAAGCCACTGCCATTAAGAATTAAAGTTTTGTGCGTTAAGGTGTATTTAGCAATATTGTTATTAATTTGCATCACCCGTAGATTGAAAATCACTCACTAGATCTAATAATTCCTTATTTTTTTCTTGCAAGATATAAGATTGTTCTAATGAAACCCTATCTACTAAAGTGCTAAGATTAGTAAAAAAATTATCCAAGAACTTGGTTGCATCTTCGCTATACATACCATCCTTTATGTATTTTATGGCTGTATCAAAATTCTCAATAATCTTTTGAAATTCTTCGTCCGTTAAGGTTTCTTGCTCTGCGTCATCTTTCATTTCGTCGGTGTTTTGCATATCGTGTTCTTCTAAATCTTGATCGTCGCTCATTGAAATACTATACCTTTATATATTATTAAAAACGGAGGGGGTGCATCATATTGCTGATAGAAATAGCAACTAGTACCAGCGGTACTAAAAATTTAGAGACTATCATCACCACATGACTCACTTGCAATGATAACACGTGGCGAAACGCATTGCAACCAATTTAGCGCAAGTTATTTATTAGACCTCCTTTCAGATTCTACTCCTTCACGCCAATTGCTGCTCCTTCACACCAATTGCCGCGTTGCTTCAATGGACCTCTTTCCTAACTCTACTCCTGATAGCAACTGTGGCGACGCTGTCGATACTCGAGTCCTCGCGTACTTCATGTACGCTGCGGCTCTGTGCTTCGTATACTTCTCGCATTTGCTCATCATGAGCGAGTTTCGAAAGAGGTCTAATTCAAAACTCTCGTTTGACTTATATGCACACTTGAAGTCTCGCACTTTCATTCGCCCTTGACCGCGCGAGCTATGCAAAAGGTCTCTTGTTAAGAGTGAGCTTTTTTGTGCAAGATTTTTTTAATATGCACCATATGACAGCAATATATTAGTAAGTGAACATAGAGGTAATCCCAAAACATTAGAAAAGGAGCCGGAGATAAATTCTACAAAACTTTGTGCAAAACCATCTATACCATACCCACCAGCCTTACCAATGCCTTGCTCTAGTAGCAAATAACGTTCGATTTCTTGTTTACTTAGTGTTTTGAATTTCACAATAGTTTTGACAGTTTTATGAGATTTTTGTAATATTAATACTTTGTCTTGACATTTGACAAACTTTAATACAGATAGAGAGGTATATACTTGATGTCTCTTGCCAGACAAAAGTTGTAAACAATTCTGTACATCTGAATTGTTCATTGCCTTTGGCAGAATTTTGCGACCCACGCATGCCACGGTATCAGCAGCGATGATCACCGCTTGTTCTGGACAATTTATGCTATCTGTGCTAATTTGTACAAATACTTTATTGCTTTTAGCATAAGCAAGACGAGTAGCTAAATGGTGCGCTTGTTCGTGTTTCATAGGGGTTTCATTTAATTCCGGCGCGATGATCATATTGGGCTCAATGCATATACTGTGCAACAATTTTATTCTTGTTTTTGAGGAGGATGCTAGAATGATCTGTGTTTTTGTTGGCATAAAGTATGAAAAAATGTTAGTGTGGTGTTATCGATAATTTTGATGATGAAAAACATGTTAATGTTTTTTAAGATAAAAGTCTAAGGTTTCATATAATTGAGTTAAGTGGTATGGTTTGTATAATACAATATGTTTATTGCTTTCTTTGGGAAAAGTTGTTCGGACGTATCCTTCGTTTAGCCCAGTTTGTAATATAAGATGAGTTGATTGTAATTTCATGATGAAACAGTAGAGCTCTATGAATTTGTCTTCTATCATAATATCCAAAAGTATTAGATCGATATGATGTTGATGCATAAGGCGCATGGCTTGATCGTAAGAATATGCATGATAGAGGTGAATTTTATCGTGATAACAGGATAGAGCAAAAGCGAAGGAAATATGATGTTCTTTATGATCATCTATCAACAGTATAAATTTCATAATTAACCTACAAATACATGGAGAATGAGATTCAATCAAAGAATACCAGTTAATACAAGTGAGGCTCTATGCCAAAAATCTTTTCCAAAGATCATGCAATAGTTTTTTATTTTGGGATTATTAGTGGTTTTAGTTTAGTTATTACTAGCAGCAATTTGAATTACCTCTTAGCTGCAAATGGGGTGTCATTATCTACCGTAGGTTTATTTTCTTTAGTTTCTCTACCATACTCTATTAGTTTTTTCTGGTTACCCATAATTGAATACTTTAGTTCACTATCTGGTCATAGGGTGTTGGCGAATAACTTGCTTTGTATTTGCTTTGTGCAATATAGCTTAGCTCTGCTGATTTATCTATTATCCAATAATGTTAATACACATCAGGAGATAGTTGCAATCGGCTCTATTTCGTTCTGTATTGCATCACTAAGTTCTATACAAGATGGGTTGCTTGGGGGTATGAGAGGGAGGATTGTTGCGAAGCAAAATCAGCCATTTTCCTGTGGTTTTTATGTGTGTGGTTATAGAGCTGGAATGTTATGTTGTAGTAGTGGAGCTATCTATTACTCGGCCTTTTATTCTTGGCAAGAGATATATCGTTGTTTAAGTCTCATAGTGCTTTTGTTTAATGCAGGATTATTGTTTTTGTTTTTTCGTGGTTGGTTTCAAGAAAATCAAGAATCTTTAAATGAAAGAGAGATTGTAACTGTATATGATGCTATTGTGTCAACGCGCAAAAATAGCGCTAAGTCTATAATTAAAAGATACTTATCTGCTTTATGGCCGGAATTTGATAGCAATAATGCGCATTACAACTCTGGCATTAAATTTGCTTTGATAGTACTATTCTTAATAGTATACAGATTGCCAGATAATTGTTTAAATTTAATACTTACTCCATTCTTACTGCATGTAGGTTATAATGCTCAGGATATCGCTATATCTGGCAAGTTATTAGGTTCTATAGGAGCAATATTAGGAGGGGTTGTGGGTGGGGCTATATTAAGTAAAAAAACGATTCGTTTTTGCTTGATTTGGTTTTGTGCAGTGCATTCCCTTGCCCATGTACTATATATCTATCAAGATCTTCAGAAATGTTACTGGTTATTTATCATTACTACAATTTTAGAAAGCATTACTTGCGGCATGACGATGAGCGCATATCTGGCTTTCATTAATTCCTTGTGTACCGGTAAATTTAAAGCGACGCAATATTCACTCTTCACTTCTTTTCTTGGTTTAGCGCGCGCGATTTTGCCAAGTATTTCTGGTTATCTAGTAGAACTGTGTGGTTGGCGCTTGTTCTTTTTGGCGGCTACTTTTACTTTTGTACCCTCTTGGATTATCATTAATAAAATTTACCGCTCTTATATACATGATAGATAATTTAGTTGTCTTTGTTTATTTAATATCCATTTTATTCACTGGTTTGCTGAATAGAGCGAAGAATAAGGATTTAAAAACTTATTCTTCAATTGCGAACATTTCTAGAGGATACGGTATATTAATGATAGCCACTATTTTTGCTTCTGCTGTTGGTGGTGGTACTGTCTTTGGATTAACGCAAAAAGCTTATATTGGGGCAATTGCATATCCCATCGCTTTTATGTTTAATGTGGTGTTCGATGTTTTAATTGCTAAGTATATCGTGCCTAGATTAGCGCTGCATTATCAGAAACAAACGCCTGGAGATATTATGGCGCAGTATTATGGTACTTTAGGTAGAATTATCGCCGGCATAGGAACTATTATTAGCTCTATGGGATATTTGGCTGCGCAGATTTTGGTGTCTGGCACTATCTTTCAATATATATTAGAGATTAATAAAATATATGCCATTTTTTTTAGTTATGCGATAGTTATTGCTTATACAACTTTTGGTGGATTAAAATCTATCGTATTCACTAATTTATTGCAGTTTTTTACTATGATCATCGCCGTTCCTATAATTGCAATTATTGGAATAAAGACTGTGGGATGGAGTAGCGTAGTAGAATATTTTATGACGGATAGTAAATTTATCACCAACAATCTAGCGCAAGAAGTTTTGGCACTCTCTATTAGTTTTAGTGTTATCACTATCTATCCTACATTTATACAAAGAATATTATTAGATAAAGAAGCGCGCAATACTACTAAGGCTATTTATATAAAGTCTATAATATACTTCTTTTTTATTGCAATAATCATGGCTAATGGCGTGATTGTTTCTTATCTATTTCCAGGGCAAGACCCAGCCTTAGCATTTTGTAATATGATAGACGATACTATTCCGGTGGGGTTGAAGGGTTTAGTGATTATCGGTTTGCTTTCTGCCACTATGTCTACCGCAGATTCAGATTTAAATGTTATTTCAATCAGTTTAACCAAAGATATCATCAGCCCTATTTTTAATATTAAAAATAATACAAAGTTATTGATGTTTGCTAAAATCGCTAATATAGTAATAGCCCTTGTCGCGATCTTACTAGCATTGAAATTTGAGCATGTTGTGGATCTAGTAGTGTTTATTACTGGTTTTTGGGTGCCTATTGTTTGCGTGCCTTTAGTATTCGCGCTATATAAAGTAGTGGTGAGTAAATGGCAGATGGGCATCTGTTCGTTTTTGGGCGGGGTAGCGTTTGCTAGTTGGCACGCTCACATGACCATCTGTAACATCAAAGGCGTATTTATTGGCGCTTTAGTGAGTTGCATAGCTCTAAGCATTACGCATTACCTAAATGGCAAATGCGCAAAATCGACAAGTTAAATATTCAAAACTTCTCGATATAACTCTAGCATCTCATCTTGTTGAATTAATTCATCCCTTTTCATTTTTTTTAACTTTATAATTTGCTTTAAAGCTTTAACGTCAAAACCTTGGTTTTTTGCATCAGCATATACATCTTTTATTTCTTGATTAATATCCTGTTTATCAGTTTCAAGTTTTTCAATTTTATTCACTATTGCAAGTAGTTCATTTTTTGCTATTACTTCACTCATTTTGCTATTTTTTTTATTAAATTTTATATGATTATTTTATATATTTTTAGTACAGATATATATACATCTAAAATATTTTTTTTACAATCTATAAAAAGGTAAACAAAAACTTGACTTTATTAATTCGGTAAATTACATCAATATATTGTAAGGGATAATTATTTATAATCAATAACTCTATGTTCTCTATATCTAAATCTTTTCTAAAGCATGCATGGATATTCCTTTCTTTATTTAGTTTTTATATGTTGTGTTATGCTAATCACTGCCTGGCACGCGGCGGCATAGACTCTCAACAAGAAGCGCAATGGCAGGGGCAGGGAATACCAGTAGAAGAACAACAGCCAGCAAAAAAAGTGCGCGTGATTCAATCGGACAATAATGACAAGCAGGAGAGTGATATTCACGGTGCTAAAAATATTGACGAAAATACTACCGATGTTAGCGAAGATGAAGAGTAGTAAATACGATCTTGTTATTCTATTCTCTTGCTATGGGATGAGTTATGTAGTAAAATTGTCTACAAAAAACTACCAAAATTGTTGATACGCTCTTATATTTGTTATTTATTTTGCGATGCAATTGTTAAAAATATTTCTGTTTTCGTGCTGCGTGTGTGTCGCTCAGTGTTACGCATATTCTGATGATTACGCCGAAGGCAGCGTGTGGTCTGCGGTATCTCGCGATGCAATGGATCTAGCTGATAAAAAAATGCTCGCTGCCGCCGAGAGGTTAAAAATTCTATCAGAGAATGCAGCTAACGTTAATACCCCTGGTTATAAAGCTCGCGATTTGTATATAGCATTAAAAGATGAAGATTTGCCAGATTTAGAATTAGCTCAACCACACAGTCATCATTTTGCTTCTGGTTTAAAAAGGGTTCCGGATGGTTATGATGGTAGAATTCTTGCGCCTCAGTTAAAAAACATTGCGAAAAATAGTGTAGATGGTACTCAGGACAAGTACACAAAAATTAATGGCAATAATGTTTCTAGTATAGAACAAGCCGAAAAGATTGCTAAAACAAAAAGTGAGTATGATACTGCCTTGGCCGTGCGTAATGCTATGCGTGGATACATAGATACGGTGATTGGAGCGAGGTAGATTTTTGCGTTGAAAATGATGAGAATATTGTTATTAGCTATATCTTTCTGTATCGCTTATAATGTTATAGCCAAGAGTAGTCGCGAACAGGAGAGTGGCGAGCGTGTTGATGGTTTAACTGCGGCAATGAATGTTGGTATAAATGGAATGAATTTGCAGTCAGAAAGATTGAAAGTTGCTTCAGAAAATATTGCTAATATAGATACGCCTGTAACTAACGGCAGCGATGCTTACGTGAGAAGGGTAGTAGTGGTTCAAAATAAATACAACAAGCGTCTTGGCGCCCATTTAATTTCGGTAAAAAAAATTAATAAATCTAAGAGCGATAGATTTAGATATAGATATGATCCCAATCATCCTAATGCGAATGATGATGGATATGTAGTTTATCCAAATATAGAACGCGAAATAGAAGTGACGGATGCAACCGAAGCGCAGCGGAGTTATGAGTTGAATCTTGCTATAACTGACGTTGCAAAAAATATGATACAAAAAACCATAGATTCTATTAAATAAGCTACATTACTATTACCAGTATTACCAGAATAAAGCTTATATAAAATACAAAATTACAAAATATTGCATAAAGACCATGAATTCTCTTGATTTTTTACTAGCTCAAAACGCATACAACGCTTCTAAGATAAATCATCAGGAGCACGCCAAGGAGTCGAAAAATATTGTGCAAGATGCGGTGGAGTTTCATAAACAAATGCAAGTAAGTTTTAATAGATTGCATAAACTTACGCCAGAGGAAATAATTGATCGCGTCAACTCCTATAAACAGTCTGTAGGAAGCGTAGATTCTACCTTCATGCCAAAAGATCAAGTAGAACTTTCTCATAACGTATTGCAGGGAGTGAACATTATTGACAGTGTGGGTATTGCACCCAACGCAAGGAATTCTATGCCTAGCAAACCTATCGTTATCGATGAAATTGCTGCGTCTGATAATATAGTTAAAACATGCGTTAGTTCGTGGAGCAAACAGGTAGAGGCTGCAAGGAGTGCTATGCTTAGCAACAATGTAATAGAATTAAACAAAGCCTTGAGCAGCGCTCAACAAACACTTGCTACGCTCGCAAAGCTACGCGATGCCTTTACTAAGGCATGGGAACAATTAACAAATATGCAAATATAAGTAACAGTTAGATTATATTTGCTACTTTATGCCTAATTCATCCTCAATACAACCAGATAGTCTTTGCGCTAGTAACGCAAGTGTTCATGTGCCAGTGATGTTGGAACAGATGCTGCAATGTCTTGAGCCAAGAGATGACGAGATTTACTTAGATTGTACTTTTGGTGGAGGTGGGTATAGCTCAGCTATCTTAAATTACTCAAATTGTAATGTAATAGCGATTGATAGAGATGAAGTGACGAAGCAAACTGCGAAAGCTATGGAATTGCAATACGGCAGTCGTTTTCGTTTTATACATTCCCGCTATTCTTCCGCAATTAATCTTTTTACACGTAGCGATCAGCAGATTCGCTTTGATGGTATTGTGATGGATCTTGGCTTATCGCAAATGCAGCTAGACGATGAAAATCGCGGGTTTTCATTCAATTCGTCGGGAAAGCTAAGTATGGCTATGGGATTGAATGATTATGATGTTTTAGATTTTATACATTCCGCAACGCAACAACAAATAGCTGACGTGATTTATCATTATGGCGAAGAGACTGGCGCAAGGCGAGTAGCAAAAGCCGTGTTTTTGCATAAAGATAATATTAAAAATACTCGCGATTTAGCCCATATAGTGCGCAAATCACTACCTAAGAGAGGTAAGATAGACAACGCAACCAAGACCTTTCAGGCATTAAGGATACACGTGAACCAAGAGCTGCAAGAGCTAGAATATTTTTGCTATAATATGCATAAGATTTTAAATATAGGAGCGAGAATAATAATAGTTAACTTTCACTCACTAGAAGATAGGATAGTAAAAAATTTTTTCAAATTACATAAAATTTCTAAGGTAAAAAAGAGTAAATGGTCTAACAATGACGTTATACTAGATAGTGGGGGGGGTGCCAAACCTATGATAGCACCAGAAGAGGTTGATATAGAACAGGAAGCGCGGAGAGATGAATATCTTAATTTGGTATATCCCAAACCCCTTACTCCATCAGGGCAAGAGATAGTTAGAAATTATAAAGCGCGCTCTGCAAAGATGCGGGTAGCTGTGTATGAACCAAGAACATATGTATAAAATTAGATGTTAATAAAGATTAAACCAGTTTTATTCATTGTATTGTCTGTATACCTTGCTATAGTATGTAGTTTATTTTGCATAAAAGACAGGGTGGAACAAGTATCTCGTCAGCTAGATTTACTTAAAATGCAGATAGAGAAGGAAAGCGTGAACTTGCGTATATTAAAAGCAGAGTTAACATTTTTAGTATCGCCGGATAGTCTTGCAAATATCGCTGCGTTACGCGAAGATTTGCGATCGATTAAAGTAACGCAGATTGTGCCCAATCCTCTTTCGGAATTCAGCGATCAGTTTAGCGATAATCCTAACGGTGTGTATAGAGCTAGTTTTGGCGTGGGTTTTTGAATTTTCCGTAACTATCGTTCATTTTTCATATCATTTACTCAATGTTCTGGCGTTTCCATTACTCCGCCCATACTACTAAAAAACGAATCTTTACTTTGATTGTTGTTTTTAGTCTAGTCTTTATCATTCTGTCTATACGTTTAGTGCAAGTGATGACGAGACAAGTGAATAGTGATTATAGTAGCAAATATAATGAATCATTAAGCACATTAATTCAACAAAGACGTGAGATTGTGGACAGGAACAATACTTTTCTTGCTGTTAATCTCCCTTCTGCTTCGCTCTTCGCTAATCCTAAAAAAATACCTGATGTGGATCATGCAGTAGAAAAGTTATCGCAATTATTACCAGATTTAGATCGCTCTAAAGTTAAGAAGATATTGCGACAAAATAAGACCTTTGTGTGGGTACAGCGTGATTTAACGCCAGAACTGCAATTTAAAATAGAAAAAACTCCATTGCCAGGATTCGAGATTCAAAAAGAATATAAAAGATTTTATTTATTTTCCCACTTACTCTCTCATGTAATAGGATATGTTGGCAGAGATCAGAAAGGTTTGAGCGGTTTAGAGAAATTTTGCGATTCGATGCTACAACCTGAGCAAGATGTGTTTGCTGCCACAGAAAAGCCAACGCTACAGTTATCTATTGATATAAGATTGCAAAATATCGCAAATGAAGAATTAACTAAAGCGATTGAAGAGTTTAAAGCTATTGGAGGAGCTGTAATTATTGCAAACCCTAACAATGGCGAAATATTAGCAATGGTTAGTAAACCTGATTTTAACCCCCATCATCCAGCATCTTTTGCAGCGGAAAATTTATTTCATGTAAATTCTTTAGGAGTGTATGAGTTAGGTTCTGTATTTAAAATTTTTACTGTAGCCATAGGACTTGATACAAACACAACTAATTTAGACAAATTATATAATTTAGATTCTTTGAAGATTGGCGGGTTTTCTATTAAAGATCACCGCCCTAAGAAGGGAATGCACAGTTTATATGAAGTATTTTGTCAATCTTCTAATATTGGTGTTAGCCAAGTTGCCCTAGATGTTGGTAAGGATACATTTAAAGAATATTTAGAGAAATTTGGTTTTTTGAAGCAAATTGAAATAGAGTTAGCTGAACGTGGTATACCAATTACGCCAAATCATTGGTCCGATATTACTTTGGCTACTGTTTCTTTTGGTTATAGTTTGTCGGTTACTCCATTGCATTTGTTAAAAGCTTTTCTGCCAATAGTGAATGGTGGGTTGATGTTTCCAATTACTATAATTAAAAATAAAAATGACGGCATTGAACCAAAGCGAGTGTTAAGGCCTGAAACGTCCGATACTATGCGTCGGCTATTAAGAGCAGTTGTGGCCGATGGTACTGCAAAAAAAGCTAATGTTGATATGTATTTGATAGGTGGTAAAACTGGTACCGCAAATAAAGTAAGTGGCGGTAAATATTCTGGCAATGCTCGCGTAGCTTCTTTTATTGGAGCCTTTCCCATGAATAATCCTAAATATGTGGTGTATGTGTTATTAGATAACCCCCAAGCTACACCTAATACTTTTGGTTTTACAACTGCCGGTTGGAATGTTGCGCCTACAGCGAGTAAAATTATTCAGAGGATGATTGTTTTATATGGTATAGAACCTGATAGAGATAATTATAATCATCTTAAGCACGTCCAGGAAAAGAAAAAAAGGGAGATTTGACAGTTGGTCTCTTGTAAGAGAGTAGCTAATAAGTTAAATTAAGAATAAAATTTTAATTAAATAATGAGAGTGAGAGCGTATGATAGATGTAAAATGGATTTGTGATCATCCACAAGATTTTGATGAAGCTTTAAATAAAAGAGGTTTAGCATCCGCTGCATCACAGATTATTGCATTAGATAAAAGCAGAAGAGAAAAAATTACTTCTATGCAAAATTTGCAAAATGCAAAAAACACATACAGTAAACAGTTTTCGCAGGCTAATCATGAAACATTAGCGGAGTTAAAAAATCAAATTGCTGATATCACGAGTCAAATTAGTGAGCTGGAATCGCAAATAGAAGAAGATGATAATGCGTTGCAAGCATTACTAGAAGTTATTCCTAATATTTTGGATGAGAGCGTGCCATATGGTGAAAGCGAGGAGATGAACGTTTTAATTCGTGATTTTGGTAAGATTCCAGAAATCGAAGATCCGCTCGCCCATAACATTATAGGGCAGAAATTGGGTATGATGAATTTTGCTCATGCTGCTAAAATATCAGGTTCGCGCTTCGTGATTCTTTCTTCGTGGCTAGCAAAAATGGAAAGGGCGTTAGTATCTTATATGATAGATGTGCACGTGAATGAATTTGGCTTCAAAGAATTTGCCCCACCATTACTTGTGCGAGATCACGCCATGTTTTGTTCTGGTCAATTGCCTAAATTTGAGGAAGAATCTTTTAGCACTACCGATGGACGCAGATTAATTCCTACTTCCGAGGTGCCATTAGTGAGTATGTTTATGGACAGCATTACGCCGCAAGAGCAATTGCCTATAAGATGCACAGCAGCTACTCATTGTTTTAGATCGGAGGCTGGCGCGAGTGGCAAGGATACTGTGGGCATGATTAGAATGCATCAATTTACTAAGGTGGAGTTAGTATCTATTACTAATCCTAGAGACTCTCATCAGGAGCTGGAATATATCCTAAATTCCGCCGAAGAAATATTAAAACGCTTAGAGTTACCTTATAGAATAATGTTATTATGTAGCAAAGACACTGGCTTTGCGGCGGCAAAAACATATGATATAGAAGTATGGATGCCTTCGCAGGGTAAGTATCGTGAAATATCAAGCTGCTCTAATTGTACCGATTTTCAGGCCAGGAGGGGGAAGATTCGTTTGAAATCTCGCGATGGTACTAATAGCCTAGTGCATACGTTAAATGGTTCTGGATTAGCAGTTGGCAGGACTATGATCGCTATTATGGAAAATTATCAAAATTTTGATGGATCTATCACCGTACCGCCGGTTTTGGTGCCGTATTTAGGTACGAAAATTATCGAACCGTGCGGTGAATTGAATTATTAATCTTTTGCTTTTTTTAATGGACCCCTTTCTTAGCTCTACTCCTGATGGCAACTGCTTCGTCGCTGTCGATGTGTGAATATCCTCACATACTTTTTATGTACGCTGCTGCTCTGCGCTTCGTATGCTCCTCGCATTTGTCAATAGAGCTGCTGTGTAAGTAAGAAAGTAGTTATGAACTTAAAAAATACAGAGTATGTTAGGTATAGAGCTGATGTGTTTTATGCCGCTAATGCTTTATTATAAAATCCATTCTTGAAATTAATAGCCTTGCATTTATTACGGTAACGATTCGATAAAATGCGAAAGTTTTTAAGTTGAGCGATAATATTTTCAACTTTTATACGTCTTTTAGCAATATATATTTTTGCCAGTAACTCAAGGGCTTTTTCTTTCGTGTTTTTATCGGTGTCTTGGCGTTCTTGCAAAGTTTCTTTAACCCCTGATATCCGGAATCGGCATAAATATTGGTATCTATCGGAAGACGATCTTTTTGTTTATGAATTTTAAAATCATGAACCTTGCCGTGGTAGGGTTTTAGTCTTGAGCGTGTGCCTACGTTTCTTACCAGAATCTTTTTGCTTCTTGCTAGGCCTTTCAATTATTTGCTCCGTTACATCTATTAACTGTTCAGTCTCTTCATAGCTTAGGACGCGATCTTTTTCTATCGCAACCAACTTCGCGACCAATCGTTTCAAAGTTTTAATTATTCTGCATACCCTCGAAACATCGATCCCAAACATAAAATCTATCTGCATTTGAGTGCTGTAAGTACGATATAGTAATTTAGGTTGAATTAGGTATTTTAAAGAAATAAGAAATAGCCTCATATAATTGATCAAATTCAGTAATTTGATTTTTAATCCAACATTTCATATTAGCCCAAAATTTCTCTATTGGATTCAGATCTGGTGAATATGGAGGCAAAAAAATGATTCTGCAATTTACTGATTCAATCAATTCTTTTGTCTTTTTAGATTTATGAAAAAAAGCATTGTCCATAATTACAACTTGGCCAGAAGATAATTGCCTTCTTTTTTATATTTTCGGTACCACCTTCCTATTGCTGATACACTTATTTTAAATAATTTAGATGCTTGGTCATAACCATTCCCAGCTTCTAAATATTCTACACTACCTTTTCTCTTGAATCATTGCTATAGCTTTTTGTCATTTTTCCTTCATTATAACGAAAAATTATATCTAATTCAATCTAAATTACTATAGTATAAAACCTACCAGGCCTCTTGTATTTGCCAACGACTTTCTTTGCTCATGATACTTCAAGTTTCTTCACTAAAATATCAAATTCTTCGCAACTAATGCCAAATAATCTTAAAAAAAATCCTGGATGTTTCCTGATTTTTGTGTATGATATTGCCATATATGGAGTAGTTTTGTGTTGAAATAAACTCCATATATACCTTCTGTCTTAAAAAATCAAGGCCTCTTCCTATCATTAGGCGATATATTCTCACTTACGCAACAGGTCTAATCATGAACTGGTTTGGAAAGAGGTTTCATGTTTAATAGTCAAATTGTGATGATTATCTAATTATTAACTAGACCTCTTTCGAAACTCGCTCATTGATGAGCAAATGCGAGGAGTATACGAAGCACAGAGCCGCAGCGTACTGAAGTACGTGAGGACTTGCGCATCGACAGCGTCGCCAAAGTTGCCATCAGGAGTAGAGTTAGGAAAGAGGTCTACTATTTAGTTTAACTTTTTAAGTTCTGATTCACTATTAAGTTTGAAGTGCTATTAGAAATGTGCAGAAGATAAGAAGTCGCGGAATTCAATAAAAGTTCTTCTACTAAAAACGGCGCTTGAACAATGGGTAGCGCTTTTGATTTGCACTTGCACATCTTTCGCTGAACTGAGACGATAGATTTGTTCGAATGTGAGCTCAAAGACAGCGACTTCAACATGCCCTCTATCATGATTATAAGATAAGATGGTTGGTGCTGTGATGGGCTCAAGATTATAAATTTCAGATTTGTCTATAAGAAATGACAGATGGTTATTTTTAACGCTAAACAACCTCTCGTTCATATTGGTGCGCCAATATAGTTTTAAAGAATATTTATTGCTTTCCCCATATTTCTGGATGGCGAAATGCATGATATTTTCGCCTTTTTCCTGAGTGAGCGGTATGTTGCTAGAGTCAGATTCCGACTTACTCCATGAATCGTTATATACTACTTCTGTTAAATCTGCGATAGGTTTGCAGCTACACAACAATGTCGCTACAAGCAAGAGCGAGAATAAGGGCAGGGCGCTGCGCATATTACATATAAACACAAAAACCACTAGTCATAAACAAAACCTTTAGATGTATTACTGATATAAATGGTCGAATCAACCAGCCGAATCAATCTGCAATGAGCTTGATTGGACCTCTTTCGAAACCTGCTCAATCATAAACAAACGCAAAAACGAGTGAAGGTGGGGAACTTCGAGCGCGCACAAAGCATAAGTGATGGTTTCAAAGCGAAACACAGTCGGCGTTTTTCAGGAGCGAGTTTCGAAAGAGGTCTATTTGCAAATGCCTATTTATCGGTAGAATGCAGGAGATGCGAAGCGTTGGATAGCACGAACGCCTTCACCTTTTCTAGCGCTTTCTCTGCTATCTGCCTCACTCTTTCTTTAGAAATACCATGCGCTTCGCTCAGCTCCCTTAATGGCAAGGCGGGGTTTGATAATATGCGCCCCACAAAAATTTCAGCCTCTCGGGGATGCAGAGAGTTGATGGCTTGCTGTAACAACGCCTTGCGCAGCGCAGTTTCTTCTTCCGCAATCACTACGGCTTCTTGGCTTGGTGCGTTAGATGGCAACAAGTCTACTAATTTGCATGGAGTGCCGTCTGATGAATGAGAAACTATTCCATCCAATGAAACGTCACGTTTACTTAATCTAGCATCCATTTCTACTATATCACTTATAGAAGCATTAGTACTTTTTGCGATTTCTTGGAAATCATCATACCCGATGTCTCTGCAATGTATTTGGCGCAATTTATTTTTAATTTTATTTAGACTGAAGAAGAGCTTTCTCTGGCTCACTGTACTAGCCACCTTCACCAAGGACCAGGAGCGCAAAATAAATTCTTTCACATAAGCCTTAATCCACCAGGTAGCGTATGTAGAAAGTCTAAAACCTAAATCTGGCTTATATTTTTTTACTGCATGCATCAGGCCTAAGGTCCCCTCAGAGATTAAGTCAGACAAGAGCAACCCCGAGCTTTGATAAGCAAAAGCTACCTTTACTACCAATTTTAAGTGACTCGTAACGAGCGCTGCGGCGGCTTTTAAATCAGCGAATTGAATATATTTATTGGACAGATCTAATTCTTCTTCTTTAGAAAGAGATGGAATGGCATTAATTTTTCTAATATATTCAGTAATATTTAAGTTTCCTAAGCCTTCTAGATGTGTTAGACCTAAGCTAGAAGAGCAATTATTATCTATGGATGCTAACATATTCATAAACTATACCTCTTAAAAAATTCTTAAAAAATTGCTTAATTAATAGGTTCTTAGATTTAAAATATTTAAAAATAGATAAGGCAACTCAGGAAAAAACGCAAATAACAGAGGCCTTTTTTAAAAGATCAATCAAAGATCAACTAAATAATAAAAAAATAATAAAATAATTTTTAATTATAGCGCAATTAACGCTTACGCCTATCTCATTGAAGACTTTTGCAAAAAGGGGCGCAGCACAAATCTAACTACATATATATTATAATACTCAGAGTCACAGCTTTCAAGGCTTGCAGAGAAAAAAATAAAAATAACATATTTTTCCCTTAAGTTGCTTGACGCTCAAAAAAAAACATGATACATTCAGTCTCGATGGCGTTTATTCCTCGATAGCTCAGCGGTAGAGCTAACGGCTGTTAACCGTTCGGTCGCTGGTTCGAATCCAGCTCGGGGAGCCATTCATCTTCCCATCTGTTAGCTTGGTTTCTGGGCTGAAGTTCATTTTATTTCTCTTGGTAGTTTCTATACACTTCTTCATTTAGTGCGTTCTGCTGTAGAACGTATTACGTAAATATGCGATAAACTAGATAGTGAACTGACTTTAGCATTGATTGTTATATAGTTATTTTTCATCCATTTGCTTACCTTTATTAATTAATATAAACACAATATAAACATATATAGATATGCACAACACCTCCGCTGACTCCGATCAATTCATTGCTCAATCCCCTCTCAATACGCAGGATGAGACGAGTAAGGACATGAGTGACGAATCATTAGCATTAGATGAAATTCGTTCTATCATTCAAAATAATAAAATGGTTTTTTTTATTAAAGGTACTCCTGAAAGCCCCGCGTGTGGTTTTACAGTTAAAATTACTAATATTGCTAAGACTTTAGGTATTGAATATACCTATATTGATGTGATTTCAAAACCGAACATCAGATCTGCAATTAAAAAATTTACAGATTGGCCAACAATTCCACAAATTTTTATCGATGCGCAGTTTATTGGTGGTTGCGATATTTTTGTTGAAATGTATGAGAGTGGTGAATTAAATAAAATGTTTAATATTGCTTAAATATTTACTAAACAGCATTTACATAAACTAACTAGTACATGCCAACTGATACATGCTAAAACTGCTAAAACTATGGTTATAAAAATTAATGTCTAGCGTAGATGAAGCGCCATTTTTAAATTTCGCTGATATCCTGAATTCAGATGAAGTGAAGAAGTTTGATGCCACTGGGCATGATTGGTTTGATGTAAACGGTAGTTTTAAAACCTTACATCGCATTAACCCCATCCGCATTCAATATATAGAGCGTATGATTGCTACTTATTGCTTGCGTGTGCAGGTTGAGGAATTAAGTTCCGCCGAGAATCGTTCTCGAAAGAGGTCTATTAAAATATTAGACTTAGGTTGTGGTGGAGGCTTAGCTTCTGAGGCGTTGAGTAATTTGGGATATGATGTGGTTGGGGCTGACGCTTCTGAAGGGCATGTTAAGATTGTTCAAAAACAATATCCTAATTCTAAAGTGAATTATATTACCTTTTCTCGGTTAGCAGAGTTAAAAATGTGTTTTGATGTGGTATTGTGCTTAGAGATGATAGAGCATGTGCAAAGTGCACAGAATCTCGTAGGTCTGATTTCGCAATTAGTAGATTCTGCCGGTATTGTTGTGCTGTCTACGATTAATAGAACTCCGAAGTCTTATTTTACCGCAGTGCTGATGGCGGAATATATTTTACGCATCATTCCTAAGAATACTCATAGCTATGCTAAGTTATTGCGTCCATCTGAAATCGTAGAAATGTTTACTAAATACAACATGCGATTATTAGATTTAACTGGACTATCTTATAGTTTTTTGCAGCAAGAATGGCGTTTGATTAATGATTTAGGCGTAAATTACTTTCTTACTGCTGCGATAATGAGAGGTGGGTTGTAATAATATTTTATGAGTTTTTGTGATTACCTCTTTACTTATGATATAAACTCTGTCAGTATAAGCATTGGTAACTGAAAGGTGCTGTGTTTACTGTGATTTTCTATTTTTTAATCTCCTGTATTGCATATAAAAACCTTATGTTTAAAATTAACAAGATTGCGTTTAGTAAGCCTATTCCTTTCAGTTATCTTTTACCTAATATGATTACTATCTTGGGATTGTTAATAGGCGTGACTTCTATACGACTTGCTATAGAGTGTAGATGGCATGAGTCTGTAACCTGCATCTTAGTAGGCGGTATGATTGATGGATTAGATGGGAGAATAGCTAGGTTGTTGAATCGCACTAGTATATTCGGCGCTGAGTTGGATTCTTTGTGTGATTTAGTGAATTTTGGTGTAGCTCCGGTTTTGGTTTTATATCTGTGGCACGGAACTACAACTAGCGATCTTTTGCTATGGTCTGCTATGCTTCTTTTTGTTTCGTGTATGGCACTGCGTCTCGCGCGGTTCAATTCTGCAATTTTTCTTGATAAATTCACATCAAAGGATAAATATTTCTCCAGAGGCGTACCTGCGCCGTGTGGCGCCCTTCTTTTGCTTGCTCCAATGATTTTTGATTTTGCTTGTGATGTAAAAATGAATGCTGTGCCTACAACTTCTATTTTTATCTTCTGTTATTCTTCGTTTGTTTCTGCGCTGGTAATTAGTCGCGTGCCCACTCTCATTATCAAGCATTGTAGAATACAACCGAAATATCTTATCTACTGCATAGTTCTCTTCTTTGCGTTTATCATAGGCATAATCACCTATCCTTGGCATACTCTTGCCGCTTGCATCATATTGTATTTTCTATCTATTCCGTGTTGCGTTTATTATTTTAATAAAATGTCTAACGTCAATTAACAAAAAAGTAGTCGGTAAGTAAATAATCGATAAGTCATCGATAAGTAGTCGGTAAGTAAATAACAAATCATTTGCGCAACTCGTTCAGATCAAGAACGAGTGTGGGGTGAGGATTTGCATATATACACAGGTTTTATTTTATAATATAGCGTAACGTGTCCAATAATATTCACAATATATATAAAGTTTTTTTACATAAAGTTTTTTTAATTTTCTTTTTGTCTCTTATTCTTTTTGGTTGCGCTAAGAAAATCTGGCAGCGCAACTGGAGTAAAGAGGGGGTGACGGTCCAGCAGAGGGATGAGGCGATCTATTGTTGCCTACAAAAAGCGCAGCAATCCTATAAAATAGGGAGATGGATTGTGCCCAGCGTGAGTGACACAAAAACAAATGAGGATTTGTTTACTTGCTGTATGAAGGCTAATGGCTTCAGTCTTGTAGGTCGTGACAAGCGCTAATTTACGAAAAATGAGTGAAGAACCTCTTGCTAAATGCACTCATGAGGAGCTAATGTAAGGAGAAATGAAGTTTGGTGTTGAGTATACATGGAGTTAACGTAAGGGGTTCGAATCGACAAACGTCGTTGATGTGAAGGAGTGGCGTTTCGAAAGAGGCATGATGCATATATAGTCAATTAACTTGAATTAGGGATAATATGTGGTATGCTCAAATGAAAAAATGAATACAAAGGCTTTAATACGGACATAAGAATTAGGGTGATCAGACATATTGCATCAGGAAAGAGTCAAGCTTCAGCTGCGTTATTATTTTGAGTAAGTAAGAGCGCTGTAAATAGGTGGTGGATCCGTTATAAAGAAGATAAACAAGTTGCAACAAAGCCTAAATTGGGCAGTAAGGGCAAGATAGACATAGCTACCTTAAAAGGGTATGTGATAGCAAATCCAGATAAGAATTTAGTAGAAATTGACGCAAGATTTATAGTAGACCTGTTGCGTAAGTGAGAATATATCGCCTAATGATAGAAAGAAGTCTTGATTTTTCAAGACAAGGGTATATACGGAGTTTATTTCAACACAAAACTACCTCATATATGGCAATATCATACACAAAAATCAGGAAACATCCAAGAATTTTTTTAAGATTATTTGGCATTATAGTAATTTAGGTTGAATTAGGTATTTTAAATAATTCAGATGCTTGGTCATAACTATTCCCAGCTTCTAAATATTCTACTACTTCTTCTCTTAAATCATTGCTATAACTTTTTGTCATTTTTCCTTTCAGTAGACCTCTTGCGTAAGTATATAGAATTGGAAATTACTTACAGGGAGGGGTTGATATTTTTTATAAAGCGTGTATAGAACTTGATTTTTAACCAACAAGAGACTACACACAATGATAAGATACAGTAAAATTGCTAAACATCCAAGAGTTTTTTTAAGATTATTTGACATGGGGCTAGAAGGCATGGAGCTAGAAAAGTTTGAAATAATAATAAAGAAGCTAGAGCCGCTTATGGCTGGTCTAGTTGCAATTGAGAAGAATCGAGAATTAAGTTACGAAGAGGCGGCCCAGCTAATTGATGTTACTGAGCAAATAATAGAAAAGCCTATCAAAAAACAGAGGGAATATTTTTCAGGCAAGAAAAGGAAGTATACGTTTAAAACAGAAATAAGGGTAAATTCATTTGGACAAATTCGCAATGTTTCGAAATCATATAAAGGCAGGGATCATGATTTTAAAATTCATAAAGCTGGTGATCCTTTACCTATTGGAACAAG